>CAJTTF010000001.1 GCA_910579165.1 uncultured Atopobiaceae bacterium
CACTTGGCAAGACCATCTATGGATTCAAGATGGTCGCAAGACAGGAACATCCACATCATACACGATTGGCCCTCGAGGCCGGATACGTTCCACGAGGACAGTGCATCAAGTGAAATAAGGCCCTTGCACTGCATGAACATACCGCGCATGGTTTGCACATGCGACACATTCCATCCAGACAGCTCATCGAGTGAGGTAAGCTCAAGGCAGACACAGAACATGTTACTCATATCGGTTACACTCGATACGTTCCACTGAGAAAGCCCATCTAGAGAGGTAAGAGCAGTGCAACCAGAAAACATTGCGCTCATACTCTCGACCGAGCTCGTATCAATATTGGCAAGACCCTCAATTGTTAAAGTATTGTATAAACTATCGAACCAAAACTCTGTTTTGGTAGGTTTATAGGATTTGAAGCTCTGGTCGATAATCACCTTTGTGATTGCTTCAGAGCTCCATCCAGGAGTTGAACCGTAGGATTCTGCTATCTCCCACCAGTCGGTGCCTTCAGTACCTGCGGGCTGTGCGCCGTAGGTGAAGGTAAGGGTTGCGCCGTCTGTGCTTTTAACGACGTAGGGGTGGTTCTCTGGTTCTCCCCATACAGCATAATAGGTTGTGGATGCATTCGGAAACTTCGTAGGCGTATCTGGTGTGGTGGCTGTATCGGTGGCAGCATAGCCCTTGTAGCCATAGCCAGTCCTTGTTGGGATGGGCGTATTATCAAATGCACCATCACCGGTTTTGCTGATAACGTCATTTTCGTTGCCGTAGAGATAGGCCTCTGTCACGGCAGGCGTTGCTGTACCAAACTGACCGCCATTAGCATCATAGGTAAGGCGCAAACTAGCCTTGGTGAAGGTCTGTGATCCGCCCTCGGGCAGGTCTCCCAAGACCGTATTGAAGTTAATTATCGCCTCGGCCTCAGTGGTATTGTAAGACACCGCGTTGCTCATGCTAGAGATCCAGAAGGATTCAGTGGAGCTATCAAGTCCTGCAAGCCCTGTCCCCTCTGTCATGGTGAAGGTCTTGGGCAGTATGAGCGTTTTGAGCGCTTCGCAACGGTAGAACATCAGGCGCATGGTGCTGCCGCTGTTCGTTGAAAAATGCGACAAGTTAAGGGAGGTAAGCGAGCGGCAATAGTAGAACATGGCGCCCATGTGTACGCTTGGGCTTATAATGAAGCTCGAAACATCTACCTGAGTGAGTTTCAAACAATAGTAAAACATGTTTCTCGTATTGGTAACTGCGCTCGTATCCAGGTTGGAAAGACCTTCGATATCTGTCAAATTCTCTAAACCGTAAAACCAGTATGCCGTGCTCGTTGGTTTAAAACCATTGAAGCTCTGATCAATAACGACCTTTGTGACAGAAGTGGAGCTCCACCCGGGTTGCCCGTCATACACCTCTTCTATCTCCCACCAGTCGCTGCCCTGAGTACCTGATGGTTGCTCGCTATATTGAAAGGTAAGGATAACGTCTGAACCTTGAGTAGATTTAACAACGTAGGGAGCTAGGGCGTTTTGAGAGACGTCCGCGACTTGAGTGCCGTCACCTGTGGCGTTTGTGCCCACAGCTGAGAAGGAAGCTATATCTTCTTCAGGTACATAGTTTGCAAGTTGGGAAGCTCCTTCTTGCACTGCGTGGACAATACCATCAAACACACCAAGGGCAGCATCGCCTACAGTGCTTACGGCCCCTGCTACGGCTCCGGTCACTGCCTCTGTAAGAGGCTTGGTGTTGAGCTGCTCCAGCTTGTCTTTTGCCTGAGCAAGGGCTGGTGTAGAGAAGGTGGTTGCCACCATGAGAAGAGAGCTCAAGGCTACAACAAGCGAGGTCCCCAGAGAGCTTCTTGTGATTCTTTGGTGACTTTTGTGCTTTTGGAATTTTCGTCTTAGCAATGTAAAACGACGGCTAACGTTCTGAATAAACGCAGTGCTACCTGAACTCATGTAATCTCCTCATATTGGTTCCAAAGGCAAAACAGACAAACCTGTCCAATTTTGCAGGGTCTAAGGATAGCGCCCCCCCCTACTTTTCAAGGGTTTTTGCAAAAAATCCGCAATTGCGTCCTGAGGCAATTTGAACCTCATTCTCCACACACTTTGGCTGGTTTTCAAAAAGGTGTGATTAAGAACGAACTTAAGTAAGGTGAGGCATCTTCTATGCACGATCCCAGGGATGCGGGTTCTTATAACTCTTTTGATAAAAGATGGACGCAAATGCTAATTATATGAACGGGCGCTGGATTCTAGCGTATGATAAAACACGGAACTTCAAAACCAACAGAAAGGGCAACCCATGGGCTGCACAACCATTTTAGTGGGAAAAAACGCAAGTTACGACGGCTCAACCATGATGGCCAGAACTGACGACGCGCCAGACGGCCAGTTTGATCCGGTGGAGGTTGAGGTACTCGACCCCGCAAAACTCCCCCGCATATACAAAAGCGTTCAAACCAAGTGTGAAATAAAGCTCCCTGCAACAGGGCTTCGCTGCACCTATGTTCCCCGCTCCGACAAACGCCCGGAAGGTATCTGGGGCGAAGCGGGCATCAATGAAGCAAGCGTTGCCATGACGGCCACGGAGACCATTACCACCAACGCCGCTGTCTTGGGCGCAGACCCATTTGTGGAATATCAGCCTGCGCACGGAAGTGTAAAAGCAGTGCCCGGCGGTATTGGCGAAGAGGACTACGTCAATCTTATACTCCCCTATATCAAGACTGCTCGCGAAGGCGTTGTGCGCATGGGTAAGCTCTTGGAACAATACGGAACGTACGAGAGTAACGGCGTAGGATTTGCAGACGAGAAGGAGATTTGGTGGGTTGAAACGCTTGGTGGTCACCATTGGATTGCCCGTCGTGTCCCCGATGACACCTACTGCATCATTGCTAACCAACTCTCGCTTGACTACTTTGATCTTAAAGACGCTTATGGCGCGCAAAAGAACTTTATGTGCAGTGCAGACTTGGTGGATTGGATGAAAGCAAATCATCTCGTTCCGGCCGTTGGCGCTGAGGACACTCATGGCGATGTATTGCCTGCCCGTAAAAGTGGTAAAGCCGGAAAAGCTGCGCTCTACAAAGGCATTCCGGCCGTCTTTAATCCACGCAAGAACTTTGGATCAGACACCTGGCGCGATCGCGTTTACAACACGCCTCGCGTTTGGTACGGAATGTCCCTCCTTAATCCCTCTAACGACTATTTCTCGGACATTCCTGAGTACCCGGCACAGTGCCCCGATCTCCCCTGGTGTCGCACGCCGGAATCCCGCATCCATATTGAGGATATCCGCACCGTCATGGCGTCGCACTACCAAAACACGCCCTTCGATCCTTACGGCTCGCAAGGAGATCAAAACTCTCGCCGACTCTATCGCCCGGTTGGCATTAATCGCACATCGTTCTGCGGGCTTTTGCAAGTGCGCGGCAATGCAAAGGGAGCTGCAAAGGATATTCTTTGGGTGGCCATGGGAAGCGTACCGTTTGGCACCTTCGTGCCTGTCTTTACCAATGTGGGCAAGGTTCCCGCCTACCTTAAAACACCCATGGACATCGATACGCATACACTCTATTGGCAAGTCCGCATTGTGGCGGGCCTCGCCGATCCTGAGTACTACAAAAACATAGACGCCATAAACAACTTTTCACAGGAAATGATTGCAGAGGGGCTGCGCCACATCGCCACGATTGATGCTCAGAAAACTGTATCACAGGCAGATCTTGAAGCGGCTAATGAGGCATTTTGCAAGAAAGCTCATGCAGGAATGCAGAGCATTTTGGCAGGTGCGCTCTTCAAGCGCTCTATGTTGATGCTGAACCGCTTTGATATGTCGGATCACTAAGCAATCTGTCTCTGGCTAAAAGGGAGCCGAAAAGGAGCATCGGCAGTTCTGGCTGAGACGAACGGAGAACACTCCGGCTAGGAAGGAATGAACGAAGAGTAACAGAGGTTCCGGCCGCGAAGAACAGAGAACACTCCGTCTAGGAAGGAATGAACCAGGTTCCGTCCGCTGAGACGCAGAACCCTTCTTGTTCCAAGTCTTCCATAATTGACTGCACTAACGGGGTGTCCACTCCTGGGCGCCCTTCCTTTTTCTCATGACTTGAGAGCTCTTCCGTGAGCTCATCTAACGTAAGTTCTTGCGCGGCAAGAAGGAGGCGAATGAGCTCCGCGCGTTTTTGTCGGCGAGACCCCTCGTAGGCGGATTGCTTGGTGTGAGATTTGGAGCGGCGCGATGGATTGGGGACCGTTTTTTTGAGGTAAGCGCCATAGTCCAAGAGCGCGTAATACCACGCGCGCGGTCCCTTTGACTCTGCCTGCAAGGCCTTCTCATGTTCCTGCACGATTCCCCCGCGCAACGCCCCGTTGGCCAAGGAGCTAGGCGCCACGGAGGATTGAGCGTGGGCAACGGAGGTATGGGTATGGGGCTCGGATGAGCTATAAAGTGGCTCCGGGGCATCAGACGAGCCCCGGTAGCCAGGGCATGCTTCTGCCAGCAATGGCAAAAGTTCTCCGTCTGGCACGCCCACAGCATCGGGGAAGAATTCGTGTAGGAAAACGGTGCGTACATTGGTCTCAAGGTAGAGAGAGGGCAAGTTGAAGGCAAAGGCGCGAAGGCCCGCCGCAGTTGCTGCACCAACGCCTGGAAGCTTGATGAGTTCTCCTGTGGTTTGAGGAAAGCATCCCCCATAGTGGCTTACTACCATTTGAGCTGCTTGTTGGAGCGCAATGGCTCGACGGTTATACCCCATCCCTTGCCACGTTGCTAAAACATCCGCCAGGGGCGCTTCCGCAAGAGCATCCAGGACCGGGAAGCGCTCAATCCAGGAGTTCCAATGCTTCTCAACGCGCACAACTTGCGTTTGCTGCAGCATAACTTCAGAAACAAAAACGTGATAAGGATTGGTTGTACGGCGCCACGGTAAGTCCCGGTAGAGACGCGCACCTTCCCGCCAAACTTTCTCTTGGAAAGCGGTCATCGCTTGGGAGGCATGGCGATTCTGAGAAGATGATGTACGAGGCACTCTCTTTGACATCCTGGTGCTACGTCCTAGCGCCACGCCACAATAGGCCACCCGTATTTCTTGGCAGTCTTTTTGAGAACCTGTCCTGGATTCACCGCTACGGGGTGGTGTGCGGCGCCAAGCAGTTCTCTGTCAGAATGGTGGTCGCCAAAAGCGTACTCTATTTCCCAGGCATGGGGTCCGTAGGTTTTATCGGCCCAGGCTATTATGGCTGCAAGCTTACCGGGACCCTCAACAACATCGCCTACGACGCCTCCCGTGTAGTGCCCAAACTCATTCTCCTCCAGTTTGGTTGCTACATAAGCATCCAGGCCTGCATACGTGCACGCGGCATGGGCAACGCCTTCAAACGTAGCAGAGGCAAGGAGGCACGTGTAGCCCTTTTCCTTCATCTCTTTTACTTTTTTAAGGCCCAATGCTCTATAGCGGCGTTTCAGCCTTTCGGTGTGGAAATCCTGCATCATTTCCCACACCTCGTCCTTGGTATAGCGCTTTGAAAGTCCCTTGATGAATATTTTGCGCACAGCATTTTGATCGTGCGGAAGATGAAGGGTATAGCGCAGGCCCCACCATATAATGCGGGTAACTGTCCAGGCGCCAATATAGTGATGGAAGAAAAGGAACTTGGCAAACTCGGTACCGGACTGGGCATTGATGAGCGTGCCGTCAAAATCAAACACCGCGATTTTATGTTTTTTAGAATTCATCATTTTGCTTATCACTCTGAGGATGCGGGGTCCCTTGAAGCGCACAGTTTAAGTATTCTTTCCAAAAGGCCTCGCTTGTAAAGTTGGGGCGTGCCTGTTGATACTGAGATCGAAGCTCTGAATATGTTCTCTTATATTGTTTAAGCGCCTTTTTCCACCTACGCTTAATGCTCTTATAGCGTTTCTTGTCCATAATGCGCACGTGGGCTTGTGTGCCGCCTCTATCGGCAGCCACCAGAATGGAGGTCCCAACCAAGGCAAGAGAAGGAAGCGTAAAACCACCGTAATAGATGGTGGCAGGTTTCTTTCTCAGAAGGAAGGATGGGAGTAGATGGCGATCATAGGGAAGCGTACGCCAAAGCTTCAGCCAGAACGGGACGTATACGTTTTCCTTAAGCATAACGGGGTCGATCTCAAATGCGTTGAGGGGTGCGGCGTAATCTGGATGCTCCGCTGCTGCGGTGCAAAGCGCATCTGAGAGGCGTTCAAGTTTCTCATTGCGCGCGCCATTTTCCTTCATGATCTTCTCGCCCTGAGGCTTCTCGAAGAACTGAGGGCCTTTAAGGTAGTCCTCCAAGGCCTGGAGCATTAATTCTGCGGTATCGTATGCCATCATGCGCAGATAGAGCTGCATGGATCGTCGAGTGCGCAACATGAAGAGCTTGTCGTAAGGGAGGTTATCTAGGGCCATGACGGCGAGGTAGTTTCGTAGATACTGATAGACGTCAACGCTTGCGCGGAAGCGGTCGCCAAAACCTGCGTGCCACACGCAAATGCCATTCATCGTCATGTAGCGAGCGTCAATGCGGAGGCCGTACTCCACATCGTCAAGGCGCACGAAGAGGGGGAGCGGCAGACCGTGTTTGGCAATTTTTGCCACAGGAATACACGAAAACCACCAGGCCCCATAGGTGTTAGAGCGCTCCACCATCACTTTTTCGTTCACGGCGATATCGGCCAGGTGATCCATGTAAAGGTTGCCCTTAATGCGCGCATACTGACCGTCTGGACCTACTTGCGATACGTCCTCAAACTGCATGTTGGGCGTCTCAATGGTAAACATGGCTCCGTTGACGCACGCATCGGCGTAGGTGTCTCGAGCAAGCGAGAGGAGATTGAAGGTGCGCAAAAAGCTCTCTGGCTGAATGGAAACATCATCGTCCATCAAAAGAACGTGCGTAAAGTCACCCTTCTCCAGAGCCGCCATCATGCCGCGCGCAAAGCCACCGGATCCGCCCACGTTGGCGTTGGGGATGATGCTTACGGCGTCTGTCTCGTACTCTTGAGGCACGAGCGTGCGTCCGTTGTCTACAACAAATAGGTGGGACGCGCGCGAGATAGGCTCATCTTTTGCAGCTATCTCCTTCTTGAAGAGCTCAATGTTGGGAGCGATATAGTTTTCATTGTTGAACGTAGTAGTGGCAATGGCGAGTTTGATGGGCCTTATGTCCTGCGGGGCAACCCGCGCGTAGTAGTAGGCATTTTTAATGCGCACGGAGTTGTTTTTGGCAAGCGTAAGCTTGAAGGAAGCAAGAAGCATGGTGCCAAACGGGATCTCCACATCAAAAACCACAGGAGTTTTTGAAGCGTCAAAGGAATGCGCTTCTCCTATTGAGTGGATAGATATGTCTTGCTTAATGGCGGAGTCATCGTTGTGCAAATTGAAATGCGGCACCCAATCTGCGGAGACTGCATCCTCATCAACACCAACAAGTTGTAGCTCGCCCTTTGCATCTCCCTTTACGGCTTCTAGTTCTACGTGGAGAAAGGCGCTCTGCAAATTGGTATAGCGCTTCCATTTTGAAGTAGAAAATGCGTTGAAGTAGGTAAGGAAATCGATGTTCCCGGAAATGTTCAAACCTTGGTGCTGTTTGTCATAAGCGGCAGAAGAGGGGGGCGCTTCTTCTGTAGGGGCTCCAAGCCTATAGAGTAGTTGCGGGTAATTGGCAAAGCAGGAAAGCGGCTCCAACAATATATTGCAGAGCTTAAAATCAAGAGTAGGTGCTTCCTTGGTGTCTTGATGCGAGCCGGTATTGGATGCCTGCTTAAAGTCTCTGTTGGAATCTGTAGGAGATGAAGTGCTCATAGTAACGTTTGCCGTTCTTTACGCTTCTTTACGAATATGTACGCCTTTTTAAGGTTCTTTGCACTTCTTTGCGCTTCGTTGTTCTTCGTTGCGCTTCTTTACGCCTTGCGAGCGTTTTCTTCCGTGCTCTCTTGATTGGTTGAAGCAGGTTTTTGCTCATCGTCCGCTTTTGCCGCCTTGTTCTGTACCGTAGAGTGCTCCGGCGCAAAAACGCGCATAAGAGCAATCCGGCGACCACGCATTGACTGCACCCTAAAGAGCCAGCCATCCACATCAAAGACAGCACCCACGCTAGGAACGCCGTCACCTAAATCTAAAATAAAGCCGGCAACAGTCTCATACGCATCCGAATCAGTAATGGGCCAGCCCAGCTCGATGGCATCATCAATGGGAAAGCGACCGTCAACAAGCCACTCGCGCGAAGAAAGCTGCGTAAGGTATTTATTGTCCGGATCAAATTCGTCCTCAATCTCTCCCACCACTTCTTCTACAATATCCTCCACCGTCAAGACGCCCGCTGTACCACCATATTCGTCAACAACAACCACCATTTGATCGTGGGACGTTTGCATCTCCTGAAGAAGCGCCATGATTGCTTTGGTCTCAGGAACAAACGTGGCCTCGCGCATAAAGACAACAACCGACTTTGCGCCCGCATCCTCATCAACAATGGGGGTAATGAGATCTTTAATATGCGCAACGCCAATGATGTGATCAACCTCTTCATGGTAGATGGGAATACGACTGTAACCCGTGGAGCGCATCGTCTCCAGAACTTCGCGCGCTGATGAGGTATCCTCCATGGCCGTCATGTCTACGCGCGGTACCATGACCTCGCGCGCCACCGTATCGTTAAGATCAAAGATGTCGTGGATCATGGATTTTTCTTCATCCGTCAGCTCATCGGCGTCGCTCACCATGTAGCGGATCTCTTCTTCCGAGAAACTATCACGGTCGTCGGGGCTTTTTATGTGCAGCACGCGGCTAATGCCGTTTGCGCTCTTTGCCGTTAACCAAACGAGTGGCTTCACCACAAGCGAAAAGCCTTTGAGGAACCCCGCCACGCGCTTAGAGACGTTCTCGGCATCGGCGAGGGCCATGCGCTTAGGGACGAGCTCGCCAATAACGATGGTGAAATAGGAAACGAGAAGCGTGATGATGGTGGGGGCAAGAGGTGCGGCAACCGCTGATGGCATGCCAAGTGATTCCATCCATCCGGCGAAGGGGGCCGACAAGTTAGTTGCAGCAACTGCCGAGGAAAAAAATCCAACGAGCGTAATGGCAACCTGGATGGCTGCAAGAAGATCGCCGGAATCGCCCGACACTTCCAGCGCAATCTTGGCGCGCTTATCGCCGTCTTCTGCATCGTGTTCTAGGAGGGGGCGTCGCACATTAACGAGTGCCATTTCGCTCATGGAGAAGAATCCATTCACGATGGTTAGAATGACAGTTACGATGATGGAAATTGCTATTTCAGCGGTAAGGTCCATATTGGGTCTTATATCTCTTTATTACCTTTGGTGAGTTTGTCCTGCTCGTGATCGCTCTAGTCACTTCAAAACGTTTATCCCTGAACATATCTGTTCATATTGCAGGAAACTGGTTGCTTCATTTTATCGCTTTTTTAAAACGCCTTGTATCCTTATCAACACACGATGCAAAATTCGCTTTGCGTAAGCTAAAAGCACCTCTGGCGAATAGCTATAAACCGGTTTGAGGTATGGACTCGTTGGGGCGTAATTGGGATTGAGATGCGGGTCGCCCTTTTTGTAGTGAGCACCCCAGCGCTCTTGCAAAAGTGCGCTCTCTTGTGAAGCGCGCGCTCTCTTATCATCTTGAAGACTGTCCTTGCCGCGTGAGAGCGATTCATCATGAAAACATTCCACCTGGGCGCAATAGACCACAAGTTCTCCTTGTTCTATAACCTTCAGGCAATAATCGACGTCGTTGAATGCAACGGCATAAGACTCATCGTAGCCGCCAACGCGCTCAAACGTTGAACGTGGGGTCATCTGGCAAGCGCCGGTAACAGCAGAATAGTCTTGTGTTTTGATAGCGCGATCGTGATAGCCGTGTGTCCCGCGGGGCAGATGCGCAAAGAGGTGGAAGGCGGGCTCGGTCTCTTTGTTTGAAAACTGGATACCTACGCCTGCATGCTGAATGGTCTCGTCGGGAAAGAGAAGCTTTGCACCCACAACGCCTACGTCAGGGCGCAGCGCAAAACCAAGGAGGATTCTTAGAAAACCTTTCGTGATGGCCTGCACGTCGTTATTGAGAAAAAGAAGGTACTCACCTTTTGACTTCTTGGCTCCAAAGTTTATGAGCGCCGAGTAGTTGAATTGTTGAGGATCTTGCTGGCTAAAACTTACAACCTTGATACGACCGTCTTGATTTTGCAGCTCTTCATAAAGAGCAAATGTCTCTTCTTGCGTGGAGCCGTTCTCGACAATGACGATTTCAAACTGCTCGTAGCCTGCGTTGTCTAAAACGGAAGTCACGCAGCGCTTGAGGGCACCCGCCTGATCCCTTGTAGGGATGATGATGGAAACTAGAGGGTTGCCCGTGACGGGATAGGACACGGTGTACGTATTGGTGAGCTCTCCAGTTTGCACTGTGCAACCAGGATAGACACGGTCGAGATGTGCTTGAATTGCTTTTTTGCCCGCTTCCTCTGCATACGGCTTGCTTCCTGGCACGATGTTCGTTGATTTTTCGTGAGCGCGCCAGTGATAGAGCACGTGTGGAATATGAACGATATGACGGGCTTTCTCGGTAGCCTTGAAGGTGAGGTCGTAGTCCTGCGCCCCCTCCATCTCCTTGCTCGGCAGCTCAAGAGATCTTAGAAGCGCTGTACGAATGGCATACATGTGGGTGACATAGTTATGTGTACGCAACAGGTCTATGTTGAAATCCGGCTTAAAGAGCGGGTCAAAATAGTGGCCGGGGCTATCAAAGAGATCCTCGTCACAATAGAGAAAATCACACGTAGGCTCTGCTTGGATGGCACGCGCATATTCATAAAGAATGTTGGGTTCCAACATATCGTCGTGATCCATGAAGGCAATGAAATCTCCCGTAGCCTTTTGAATACCGCGATTGGTATTACCTACGATCCCTTCATTTGACGCCATCTCTACAACGGTAATGCGTGTGTCTTGTGTTGCATAATGGTTAACGGCCGCCGTGAGCTCCTTATTGTTAGGCGATGCGTTGACAAGAACAAGCTCCCACGCCGGATAGGTTTGCTGAAGCACGGATTGCACGGCGTCGTGCAGAAACGGGAGTGGCGTCTCGTATAGCGGTACGACGATACTGAAAGTGGGGCCAACGAGTTCTTGCGCATGTCGTCTTTGGTTTTCTAATTCTTTTTTGCCTACTCTGTGTTGTTTGAACCAGGCGGCATATTTGTTGTTGATGGGATGCTCGGTTGCCGCGTTGAAATCATACGAAAGGACATAGGGGAAGATGCACTGAGCTACGGCTTGGACAGAGGCTGGGGCTGGGGTTGCGTCAGACACAGAGGCTGAGGCAGAGACGGCGTCAGAGGCTTGAGTTGGGGCAGCGACAGCACCAGAAACAAGAGACGGCGATTGAACGCAGGCGCGAACTTCTACCGAGCAGTTCTTAAAGGGCAGCATGAGCGCACCCAACGCCAGCACCGTTTTTTCGTCTTTGCTTTCTTGTTCCGAGGATGCGCTCCTAAGCGTCCGCACATCCAAAACGGGCTCCCATGACTTGCTTCCAAGGGGGCGCGCCTCAAATCGGCAACATGAGAGAAAATCTTGTGATTGCTGAGGAACTGTCAGCAATCTTGGAACAGAGAGCTCAAAGCGCCCAATGGCCCCCTCTCTTGTGGGGACGAGAGCCACTGGTTTTATAGAAAATGAATCTTCCACGAATTGCTTCTAGAAGAGCCGCCCGCAAGCGTTCTCCTCATTTACTCCTGAGCTTGCGCCAGATGAAATGCCTTCTCTTGGATGGTGTCAAGATCTTCTTGGGTGGGACGCCAGTTAAGCGTAATGGTCTCTTGTGGAAGCTTGTAGCCTGCACCCTCCAGCTCTTTTTGCACGGCGTTGGGACCAACGGGTGCCCAGCCATACGAGCCAAACGCAAGACCTACGCGGTCGGCGTTTCTGGGCGATAGGCCATTTTGATAGGTAAGGAACATGGCGATGTTTGGCATCATCTTCATGTTAAGGGTTGGCGAACCCACCGCGATATATTTAGCATCCAGGGTATAAGCCACAATGTCCGACTCATGCGTGGCTTTGATGTCAAAATAACGGGCATCAAGTCCAGCTTGGATGAATCCTTCGCAAATTGCCTTTGCTATCTTTTCTGTAGAACCCCACATGGAGTCGTAAATAATGGCTGCCTTGTCTACTTTTTTATTAGAAGTCCATTGCGCATAAGCCTCGAGAATCTGAGGGATATGCTCGGTCCAGATGATGCCGTGAGACGGAGCGATCATTTCCAACGAGAGCCCCTTGACAACTTCAAGGGCCTTAGAAGCTTGCATGCCGTAAGGCTGAACAATGTTGGCGTAGTACTTGCGCGCTTGTTTCATAACCTCGCAGAGATCCACGTCAACATCGAAGCGCTGAGACGAGGCAAAATGCTGACCAAATGCATCGTTAGAGAAGAGAATCTTGTCAAATTCATCGTAGGTGACCATATTGTCTGGCCAGTGCACCATGGGTGTCTCGACAAACGTAAGCGTGCGCTCGCCAATGTTGAGGGTGTCGCCCGTTTTTACCGCTTGAAAATCAATGCCAGCTTCTTGGAAGTGATGGGCAAATTCCTCTTTTGCCTTCGTGGTGCAAAGGAATGTTGCATTTTTACAGGCCGCAGCAACGGCAGGAAGAGCTCCGGAGTGGTCCATCTCTACGTGGTTGGAGATGACGTAATCAATCTTGGCTGGGTCTACCACCTGAGAAACACGCGCTAAAAGGTCTTGCGAGAACTTCTCTTTCACGGTATCAATGAGGGTGACCTTCTCATCCATGATGAGGTAGGCGTTGTATGTGATACCGCGCTCAGTGGTGTAGCCGTGGAAGAGACGTTCATTCCAGTCGAGTGCACCAACCCAATAGACGTTAGGTTTAATTTCGTGTGCTTCCAACATTGCATGCCTTTCTCTTAGTGTTGTTTCGCCCAACAGGGTGAGCTTAGTTTTGTGCCTTTGAGCAGGCGGGGTTAAGCCCTTTCGGGGAAGGCGTCTTAAGCATCGCCAAAAGAAATACCCATGTAGCGTGCTTCCTTAACCATTTCTCCCTTGGGGTTTACATACTTTAATTTGCCAGCAACCTCGTCAAGAGGAACGCGGCACATCTTGCCTTTTTTCTGTGCAACGAGGATGCCGTACTTTCCCTCCAGCGCTGCCTCCGCGGCTTCAATGCCGCATTGCGTAGCAAAGAGACGGTCTTGTGCATCTGGTGCGCCTCCGCGCTGCGAATGTCCGGGAAGCCCTACGCGCACTTCTCGGTCTGTGAGCCGTTCAAGTTCACGCGCGATAACGTAGGCGACGGAAGGTTCCTCTCGCTTAGCAAGAAGCGCTTTGTACTCCTTCTTGGTGAGCTTTGCCTCGGCCTTGGAAAGGGCGCCTTCTGCAACAAGAACAATGCTTGCGCGCTCGCCTTCAGTCTGGTCATGTTCAATGGCGGCCACAATGCGCTTCATGTCATAGGGAATTTCTGGGATCAAAATGACGTCGGCGCCCCCGGCGATGCCGGCGTAAAGAGGAATCCAGCCAACCTTGTGGCCCATGGCCTCAATGACAAAAACGCGGCCGTGGCTCGTGGCTGTGGTGCGAATGTCGTCAATGTAGCGGGTAACAATTTCTATTGCCGAGGTGAAGCCAAACGTAAGATCTGTTCCCCAGGTGTCGTTGTCGATAGTCTTGGGAAGCGCAATGATATTAAGGCCTTCCTCGCGAAGGCGGTTTGCGGTTTTAGTAGACCCATTGCCTCCCAGCACAAAAAGACAGTCAAGCTTGTGCTGCTGATACGTTTGAATCATGGCAGGGACTTTGCGCGTCCCGTCTTCCATGGGTTCATCAATTTGCTTAAAGGGCATCCTGCTTGTCCCCAGGATAGTGCCGCCCTGAATAAGGCCGTCGAGAAGATCCTGCTTGGTGAGACGCTTGTACTGATTGCAAACGAGTCCGTGATACCCATCGAGAAACCCATAGAACTCCGTTTGCTCGTGCGTTTGATAGGAAAGCGTTTGCACGATAGCACGCATGGTGGCGTTGAGAGCTTGGCAATCGCCACCACTTGTCAGTAATCCTACTCTCATGCAAACTCCGGCATTTTGCTCATGGGTTTAGTGATGAGATTCAGAAAACACTTATTCAAAAACGTTTTCTTTCTTTTTGTCCTCTTCGGCGATGAGTTTTGCCTTTTCGTCAACGCCCAAGTTGGAAATTTCGTCGGCAAAGATTTTTTTGCCCGTTGGGTGCTCATCAAGCCAAAGCTCCTGCGCCTTTCCTTCCCACGTCTTAGCGTACGGAGTTGTGCGGCGGCAAAGATCGTCCACCGACTCAGGTGCCGCAAAGTCTGTACAGGGAGCATCTGCCTCATGAACCATCTCCGGAAGAATCTCTGGATTCTCCAGCATGGGGCAAGGCTGCAACATATTGTCGTTAAAAGGCCAGTGTTTACGATAGCTTTGGAAAAGCGGTTGTTGTAAGCATTCCAGCCAGGTGTTCTCATGAATATTGGCATTAGAGTAGTGAATGAAAACGCAAGGCTCTACGTCGCCATTTGCATTGACGTGGCAGAACACGCGGCCACCGGCAATGCAGCCACCAACGTACTCACCGTCGTTTTGGAAGTCCATCGCAAAAATGGGCTTGCCACCCGTAATACCGCGGATTTCACGCACACGATTAAACATGTACTCGCGCTCCTCTGGCGTGCACATGAGATCTGTACCGGCGCCAGCTCCTATGGGCATCAGGTGAAAATACCATGCAAAACGGCAGCCCTTTTCGATGAGAAGATCGAGGTATTCATCAGAGGTAACTGTTTTGTAATTCTTGGTAGTGTAAGCCGTAGAGGTACCGTAGAGGAGGCCGTTTTTCTTCATGAGGTCAAAAGCTGCCATAACTTCTTGGAAAGAACCCTCGCCGCGACGCCCGTCGTTTGAGTCCTCAAAGCCCTCAACGGAAACGGAGAAGGCAATGTTGCCAACGCGGCGCACGTCTTCGCAGAAAGGCTGATCTATGAGGCTTGCGTTGGTGAAGATGTTGAAGACACAGTCGTTATGCTTCTCGGCAAGTTTAATAATGTCCTTTTTACGAATAAGCGGTTCGCCTCCGGTAAGCATAAAGAGATGCGTGCCCAGGGCCTTTGCGTCGGTGATGAGCTTATCCATATCGTCGTATGTGAGATTAAAGCGATCTCCATACTCCGCCGACCAGCAACCTATGCACTGCTTATTGCAGGCCGTGGTGGGGTCAAACAGCACAATCCAGGGAACGTTGCACTGGTACTTTTCTGCGTTTTCCGTGCACTGACGAAGGCCGCGGAAAGCCGCTTCGTACGCGCCGTTCAACAGAGACGTTTTAATAATGTTGTGATCAACCTCGTCGATAAGCGAGAACAGGAAGTCTTCCCATTTAGAGCCCTTATAGAGTGCGGCACGCAGACCACGAACGGCGCCAGGGGCAGTATCTTTTAAGAGCTTAGCGCCCATGTTGACCATTTTGTCGATTTTCTCGGCACGATCTTCTGCTGCTGCGGCGTTGATGATTTGATCGAGAACGAGTGAAAACGCCTTACGTTCTGCCGCGTGTGCCAATTTGGATTGCATAAAACACCTCTTTTTGTCTGTTGCACTATCCTGACTAGATTTTGGTTAGCGCTTGGTAAGAATCTGGTCAGGCCCTTTAGCTGTTCATTTAGAGCGGAAGAAATTTTACTCCAACGGCCTGTAAAAGTGAATCAAATCATATCAATACTGCACGGTATCCTGAGTGGTTTGCTGCGTGGGATTGCAGACGATAACGGTGCGACCCTCGCCCTCTGTATAATTGCAGGTAACCAGCGTAAGGACATGCTCTATAGAGGGAATCTCCGCATCAGCGTTTGCCGCTTTTGTTTCTGCGCTGCTCAGTTTGTTCAAGAGGTAAGAATGAAACTCTGACGGACTGGACCACTGGAAAGTTCGGACGGTTTTATCGTCGCCCGAAACCCTATAGCAACAAAGCGGTTCGCAGAGGAAATTTTCTTGCCCGTAGGTTCCGTCATCATGAGCGATGGGCACCACCCACCAAACGCGCTTAATTGAATCAAAGTAGGACTGTTCGTCCATTTTTGCCAGTGCGGCAAACATGGATCCATCGTTCAGATGATGACCGTAGGCTATTGTCTGTTCCTGCGTAAGGCCCGCAGACGTATTTTCGGAATCGAGAAAGACTTGGCCTCCTATGGAATAAGAGCCATACGCGTTAGTACGCAGATAGGTATCGTTCGTAGCTCCTTTGTATACAGGAAAGTTTACCGGAGTGCCTGGTACCTGAATCCACGCGCACACATCGCCGTTGACGGCCTTGAGTCTTGCCCAATCAACTTGTGGGGGCGTAGAGCCATCATCGGAAACCTTTGCATAGCCGGAGAGCTTTTCATTTGTCTCCGCTTGAAAATTGTATTGCGACTGAGCGTCCCACCAGAGCCACCCTCCCGTAATAAGCAGAACAATACCAACGACGGCGAGAATGGCCGCAAGAATATCTTTTCCGCGCCTCTTTTTGGGACGTGCGGTGTGCTCAGATGTGGCGGCATCTTTTATATCTCCTGCATCTTTGCTCGTTGGGGCAAAGTGTTTTCCGGTACTTGCATTCTTGGTGTGCATAATGCGGCTATCCTTTTTTTGCCTTGAGTAAATTGGTAATTTCTCCAAGAACGAGCTCGAAGCTAACCCCCCTGAGTTCGTAGTTGGGCTGTTGTATTGTGAGCTTAATAGCGTCTACCACAAAGCGCGATGAAAAGCGCACTGCATCCAGTATCGATGCGCCAGCCATAATGGCAGCAAGTGTTGCACTTGCAAAGAGATCACCGGTGCCGTGCAATTTATAAGGCAGCTTTTCAATCTCCACCCGCTCAAGTGAACTCTTCTGTGCCTTCACGTAATTGATGATAGTGTTCTCATCCTTCTCAATGCCCTTCAAGACAACCGTCTGAGCGCCCTGATCAAGAAGTAGGTCGATGAGTTTCTCGGCATCGGCCTCTGAGATGACCTGACCTTTGTAATCCACACCCGTAAGGATAGACGCCTCTGTCAAATTGGGAAGAAGAAGATGAGCTTGCGACACAAGGCCTTTCATGGCCTCACAAAGCTCCGGCGTATAGGTGGGATACATACAACCATCATCACCCATCACGGGGTCCAAAATACGCAGAGCTTTGGGGTATTCATCGTAGAGTCGCTTGATGCTTGTCACCTGCTCCGGGGCTCCCAAGAAACCGGAGTAAACCACATCAATGCCTACCTTTTCATCAACCCATGCGTCCAAATACGGTTTGAGCATGTCGGTTGTATCGTGCATATAAAAGGTGGGGAACAGCGTATGTGCCGAGAAAAGCGACGTAGGAACGGGGCACACATCACAACCAGCAGCGCTCAGGACGGGAATGGCCACCCCAAGAGAGCACTTCCCGTAGCCACAAAGGTCGTGAACGGCGGCTATGCGCGGCTCATAGGAATCTTTGCGTTCCCAAAGGTGGGTTTCTTGAAGAGTACGATTCATAAAGTTGCTCCTGTGTTCGTTGTGGGAGCAGAAGGTGCAAATCCAGCGCTTGTCGCTGGGGCTGTATTGGCTCCATTGCTCGCTGTGGTTGAGCTGGCATCTTTTCCGGAGCCTGCGGCGGTTCCGTTTGTAGGTGCAGTGTCGTCACCCGGGAGCGTATTGTTGGCAGAGTCATTATCGGAATTTGAATTCACAAAGGGAAGTGGGCTCGAAATCTTATCGCGCAATTTTTGGGTGGTCTCTTCGTCAAGGCCTGTAATAGTACAGACAATATTGAAGCCTCCGTTTGCGGTGGTGACCTTCGTAAAAATAAAGGTCATAAAATGCTTGATGGGCCCGGTAGGCAACAAAAAACCAAAGAACTGGGAGTGTTCAATTTGGCCCGAGCCATCTGTGTGGGTGTTCACTCTATATATAACTGTGTTGATTTTTGGGTTGAGCAAAGCATTGGTTGAGAAGGCTGTGGCCTGGATATAAGAGCCAGCCATGGCATCGAGCTCGTTTTCTGCTGTGGTGTCCACAACAGTAACGTCAATGCGTCCCGTATTTTCGTCCGCTTCTTGAACCGTGAAAGCATCCGGAAACTGTGTAAAGCCGCTACCCCACTCAACTCCACCTCGCAGAGCGCTCGCAACGGACTCAACCGTAACGTTGGTAGAAAGATTGGCCGTTGTGAAACGACGAACAGCGCCGCAACCAACTTGCAGAACGGTGATGGTTACAAGAATAATGACAACAAATGCAACGGCCGTCTTGGCAATAACGGTTCCAACGTTTGAACCAGAGGGGTCTTTGCCAGAAAGCGGATCAATTTTCAAGCCAGCGCCCTTTTTTGCGCGCCGCTTTTTTTCTTTTTTGGCCATCGATGAATCAATGTGGCCCGTCTCATCCACCCTAGAGAAAAGCTCTTCTGCCTCGTGGGCATTAAGGACTTTAGTCTTTGAGCTTTTCTTTTTGACCTTTTCCTTCTTTGGCTTGTGCACTTTAGGTTGCCGCGCCTTTGTCTTGGGCGCTTGTGATTTTTGTGTTTTTGATTTTTGCAGTTTTTTATCTTTTTTTTCTGCCATGATGCACCTTCATATCTTGGTTATTGATAGTGCAAGCTGAACCATTGTAGCAGGACGGAGGTGGTCCCAGGAGGACAGGTCGCGCCCACCTGGGTCCTTCATATATGTGGAGCGTCTTTTAAGTCTGGAGCTTTCCTTGGGTCTAGAACTTCGCGTCTGGAGCTTCCCTTCGTTGTTAAGTCGCTTTAAGCGCGATCCCCAAACTGCATACGGAAATAGTTTGCGTAGATTCCGTTCTTCCTAAGTAGCTCATCGTGCGTCCCTATTTCTGCCACTTTTCCGTCTGCGATGGTGATAATAACGTCGGCGTCTTTAATGGTTGAGAGGCGATGGGCAATAACGAGGGTTGTGCGGTCTTTTGCGAGATGAGCCAGCGACTCTTGCACGGCTGCTTCCGACTCGTTATCGAGAGCGCTTGTTGCCTCATCCAAAACGAGAATGGCGGGGTCTTTAAGAAAGACGCGCGCGATGGCGATGCGTTGTTTTTGACCCCCGGAGAGGTGGCTTCCGCGTTCTCCCACCTCCGTGTTGTAGCCATCTGGGAGAGACTGAATGAATTCGTGGATGTTGGCGTTGCGCGCCGCTTGCTCAATCTCCTCTTGTGAGGCATCCGAACGACCATAGGCAATGTTCTCTCCTATGGTTCCGTTAAAGAGGTAAACATCCTGCTGAACGATACCAATGGCGCGGTGGAGCGAATCCACGGTTACGTGGCGAACATCTTGCCTATCGATAGTGATGGCGCCCTGATCGACATCGTAAAAACGGGGGAGCAACGCGCATGTCGTAGACTTTCCTCCTCCCGATGGGCCCACGAGCGCGTAGGTCTTGCCCGCCTCAATGGTGATATTGAGATCTTGGAGTACGGGACGTTTGGTTCCTTGAGAGGGCGTTGCACCATTGTCATCTGGCGCAGCATTGGGATAATGGAACCATACGTTCCTATACTCAACGCGACCCTCTTTGACTACCAGCGGCTTTGCGCCTGGCGCGTCTTCGATATCGGGCTTGGTAGCAAGCACCTCATCAAAGCGCCTGAAGCCAGCAAGCGCCTTTTGAAACATCTCGGTAAAGTCGATGAGCGTCTGGAGCGGCGTTGTAAAAAGGCTTACATAGAGCGCAAAAGTAGCAAGGTCAACAACGGTCATCTGGCCAATGGCCACGAGGTAGCCTCCCAAAACGATGATGGTGGTGTAAAGCGCACCGGTAAGAAGCGCCGCGGCTGCCTGATAGTTCCCAAGCGCGTGGTACATGTCCTCTTTGCTGGAAAGATAAGCGTCGTTGGCGCGGCCAAACTTTTTGCGCTCTAGGTTTTCGTTTGCAAACGATTTCACCACGCGCGCACCCCCGAGCGAATCTTCAAGCTGGGAGTTCACCGTACTGATGCGTTCGCGATTCTCGGTAAAAATGGCCTTCATGCGCTTGTTTACATACACGTTGTAAACGGCGAGGATAAAGGTGATGGCGGCCATAGCAAGTGCGAGTTGCCAGCCGATGAAAAACATGATGATGAAAGAGCCAATAACCTGAATGAGACAGACAATAATGGCCTCGGGAAGGTGGTGAGCGGCTTCTGAAATATCAAAGAGATCGCTCACGAGCCGGCTCATGAGGTCACCCGTGTTGTGGCGATCAAAGTAGCTAAAGCTAAAGCGCTCATACTGGTCAAACAGGTCGCGGCGCATAGCGGACTCCATCCGCGCTCCCATGATGTGGCCCCAACAACTTATGAAGTATTTACAGACATAGCGCACCGCATACATCGCGATGAGGCCAAGCGCGATGGCCCACAACCATTTAAAGATTTCAGAGGTTCCTTGCCGAAAGAGGCCATCGGTGAGGGCGCGCAAGATGACGGGAAATGCAAGATCACATGCGGCCTGCACAATCGCACATGCCGTATCACCCCAAAAGAGACCCCTGTGGGGACCGTAGTACTGTACAAAGGAGCGCAGGAGGGAAGGTTTGCGTCGGCGTAGGCGAACGTTTGCTGCCTGCGACGAATGCTCGCTCTTTTTAGCTCTGCGTGATTTGGTTCTTTTTTGGTCCATATTCTTACGTGCGTCGATACTCGTTCTCATCGCAACGCTTGGTTGTTGCTATCTGTATTCGTCTCTGCGCTTACTCATTGCTACGCTCGCTCGTCATCGCTCATAATCGTCACTATTTGTGCCCGTCGCTACGCCTACTCATCGCCGAGCTTGCTTGTTGCTACTCTTCGCCTTCTTCGTGGCCAAAATCCACTTCTTTGAATTGCGTAGAATCTTGAAGGAAGATCATAGGAATGGAGCCTGTGGGGCCCGAGCGGTTCTTGGCGATAATGAAATCAGTCCAGCCTTCATCGGGACGATCAGAGCGCTGAGCCTCCTCGGGGGTAGTCGAGCGATCGAGAAGAATAACAATATCAGCGTCCTGCTCAATAGAACCAGATTCGCGAAGATCAGAAAGTTGGGGGCGCTTGCCGGTGCGTGCCTCAGACTGGCGTGAGAGCTGTGAAAGCGAGACAACAGGAACACCAAGGTCCTTTGCCATAATCTTGAGACCACGACTCATGGCTGAAACTTCAGTAACGCGCGAATCATAGCGCCCGCCGGCAGACTCCATGAGTTGCAAGTAATCCACGATTACGAGTCCCTTTTCTTTATTGCGAAGCATGCGGCGCGCCTTAGCTCTAATTTCTGTAACGGTTGTTCCGGGTGTATCGTCAATCATGATGTCAAGCTGACTGAGATTTGCGGCAGCGTTGTTAAGGTCTGCCCAGTCTTCTCCGGCAATGCGCGCGGAACGAATCTTTTGCAGTGGAATAGATGAGCGAGCACTCATAAGGCGCTGAGCAATTTCTGTAGCGGACATCTCAAGCGAGAAAAAGGCAACACTCGCTCCGCGCTCCGCTGCCTGAACGGCAAGGTTGAGGGCGAACGAGGTTTTTCCCACGCCGGGACGTGCTCCGCCCACAATAAGCTGGCCTGGGCGAAGGCCAAGCAGGTACTTATCGAGCTTGGGGAAGCCCGTGCGGATGCCTAAAGAATCCTCATCCTTTTGCGATTGCTCCTCCAGCTCGCTATAAAGATTCTGGATGGACTCGCCCATCGTAAGAAAGTGGGTACGCAAATCACGATCCGTCACTTCCATGATGAGTTTCTCGGCAGAATCTACCACCTCTTTTGTATCCTCTGGAGCATCAAAGGCAAGGCTTGTGATCTCCGCAGAGGCCAGGATGATGTTGCGAAGCGTCGTGTCGCGACGGAGCATTTCTGCATGTCGGCGCCAGCTTGTAAGGGCAAGCGTATTGGACGAAAGCTCAAGAAGGTAAGAAGGACCGCCAATAGTATCAAGCTGCTTCTTTGTTTTGAGCGCATCTGACAGCCCAATGGTGTCCACAGGAATATTTGCGTCAAACATCTCGCGAACGGCCTCAAAAATGATTTGGTGACGCGGGAGGAAGAAGTCTTCTTTCTGAAGCTGAAGCAAAAGTTCCTGAAGAGCATCAGGGGCCAGAATCATTGCTGAGAGAACTGATTTTTCAGCATCAAGATCTTGCGGCATGGAGGATGTGTTATGTGGGGTTGACATAGTAATCGTTTTGCTTGACCGTACTTAATCGTTGCTCAATCGTGTGAAGTGAATTATCAACAAGGCAAAAACGCCAAAATGGGACTAGTATCGTAGCGCAGGCGTTATAAAAAATGGGTAAGAATTTTGAGATTTTTCTTCCCTCCTAGGCGCTTCCTGGGGCGCCCCAACGAAGGCTCTTCGCTCTTAACAATGGATTGTTTTTTTACATTCGCTCCCCTCCTGCGGGTTTCTTAGTTTTAAACATTTTCAACATTGCTTTTTGTGTTCGCTTGCGTTTCTTTTCAACATAGTGTTGAAAACTTTTTCTTCACATTTTTATCAAATTTGACATGTTTTCGTTATACGTTTTACCAGCGGATCTCTTAAAAACACTAGGTCAGAATGGCTGTTTTTCGCTCCTTTTTGTTGCGGCATCTACCTGCGCATAAAGAAACGCTGCGTCTCCTTATTTGGAAAACGCAGCGTTAATGCTTCTGCACCTATGTTTTAACCGATAAAAATGTTCAAACGCGTGTTCGGTCCTTTTTGGCGATGAAGCTGATCATCGGGCGCTTTTCTTAAGCTTCCGAGCTAGCAGCCTCGGGTTCTTCAGCAGCGATCTCGGGTGTGTCCTGGGAGGCGGGTTCGTCATCGACGTCCTGCGCCTCTGCGTTGTCTGCTCCGGCCTCGCCGGGCGCTTCTTTGTCCAGGGGTGCTTCTTGTTCTGTTGTGGCCAATTCTTCGTTAGCGGGAACTTCTGCCAAGCCAGCGGGAAGTTCATCAGGATTTCCCACCTGAACAAGCAGTGTGGCAAAGATGGTGCGGTAGAGGCTCACAATAACCTTGTGGAGACCCGCTACTTTAATGGGACGTCCAAGCTCAATACGCTTGCGGTCAAGCTCAATGCCAAGCTGGCTTTTAACGGCCTCTGCAATCATGGAGTTGGTGACAGAGCCAAAGAGCTGTCCTTCTTCACCTATCTTGACGTCAATCTCAACGACTTTCTCGTCAAGCTTTTCTTGCAGCATTTCGGCGTTCTTAATGCGATCTGCCTCACGTGCAGCAATGTTATGGCGTCTTTCCTCAAGCTGCTTAAGATTACCTGGAGTTGCAGGCAGCGCTATGCGCTTTGGGAAAAGGAAGTTCTCGGCGTAACCTTGAGCCACTTCAACGACGTCGCCTTCTCCTCCTTTACCACGTACTTCTTCAAGAAGAATTACTTTCATTGATACTCCTTTAACGTTTTCTATCGTATTGTATGTTTTCTTGTGCGGTTTCTCTTCCTGAAGTTCGCCCAGAAATCGAGAAATCCAATTATGGACAAGAGGAAACAAAATCCCTCTAGATACAGCGCGAGAATCCAGATGAGAATGCGAACCAGGCAGCCCCATTTCTTCTTTTCCAGAAACCACGAAACGGTTGCGGCTCCATCAAGAAAGAAAATGATTCGGATAGCCATCATAGTGCTGAGGCCAGCAGACTGAATCCAGAAGGCCACGTCAGGGGACATTCCCACAAAAACGGGACTGAAGGCAAAGCACGCTATCCCTATCGCCAGTACAACGGGTGCCCATACAGGCGCGTCAAACGCCGACAAGCGCCACATCGTAATCTGCTGGCGTTGCGCCGCTTCCGCATTAAGCTGAGCCAAACGCGCTGAAGCGTGCGCACAAGCAATGGCAATGCCCGCGGCACAAAAGAGCACAAAGGGCCAGAGCATTTGCACAAGGGGAACAAATGAAGCCAGTTCAGCTTGAACAGAAAGTGGCAAGGAAGCCTCAAGAGACTGGACAGTATCTGAGGTTGTTGCAGCAAGTGTGCTCATGAGTGTTTGGCCCTGAACCTGTGCGGCTACTGCCTCTGCCGCAATCATCAGAAGGGCGGCGAGCGCGCTTAAAATGAACCCCGTAGTTATGGTCGCTTTATGCTTTGTCACCAGAGCCGCAATAAGAAGCGCAAGAAGTCCCGCAGCTACGCCCGTGCCTACAACGAGGGGAGGGGCGGGAGGAAACAGGGCTCCCAAAACTACACCCAGCACAGCAAGGCCAAGTGGGATTGCGATTTCTCCAGCATTGTTTTTGCTGGCATCCTTGCCGCTTCCGGCGTCATTCTGCAAAGTGCTTATGGCGTGCGTTTTCTTTTTCTTGGCCCTCTCTTCAGCCGTGTCTTCAGTATGAATCAGAGCCCTAGAGGCTTGCGCAACGCCAGGTCTCTTTAGCTGTCCGGATCGCGCCAAAGAGCACTGTGAAAGCATGAAGCTAAATCCGTAGGCAATCATCGCCATCGCAACCGGAACAAAGGAGGTAAGGGCATAGCCGCCAAGCCCCATCCAGAGACTAGCTATCACAAAAGGAGGGATGCGGGAGGTTTGTTGAGAGGAGTTCCCGTATCCGCTCTCTCGTTGATTTACTGGGGGTTTTTCTGAAGGCTTCATCAAGGCTATCTGTAAGACTTGCGTCTTCCGCCGCGTCCGCGTCTGGAAACCACTGTCACAAGATAAGGCAGGAGCGCCATTTCGCGGGCCCTTTTAATGGCCGTCGCAATATCATGCTGGTGTTGTGTGCATGTACCCGTGATGCGGCGTGCTTTTATCTTGCCGCGATCGGTCATATACTTCTGCAAAAGCTCAGTGTCTTTATAATCTATAGTTGCAACACCGTCCTTGCAGAACTGACATGGTTTCGTTTGGAATCTTTGTTGATACTCTTCTTTTCTTGGTCTTGGCATGTAAATACCTTCCTTAATTTACTATTCACCTCGATTAAAAGGGAATTTCTCCATCAAATGCCTCTGCTGGCTGGGGGGCTTCCACCGGTGCCGTTTGTTGAGGAATGTCCGCGGCTGGGGCTGCAGCTACAAAGGGCTCAGACGTTGCTCCTTGTCCTTGGAAGCCTGCGTTGTCGGAGCGCGGATTCATAAACTCAAGGTCGTCTACGATGACTTCAATTTTTGAACGTTTTTGACCCGAGGTTTTATCCTCCCAGCTCGACCAGCGAAGTTTGCCCTCCACGGCAACCTTGGTGCCCTTGTGGAGATATTGCTGGAGTTTGTCGGCGCGATTGCCAAACAATACACACTCAATGAAGTTGGGGGTGTCTTCCCACTCATTTGTTTGCGGGTTACGACGACGGTCGTTGACCGCTACTCCAAATTGCATAATCTGGGTTCCGCTAGGCGTAGCACGCATTTCTGGGTCGCGCGTTAAATTACCGGTGATTGTTACACGATTAATACTCATAACGTTCCTTTCATCTCTCAGGTTCTACTCGCTTGCTTGCTCTGCACGGAGCGTAATCATATGGCGCACAATGGCGTCATTGATGCGGCAGACGCGATCAAGCTCACTGATAGACTGGGGATCGGCGGTAAAATTCACAAGCGTGTAATCGCCTTCGGACAGCTTGTTGATTTCATAAGCGAGCTCACGCTTGCCCCATTTATCAACGGAGTCTACGCTGCCACCGTCTTGCTTAATGGTGGATTCGATACGCTCAAGAACGGCGTCCTTGGCCTTGTCATCGCTTGTCGGATCGACAATATAAAGAATTTCGTATGCTTTCATTCTTCACCTCCTCTGGACTCTACGGCCCCGAATCCTTTTCGGAGCAGGAAATGACAGGGTTGTTATAGTACCACAGACCTGTTCTTTCTTGATGAAAATCTTTTATCTAGCAATTTGCAGCTTTCTGTCATTTCTGTCTGATGGTAAGCCTGATGGTGCCTTGCTGAAAGAGTACGCGAGCTCCCTAACCAAAAGCCTACCGGCTTCTGACCCATTCCTTACCGCGAACTTCCAATAAAGGCGGCTATTCTGAGGTTAATCTTTGGCTTGGACCCGACTTGCGAAAACCCCTCGCTGTCGTGCTTGCCGAAAAGCGCTCCTCGAGGCAGTGGTCTGTATCCGATGCAGGCACTACATCTGGCGCAGGCGCGGGTCCAGGTGAAGGATTAGGGGTTTGTGTGTACTGCGCATAATAGGTAGTAGCGGCAGGCGGGCGGGCGGATCAGTGCCATAAGCGTTGTTTTGCTACTTAAGGCCATCCTTTTTAAGCTCATCATCCACAAGCTCTTTTTCATCAACCTCAGCAAACTCCGGCGAATCCGTGACGGCATCTCCTGCCACCTCATAGATGTCGTGGTTTGAAGGTGGTGTCACGGGAGCGCCGGGGACTTTTTCATTAACTTCTTCTGTGTGTTTTTCGTCAGCCATAGTGACTCCTTTCTGAGGATAGTAAGACTTGAGGCATCATGTGGTGCCGAGTCTATTCTTTCCCCAAAACGAGTCAATATATCTAGGTTCTGCACTTAGTCGCCTTGTGGAGCCCCCATAAGACAAACATGGCGGAGGGGGAGGGATTTGAACCCCCGTACCAACGTAAGCTGGTAAACGGTTTTCGAGACCGCCGCATTCAGCCGCTCTGCCACCCCTCCGAAGAAGTGCCGCCGTTGCTCAGGCTTGCACAAAAACTGGCGGAGAGTCCGGGATTTGAACCCGGGAGACGGGGTTGCCGCCTACACGATTTCCAATCGTGCTCCTTCAGCCGCTCGGACAACTCTCCGCATGGAGCACTAGGGTATCACAGTTTGTTTCGCTTTGGCACTTATTCTTTTGGCTTGGCCTTGCTTACGAGGCCTCGACGTACATTGTCTTTTTTACGTTCTGTGCCATTAAGAATGCGCTTGCGCATGCGAATGTGCTTGGGCGTTATCTCCACCAGCTCATCGTCGCCAATGTATTCCAGGGCTTCTTCAAGCGAGAAGGACTTGGGAGGAGTCAACTGAACCGCAATGTCTGCTGTCGCGGATCTTTGGTTCCCAAGGTTTTTCGTCTTGGCAACGTTCACCACCATCTCTCC
Organism: uncultured Atopobiaceae bacterium; assembly: GCA_910579165.1. GTDB lineage: Bacteria > Actinomycetota > Coriobacteriia > Coriobacteriales > Atopobiaceae > MGBC105563. The sequence goes on from CAJTTF010000001.1 coordinate 27,049, forward strand.
AGACTTTGCACTCTCTCCCACCAGCATGCCTTCATATACTTCCGTGCCCGGCTCGACAAAAAGCGCGCCGCGCTCTTGAAGGGTTCCCAAGGCGTATGCAACGGCCTTATCGGTAGACATAGACACCATGGTGCCGCTTGTGCGACCGCCAATCTCTCCGGCGTAGGGTCCGTATTCCAAGAAGTTGTGGTAGAAAACGCCTTCGCCATGGGTTGCATTAAGGATACGATTCTTCAGTCCCATGATTCCGCGTGTTGGGATAGCAAATTCTAGGTGTGTCAGCGTTTCGCCCGCCTCCATGTTTTTCATGGTGCCGCCAGCGTCTCCAAACAGCTCAATAACTTTTCCCGAATACTGACCGGGCACCTCTACAACCGCAAGCTCAACGGGTTCCAGCACCTCGCCGCCTTCTTTCTTATAGAGCACGCGGGGACGTCCTACCTGAAATTCAAATCCTTCGCGCCGGAGCGTCTCCATCAACACCGAGAGATGCAAGATACCGCGTCCGGACACCTCGACTCCCGTGCGGTCTTCCGTTTCTTCAATCGTCATGGTGACGTTATTCTCGGCCTCACGCATGAGGCGCTCCTTCAGTTGGCGGCCACCCACAATATCGCCATCGCGTCCAATGAGAGGAGATGTTGATGGTTCAAAAATAATGGAAAGCGTGGGGGGATCAATGCGAATAGGTTCTAGGGTTTGAGGGTTTTCTGCACTGGTATAGACATCGCCTATGTCAGTATTATCGATCCCCACTACCCCTCCAATATCGCCCGCCTCTATGCGGTTGCACTCCTTGCGCCCCAAATAATCAAAGGTGAACAACTGCTTAACTTGGGCCTCTTCTTGTCCTCCGTCGTTCTTGAGCACCAGTACTTTTTCGCCCGTCTCAATCGTTCCTGAATACACGCGCCCTATGCCAATACGACCTACATAGGTTGAGTGGTCCACGGTTACACATTGCAGTGCGAGTGGTCCGTCCGGATTTACATCTGGTGCAGGAAGGGCATCCACCATCATGTTGAGCAACGGGAACATGTCGTCATTGGTAACAACAGGGTTTGTATCAGCCTTTCCGAGAACTGCCGAGCAATACACCACGTGCTCCATGGCAAATTCCAGCTGCTCGTCGGTGGCGCCTAGGTCCATCATGAGGTCGAGTGTGTCGTTCACAACGGCCTCCGGTCGCGCGCCGTCGCGGTCAATCTTGTTGACGACAAGCATGATGGCAAGGTTGGCGGCAATGGCATTGCGGAGGACAAAGCGGGTTTGTGGCATCGGCCCCTCAAACGCATCCACAAGTAAAAGGGCGCCGTCTGCCATATGCAACACGCGCTCCACCTCGCCTCCAAAATCAGCGTGGCCTGGCGTATCGATGATGTTGATTTTTATGCCCTGGTATTCAATTGCTATGTTTTTAGCAAGGATAGTAATGCCGCGCTCGCGCTCCTGATCGTTAGAATCAAGCACGCGCTCCTCAACTGTTTGGTTTTCTCTAAAGGCACCAGAGGCGCGCAAAAGCTTGTCAACGAGAGTGGTTTTGCCATGATCGACATGGGCAATGATGGCAACGTTTCTGATGTTTTCTTGCAGCATATAGGGTTCCTCTAAGACAGTAGGGTTCTCGCAGAGCGATCTTGCCCTCAGGGTTGAACTGGCCTCTTGGGACAAAGTAGTCCTCTTGAATAAACTCGCTCCTCTTGAGTAAACGTGGTCCTCTTGAGACAAAAAAGGTTAGAGAAAAAATCTCTAACCCGTGTGTTGTGTGGTGGAGAGTATGGGGATCGAACCCACGACCTCCGGCTTGCAAAGCCGGCGCTCTCCCAGCTGAGCTAACTCCCCAAGGAAGAGTGTGCACTCCCAGATAAAACAACTGGTGGACCCGACAAGATTTGAACTTGTGACCTCCCGGTTATCAGCCGGACGCTCTAACCAACTGAGCTACGGGTCCGTGTGCGGGTGAAGATACTACCCCAATACCCAGGCACTCGTCAAGCGAACTCGAAATTTGAGCAGCATAAAGTTTTTGGAGGTTTTCGGAAAAGCTCTCGGTGATTTGGGCGGCGGTGGAGCGACACGCTTCAGACCGTGGACTATTCAAAGTCTTCCGGTTTGATGGTTTGGACAAATTGTTCAAACTCTTTAAGGTTTTTCTGATCGTATTGGCGCTTTATCTCATCGAAGTTGGGAAGTGAAGCGGTTTTTAAAACGTCCTCATCAACATAAAGAGGAGCACCCGTTTTGACGGCAAGCGCTATGGCATCTGAGGGGCGAGCATCTATGGCAATGGGAGATCCATCCTTTTTGGATATGTATATCGTCGCAAAAAAGGTGGTTCCCTCAACGTCTGTAATAGCGCACGAATCAACTCTGAGCCCCATCATCTTTATGAGGCCAGCCATGAGGTCAAAGGTCATGGGACGCGCGTGCTTTTTGTGGCTGAGAGCCATCCCTATGCTTGCAGCCTCAGCCGACCCTATGCGAATAGGAAGCGGCTGTGCCCCGGAAGCGCCCGGACCACTGGAGGTAGTGGAAGCGGTGCGTCCGTTTCTCGCGTGCGTTTTGAGCACGAGAAGGGACGAAACAGGTCCGCTTCCTACTACGATCGTCTCTATGCTGGCTTTCAAAAGTCCCATTTGAAAATAGTTCTTGCGCTTTGTCCTTATATTAGAAGCCGTATCGTTTTAAGCCGTGTTTTGTCTCTATGCCGTAAGTCATATCGTTTTGAGCTGTGTTTTAGTCCTTCTTGTCGTCTAACGAAAACTCTTGCTGTGCCGAAGCTGCGCCCTTTGCGTCGTCCTTGGCGTCATCGGGGGTCATGCGTGCGGCGGTAGTGACGCGGTCTTCGTCGGAAACATTCATAACCTTGACGCCTTGCGTTGCGCGGCCCAAGCGAGAAATGTCTTGCGCTTTGACGCGAATCACGGTTCCTTCTTGACTCATGAGCATCAACTCGTCCGTCTCGTTTAGGACTTTAACAGCAACAAGATCGCCCTTTTTGGCCGTCATGTTGATGGTTGTTATACCCTGGCCCCCACGATTGTGCATGGTGTATTCGCTCATTGCCGTACGCTTGCCGTAGCCCTTCTCGGTAACGACAAAAAGGTCACCTTGGCCAGATGAGATTTCCATACCAAGCATGCGCGCATCTTTTTTGAGCTTCATGCCACGAACACCCGAGGTGTTGCGCCCCATGGGGCGAACGGTCCCCTCATCAAAGACGATAGTTTTACCGTCAGAGCTTGTCATCACAACGCGCTCACCGGGCTTAACGCGACGGACATTAACAAGCTCGTCGCCATCCTTGAGCTTGATAGCAATCATGCCGTCCTTACGGGTGCGATTGTAAGCGCTGAGAGCAGTCTTTTTAACCACGCCCTCCTTAGTGGCAAACATAACAAATTCATCCTCGGGGAAATCCTTGGTTGCAAGGATGGACGCCGGATGTTCTCCTTCAGCCATTTCGAGGACATTGACAAGCGCTTTGCCCCGAGAAGTACGCGAGCCAACGGGCAGCTCATGTACCTTGCAGCGGTAAACCTTGCCAAAGTTGGTGAAGAAGAGGATGTAATCATGCGTACTTGCAACAAAGAGTTCTTCTACGAAGTCGTTGTCTTTGAGGTTAACGCCGGCGATACCTTTGCCGCCGCGACCTTGGGTGCGGTACGTTGTGGCGGGAAGACGCTTCACATAGCCAGCGTGGGTAAAGGTTACAACCATCTCCTCGTCGGCGATAAGATCCTCAACCTCGAGCGTGGTGGCAGCCGTGTCTGTTATCTCGGTCTTTCTTGGCTTGGCGTATTTTTCTTTGATTTCGCGGAGTTCTGATTTTATGAGCTCCATGAGCTTAGTCTTATTGGAGAGGAGTTCCTCGTACTCTTGGATGAGTTCCTTTAGGTGGTTGATTTCCTCCTCAAGCTTTGAGCGCTCCAGACCAGTAAGGCGCTTAAGGCGCATCTCCAAAATGGCAGACGACTGAATATCGTCGAGGCCAAAGCGCTTATTAAAGGCAGCTTTTACCTCTTCGTCTGAGTAAGAACTGCGAATGATCTTGACAATCTCGTCGATATTATCGACTGCAATCATGAGGCCTTCGCGGATATGGAGTTCTTTTTGCGCCTTTGCCAAACGGTACTGCGTGCGGCGCGTTATGACATCAACCTCGTGATCAATGTAGTGTTGCAGCATCTCTTTAAGCGTCAGCGTGCGCGGAACGCCATCCACAAGTGCGAGGTCAATTGCACCAAAGGTCGTTTGGAGTTGCGAGTGCTTGTAGAGATTGTTGAGCACCACTTCAGGGACGACCCCGGACTTGAGATCAAAGACAAGGCGCATACCCTTGCGATTTGACTCATCGCGCATGTCTGAAATGCCAACAATGCGCTTTTCGTTAATGAGCTGGGCAATCTTTTCTTGAAGAAGCCCCTTGTTAACCATGTAGGGGATTTCTGTTACAACGATGCGCTGGCGATTTTTGGTGATGTCTTCCACATGCGCCTTGGCGCGCACTACGATAGGACCACGCCCCGTTTCGTAGGCACTTTTAATGCCCGAGCGACCCATGATGAGGGCTCCGGTGGGAAAGTCTGGTCCTGGCATGACCTCCATGAGCTCGTCTACTGTGCATTCCGGGTTATCAATTTGGAGACAGGTTGCATCAATTGCCTCTCCAAGATTGTGGGGAGGGATATTGGTGGCCATACCAACGGCGATACCCGACGAACCATTAACAAGAAGGTTGGGGAAATGGGATGGTAGAACTGACGGTTCCTCAATGGATTCGTCGTAGTTGGGCTGCCAGTCAACGGTATCGTCATTGAGGTCGCGCAGGAGCTCTAGGGCCGGGCGCGCAAGACGGGCCTCTGTGTAACGCATAGCGGCAGGAGGGTCTCCATCGATAGAACCGAAGTTACCGTGGCCATCCACGAGCGGGACGCTCATAGAGAAGTCCTGAGCAAGGCGGACCATGGAGTCATATACAGCTGCATCGCCATGAGGGTGGTACTTACCAATAACCTCACCAACCGTCCATGCCGATTTTTTATGCGGTTTGGAAGGCAATACGCCTGAATCGAGCATGGCATAAAGAATGCGACGATGCACCGGTTTGAGGCCGTCACGCACATCTGGGAGAGCGCGGGCGACAATGACAGACATGGAGTATTCGATGAAGCTTGTCTGCATTTCCGACGAAAGATCAACGGGCTTCAGAGTGCCCCCATGGATGTCTTCCAAGGCTAGGCGGCTGCCTCCTTCATCAGCAAGAAGGCCTGTCTGGGCATCCCCTATGCCTTGAAGCGTTTGGGTGGTGCCTTCGGCTGCCTCAACATCCTCTTCTAGAACCTCTTCCTCGTCTGCGTTGTCGTCTGCTGAGAGGTCAAGCTCCCAATCGAAGCTTTGCTCTTCGTCATGAGTGCTCTGATCGCCAAATTCTGGTTCGTTGTTTTCAAAAGTATCGTCTGCCACGTTGTTCTCCTTGAAAAGGTGACTGTTTCTACTTGCTTTAGGTCTACTTGCTCTTGGCCTACTTGCTCTTAGAACGAAGCGGCCCGGATATTAAATGATCGCGCTTTATCTAGATATCGAGGAAGCGGGCGTCTTTTGCGTGTCTCTGGATGAATTCTTTGCGCTTCTCGACAGCGGTTCCCATGAGGTCTGAGACGGCTCGCTCTGCTGCAGTTGCATCTTCTGCGCTCACCTGAAGCAGAATGCGGTTCGTGGGCTCCATCGTCGTTTCCCAAAGCTGCTCGGGGTCCATTTCTCCCAAACCCTTGTAGCGCTGAACGGTGTAGCTCTTGGGCTCCAGAGCTTTTACGGCTTGCTCGAGCTCTTCGTCGGCGTAGATATACTCGCCCTTCTTGTGGCCCTTTTTCCGCAGTTGGAACAAGGGGGGCTGTGCTATGTATATGTAGCCGGCATCAATCATGGGACGCATATAGCGATAGAAGAAAGTGAGGAGCAGAATGCGGATGTGGGCACCATCAACATCAGCATCTGTCATAATGACAATTTTGTGATAGCGCGCCTTTTCAATATCAAATTCCTCCCCCACTCCAGTACCAATGGCCGTAACCAGCGATTGAATGGTGTCTGAGGAGAGGGCTCGCGTTGGTCCAACACGCTCAACGTTAAGGATTTTTCCACGCAGGGGAAGAATGGCCTGCGTAGTGCGGTTGCGCGCCATCTTGGCCGAACCACCTGCTGAATCACCCTCGACGATGAAAAGCTCTGTGGTTTCCGGGTTTTTCTCAGAACAGTCCGCAAGCTTGCCCGGCAGGGCCACAGACTCTAGTAAGGAATTCTTGCGTGTTGCCTCGCGCGCTTTTCTAGCGGCCATGCGCGCACGGGCAGCGCTTGTTGCTTTGTTAAGGATTTGCTTAGCTTGTTTGGGGTGCTCTTCAAGATATTCGGCCAGTCCTTCCGAGACAACCTTGTTTACCAGGGGGCGCATGAAGGAACTGCCAAGCTTGGCTTTGGTTTGTCCCTCAAATTGAGGGTCAGCGAGCTTAACAGAAACGACTGCTGTCAGTCCTTCTCGCACGTCTGAACCCTCAAGATTTTTATCCTTTTCCTTCAGAATGCCGTTAGCGCGCGCATAGTTGTTAAGCACGCGCGTGAGGGCGGTACGAAAACCTTCAAGATGCATGCCGCCTTCGGGGGTGTAGATATTGTTGGCAAAGCTCATAACGTTTTCGCTGTAGGTGTTGTTCCACTGGAGCGAAATTTCAACTTCGCCGGTTTTATCGGTATCAGTGCCCTCTTCCGAAGCGCCTGCCATATAGATAGGTTCTTTGTCACCGATAGTTTCTTTTCCCTCGTTGAGAAACTTCACAAAATCAATGATGCCTCCCGAGTAGCAATACGAAACACGGTGCGGCTTTTCTTCGCGCTCGTCTGTAAGGGTAATTTTTAGGTTGCGGTTAAGAAAGGCCATCTCTTGCATGCGGTCAGCAAGTGTGGTGAAGTTGAAGCTGACGGTCTCAAAAATCTCTTCATCTGGCCAGAACGTAACTTCGGTACCGGTTCCCTTGGCATCTCCTATCACCTGGAGCTTTTGAGTAGTTGTACCGCGGGCAAAGCGCATCTCGTGCACCTTTCCATCGCGTCTAACTTGTACAGCCATCTTTTTTGAGAGGGCGTTTACAACAGAAACACCCACGCCATGGAGACCGCCGGACACCTTGTAGGCTTCATTGTCGAATTTTCCGCCAGCATGTAGAATGGTCAGAACAACTTCCAGTGTAGACATGTCCCGTTGCGGGTGCTTGTCAACAGGGATGCCACGGCCATTATCGACAACGGTAATGGAGCCATCGGGATTGATGGTGACGTTGATTTCTGTGCAAAATCCAGCAAGTGCTTCATCTACGGAATTGTCCACTACTTCATAGACGAGGTGATGCAAACCAGAGATGCTTGTGGATCCAATATACATGCCCGGGCGCTTGCGAACCGCCTCAAGACCTTCAAGGATTTTAATTTCGCCCCCGTCGTAGGCGCGTTCCTGTTTGTTTTCAGTCGTATCTGCCACGGGTAACCTTTCTGGTAGGGAAGTTGGTGTGAATATGTGCGCTGTGGATAAACCTGCGAATTCACCCTGCTTGCTCAAAACCACTATATATAGTGTTGTGCAAGTACAGCGAACTCTTATTATAGCGCTTTTTAGACGTCTTTTTGCCGGCGTAGACGTGCCGACATGGCTGAAACCACGATTCGTTTAAGGTCTTCCGGAAGGATGCGAACGCTCTTCTGGATGAATTGAATTTCTGGTGGACTCAAAGGTGGCAACTCGTTAAAAGGAGTTGTTTCCTTTTGTTCAGGAGGGGCGATACGCGCCCCTTGCCTGTTGCGTAAAATCCACGCGGCTTCTTCTCTTTCTTTTGCTTGGTTTTGAGTGAGAGGGGCCTCGTTCCAGAAAGGCGCTTCTTCTTGTCGCTTGTGTAAAAGGGGTGTGGTCCTGTTTCTCTGGAGATTGGAGGGATATTCAGACCTATTAGCCTCCTTCATTCCATAAGAATTCTGGGATTCTGAAAAATTATATGGCGCTCCCTTGGACGCTTTTTTCTCTATTTTGCCGACTTTTTTTGATAGATGAAACTTAATGGCCTGAACTGGAAGACCTTCGTGTGCCATTTTTGATTGGTAAAGTGCGCTGTCTGTGGAAAAGTCTTGAATAAGTGCTTGTGAGTCAAGATAAACATGCAGGGTTGGCAATCTCTTTTGAGAAGGAGGGTTTTTTTTAGGCTCCTCTAAATACAACCCTAGGGTGTGTTTTCTGCCTATATCACCGGCAATTTTATTCCATACAAATCCCACACTTTTCTTCCCCTTGTGTTGTGTCGTGCGAAGGGTACCGAGTGCTTCCGTATGGCGCTTAATAAGCACTTTTAGACTGAGTTCTTTATTGTCGCGTAAATAAGCCATATAGTAAGGATAGTGGATTTTTTATGCTTATGAAGGATGCGCTTTTTATTCAAACGCCGCTTGAATAGTATATGAAACGCGTCTTCTTTTAGGGGTAGGGAATAATCTCAGCATTGTTGAGCGTCTCTTGATCGAAATAACCCTCATGAGTTGTTGAAATAATAGTCTGAATATCTTGCTGTAAAAACTGAGTAATGGTTCCACGGCGGGTTGCATCGAGCTCACTCATGACATCATCAAGCAATAAGAGCGGTCTTTTCCCCAAAAACTCCTCGGTATAACGCACTAGAGAGAGCTTCCAAGCAAGCACCAAAGAACGTTGTTGTCCCTGTGATCCATATATGCGTGCGCTCTGTCCATTTAAACAAAAGAGGATGTCATCTCTGTGAGGCCCTATGCTTGTTGCTCCTGTTTGTTTGTCTTGATCTCGTTTTTCTTTTAAGCCCTGAAGAAGCTTTTCAGCTATATCATCGAGAGAAGCATGAGGAACAAGGGAGATTCCAGAGGAGATATATTCAAAAGAAACCTCTTCTTTTGGAGCTATTTCTTGATACATAGAGAAATAAAAAGGTTTGAGATGCTCTAAACATTGCATACGTGCTTTTACAAGCTGGGCGCCAGTTTTAGAAAGAATCTCGTCGAGAGAATGGATGAGTTCATTATTTCCTGGGCTTTCTTTTAGAAGTTTATTTCGCTGCTCTAATGTGTGTTGATAAGTTTTAAGAATGCTTTGATATGGTTGAGAGAACTGCACGCAAAATGTGTCGATTTCTTCCCTTCTGATGCGCGCGCCATCTTTTATAAGGCGTAGGTGATCAGGTGTGAAAAGAATGGTTGGAAGCGTGCCAGAGATTATTGATGGTTGTACTTTTTTACCGTTTTTAATATATGTTTTAGTGAAGTGTGCCTCGTCTGAGGGTTTATCCTCTTTTTGGAGATGTATTTCAATATCTAAGACCCTTTGATCACCTAAAAGCTTACCTTTTAATAGACCTTGAGAACTATCTTTTTGTAACAGTTGTTCTGCGGTGGAGTGCCTAGAGGAGTAACCTGTACAAATAAGCTGAATGGCTTCTAGTGTATTCGTTTTGCCGGAGGCATTGGGACCCTGGAGAATCGTAAGTGTTTCTGAGAATTGAATGTTTTTTGTTTGGAGATTCCTAAAATGCTTACATGAAAGCGAATGAAGAGATAGCGCCATTTTAGATAGTCTCGTATTTCACCCTAAGAGTTTTAAGTTATATGGAGAAACTTAAAAACTACATTCTAATAGGCATAAGGAGATAGAGATAATTAATCTCGCCAAAAGCCTTAAAGATTGCGGGTTGCGTTGCGTCTTGTAATTCTAAAGATACTTTGGTTTGATTATCACTGAGGAGTGGACTAATCCCCTCTTGAACATAACGATGATTCAGAGTGAAGGTCATTGATTCTCCATTACCAGAGATAGGGAGGTTTTCTTGAGCTTTACCAGTTTCTTTATTGGCTGTGGTAAGTGTTAAGAGTTTTTCGTCTAGATCTAGTTTGAAATGAACAGAGGGATTTTGCGCCATGATAGAACTGACGCGGCGGAGCGCTTCTGAAAGTTCTTCTAATGGGAGAGTGATAGTTGTCTTAGAGGATTGGGGAAGGAGTTGCTTGTAGTTAGGGAAGGTGCCCTCTATCTTCCGAGAAATAAAGGTTGTATGGGCGAAGGTAAAGATAATGTGGTTCTCAGATGCCGCAAGGGTTGCTTTTTCGTCTTCTTCGGATAGCGTAAGAGCATCATGGAAAGCTTTACCTGGGACCACTATCGAAAATTCGCCAGCGAGTGAAGATGTCTGTGTGTTGGTATCACAGATAGCAAGGCGATGTGTATCAACGGCTACAAGACGCAACGTATTGTTATCGGCGGTAAAGAGAATACCGCTCAAAATAGGGCGTGCAACATCGTTTGAGGTAACTTTATAAACCCTTTCTACCATCTGATTAAGTAGCTGTGTTGAAAGCTCAACGGAGCTCTGAATCTCGTACTCTGGAAATGGGGGGAACTCTTCAATATTCAGTGTGAGGATGGAGAAAGTAGAATTAGAGCAGCTGAGCTGAATGCCCTCGTCTGTTGTTTGAAAGGTAATAGGAGCATCGGGCAATGTTTTAATTATGGAAAGAAGAACCCTAAGACTAACGAGAACCGATCCTTCTTCCTGAACATTGCCGGGGATAATATGTTTAACAGCAATATTAAGGTCTGTGGTTTGAAGCTCAATATCAGCGCCTATGGTGGAAATCTTCACACTGTTTAACACGGGAACGGTAGAAGAAATTCCCGCGCCCTTCCCTACGAGCGACAGTGCTTTTGAAAGAGTTGTTTGATTTACAACAAACTTCATTGCTACTCCTTAAATAGTATATATATAGTAGTAATAGTAGTAGAACATGTTGAAATGTTAAAAAACGGTTAAATGTCCTTATGAAAAGTGTTTTTATTTTTTTCTGCTTTGTTTAAAACACATCCTTTTTTAAACATTATGTCTTCTTAAAATAGCACGGTTCTTATTAAGAAGAATTTTCAACACTATTTAAACATGCTTTTGACAGGCTTTAAACAAGTGATTAACATCTATAAATACTTTTGTTAATTATGCTTCGCTGCTAATTCTTTCACGTAGGCTCTCCAGGCGATCATAAAGAACACGATCATGTTCAGCGGTTTGCTCTACCCAAGCAAGGGAGTGCTTAATAGTTGCATGACTTCTTCCACCAAACTGTTTTCCAATTTCAGCAAGGGTATTATCAGTCACTTCTCGGCAAAGCCAAATAGCAATATGGCGCGGTTGTTTTAAGCTGGCGCTTCGTTTTGAACCAATCAAATCTGCGCGAGAGATGTCATACTGTTTTTGGATAAATCTTTGAACATCCTCAATGCTGATAACCCTTCCCTCTTTTTGCCAGCGTTCTGATGCGCATTTTGCGATATCAGTCTGAGTGAGTTCTTCACCAGCTTCACGGTATCTCTCAGCCTTAAATAAACATTCCTGCACGAATGAGCGGATAGAGCGAATGTTTCCGCCAGAAACCTCAGCCATATAATTGAGATCGTCTTCAGATAGATCACCAGGCACACCATCATTTTTAAAGCGCTCGTAAAATGTGGTAATAAGAAGGCGCTTAAACTCCAAGCTAGGAGTTTCAATGGAGACAGAGAGCCCAGAGCCAATTCTAGATTCAATTCTTTCTGGCATTCCAAGGTTTGATGGAGGCTCATCCGCCGCAAGAACGATCTGCTTTCCTTGGCTTACTAAATATTCAAACGTTTCAAAAAAGAAATCCATTGTGTGTTGAGCCTTACGGATATTCTGAATATCATCGAGGATCAACACGTCAATATTGTGATAATTACGCTTCAGGTTCTCTCCCACCACATTATCATCACGCCGCTTATTTTCTTTCATTGCGTTTGTATAATCGGAGATGAAATCAGAGGCAACTCTGTAAAGACACTGTCTATCTGGATCGTTTGTCCCTATATAGTTTTGAATTGCTCGCAGAAGGTGTGTTTTTCCTAACCCTGAAGATCCATGAATAAATAAAGGGTTGAATTGTTGTGAGACACCATTAGCCACCTGTTTTGCAGCTTGCAGAGCAAATCGATTCTCATCTGCTTCAACAAATGTATCAAAAGTAAGGAGCGAATCATTCTCCGTTATAGATTCTACAAGCGGGTTTCTGCTTTTATCAACCATTCCGTGCGGAGAGGATTCATGTAGTGAAGAACCTCCTTTGTTTAATGAAGCAAACTCGGTAAGAGAGATAGAAGTTTTGGTCTTTTCTACTCCCTCACTATCATTTTGGAATAAGTAAGAAGGCTTACCAAAAAGTTCATTAATAAACCCCCCATTTTCCAAAGTAGGAGGTTCTGGTGGAGCGGTATAAGAATTGAGTTCTTGCGCCTGTTGAGCAAATTTACTCTCCAAGCCTCGTGCATATGAAACACTAAGTTGAATAGGTTCAAACGCCGCTTGCGATAGAGCCGCCTCAATCCTGGACTTTTCATCTTCTATTAAATGTTGCGCAAAACCAGAAGGAGCCTCTACAGTAATAACTAAATTATTTAGCTGGAGGGGCTTACAAGCCCTAAGCATGGAGAGAAGACGGTTGGAAATGTCTTGACCTTGCAATACATCCAAAACGTCGTTCCATAATATTTCAGCTTCTGAATAATTCTTTGGCATAAAAGCGTCCTTGCAAAGTAAAAAAGACCCAATAAAGGGGTTTATGCTTAACAATTGTTTGGTATCGTTTCCCAATCAAGGGGGGTGAAGGTACGTTTTAAGAGGATTTAAACCCGCAGGGAAAAGATATTGTAACGAGTTAAAAAAAGAAAAAAAGAGAAAAGAACAATTTTTGTTGAAAACTTTCAACAAAATAAAATAAAACAGGCAAAGTTTTCAACAAAACGGTACTAGATGTTGTGGGTTGCAAACTCTTTCCCCATGGGCGATAAACGATATTTTTGCTGGTGAGCAGGTTTGTTCATTAAACCTAGCCCCACAAGATATTGAAGAGTCCTTGACCACGTTGAGAGAGAATGGCCAAAAAGTTGAACAAGATCAGTAGGTCCAATCTTTTCCCGAGATAAACAAAGGAATAAGGCCATCTTTTCTTTTTCTTCCAATAAAAAAGCAGAAGAAGTGCCCTTCACTTCTTCTCCATAATTCCTTGGTTCTGTCTTTTCATAGGTGAGTTTTTTGAAAGAAGGGGACGTGAAATTCTCTTTTTCCCTCGCCATTTGAGTTCCTTGATTCTGAGAAGCAGCGCGAGGGAGGCTGCGGTGTTTGGAGGTTTTTTGATTGGCGTTGGCTTGGTCTTCTGCTAGGGAAATAGTAATGACACACCCCTGCTCCAGGTTATCTTCAATAACCAGAGAACCACCCCTGTCTTGCATATATTGGTGTGCAACAGGTAATCCCGAGCCAACACCGCGTATATATTTCCTCATCTCGTTGGTGGCAGTTGTGGTGCCAAACTCAAGCGCGGCCTCTTTGTGGGAAATACCAGGTCCTTGATCTGAAAAACGTACTAACTTCCCTTCATACATGATTGAAACAGTGGGGTTTTTAAAGGATGCATGAATAAGATTTTCAACACACTCACGGATAACCATAAAAGGGATTGAAGAGCGGAACCCTCGAAGCACTCCAATAACCTCCCGAGTTATAGCGTTCATGTAAGAATCGATAGGCTGAGGAGCAATTTCAATAACTTGCGGAGTGGCTGCCGGGTCATCATAGACTGCAAGGCGGCAAGGATTAAGAGGCGTTAAAACACCTAATGCTTCACCGCTGCCCGAAGAGGACTCGGTTATATGAGTGCTTTTTTCTGTTGTGTGTGCGGCCATAGTCACTACCAGAATGTGTATGAATTACTCGCATTTCTACTCTGTAAACACCTCTCCCTCAAAAATAAATAGATGCTCCGCGCAAGACCTTCCATGGGTCTAAGGTCCTGTCACAAAGCATTGCGAGGGAGGAATACTCTACTCTATTTTTAAACTTTTCAACACGAGATGAAAGAAATTTTTCTTATGCCGCTATGAAAGAAAGTTTTCAACAAATGTATAAAACATGTTGAAAACTAATAGATAAAACTTTCAGAATCAAAATGAATAACCTGAAAAATTGGGAGGGTATGAAATTTATTGACAAAACAGGTAGTGCCTAGGAATGTTAATGAGATGTGCCGGAGTGTTTAGAGAATTCATCTTGAGGGCTTTCTATGAGCTTTCTTTCGCGCTCTAAGGGCTTGATCTTTACGGTTTTTGAAAGTTCTTTTGGACAAAAATGCTTAAAACCACTACAATTTGTTCCTCGCTTACACCAACCAATCTCAGCACCTAGTTGAGGCGAAAATAGCAGGAGTAATGTATGAAGAGAACGTACCAACCAAACAAGCGCAAAAGAGCAAAGTGTCACGGATTCCGTGCACGCATGGCTACCAAAGGCGGACGTGCAGTTTTGGCACGTCGTCGCGCTAAGGGGCGCAAGCGTTTAACCGTTTAGCATGCAGCTCCTCAAGAGGCGCAAAGAGTTTAATAAAGTATTCAAAGAAGGCGTTCGGCTTAAGCGCCGTCACGTCACTATTTCTCTTTCCACAAATCTTGCGCCTCCTTCTCGATTCGCTTTTGTAGCAGCAAAAAGATTGGGGAATGCTGTATACAGGAACAGGTGTAAACGTCTTCTTCGCGAGGCCGTGAGGCATACATCTTTTTCTGGCGAATCCTTTGATGCCATCTTTTTTGCTACGTCAAAAACTATAGAGGCGCACCCAGAAGAAATAAGAGAAGAGATCCTACAGGCACTCCATGATGAAAAGTACTGTTAATACTACTAAAGAGATCTCTTGTTGCAAAAGATTCAAATCGCGAGAAGACGCGGTTTCCCCAGGACACAAGAGAGACAATAATTGCGCGGGGAAAACCATCGCTATTCCCGCGAGAATGTGCGATAAGCTCCTCGCCTTTTACCAGCACTGGATTTCTCCCCTTTTTGCGCCCTGTTGTATTTACAGCCCCACGTGTTCCCAGTATGCCCGCATTGCCTACAGGCGTTTTGGAGTGATGCGCGGAACCTACCTCACAATACGAAGGCTTCTGAGGTGCCACCCATTGCACAAAGGTGGTTTTGATCCCGTACCAGATGAGTTCTCGCTTTTTAAGCACAGGGGGCATACGGCGCAGAAGACGGAAAAGGTATCGGCGCGCATGTTTGCCAGAGAAGAAACGGGCGCTTTTCACGTCAGGCGTCATATGGAATGATAGGTGCAGGCTATTCTTCTTTTAAGCCAAGCCACAAAGCCCAAACTCTGGGACAGGACGAAATGATAAGCCGAGGCTTGGTGCGTTGCGATGCTGAGTTGAGAAAGCACAAAATATAAGAGATTTAAGCAAGACAAGTTAAACACAAAGGATTTAACCATGTGGGATGTATTCGTAAATTTTCTAACAGAAGTGTTAAAAGCGCTTGAATCCTTTTGCGGGGATTGGGGTCTCGCAATCATCATTTTAACCATCATTATTCGTGTTGTCTTAACCCCCCTTACGCTGAAATCCACAAAATCTTCGGCGCAAATGCAGATTCTCCAGCCAAAGCTCAAAGCCATACAGGAAACCTACAAGGACGATCCTCAACGCCAACAAGAAGAGCTGAAAAAGATCTACGCAGAACATAAATTCAATCCCCTTGGCGGTTGTCTTCCTCTCCTCTTACAAATGCCTATTTTCTTCGGGCTTTTCTCGGTACTTAAGAACGTTTCAACCCTAGATCCCAACGCTTGCTTTTACGGAATTTTTCCGCATCTTGGAGACTCCGCAGCCCTTATGTTTCAAACAGGAGGATTTGCAGCAGCCTGGGTTTATATCCTTTTTGACCTTGCGTTTGGTGTCCTTACGTTTCTTCCTATGTGGCTCAATACGCGCGCTAACCCCGGACAACAGCAATCACAGACGCTCATTATGGGCGTTGTTATGGCTGGCGCGATGATATGGTTTGGGTGGAGCGTGGCGGCGGGTGTTCTTTTGTACTACAACGCTTCGGCTCTTTGGGGCGTGGTGCAGCAACAGCTCATTACTAAACGTGTTTTGACGCACTATAAGGAAAAGGAAAACCAACGCATGCTTAATAAACCCATTGAGGTTAACGTTGTGCGCAAGGAAAAGAAGAAGAGACCCACAAAGAAAGCGAAATAGCAACAGCCGTACATCGCTATTCAGCAATCCGTTAAGGAGGAACGCATGAGCATATTTGATCAACATCTACACAAGGAGTCGCAGGATATGGAGCCCTCAAAAGGCCTTTTTGGTTCCATGACGACCGAGGATGAGCCCAACGCCAGCGGTGTAGACGGTTCAAAAGGCGGCGCTCTCGCCACAGATGATTCCTCCTCTTTGCCAAATGACTTCTCTAAAGAGCAAACTGGCGACGAACTGGAATATGGTCAGCCTACAGAAGAGGCGCCCTCTTTGACGCCAAACGAAAAGATTATTGATGAGACTGCCTCCGAGGAAGTAAACCAGTCAAATGCCTCAGAAATGTCAGAAGTGGGCGAAGCGCTGGCCACAGATGGATTTACGGGTATCGCCAATATACCGGAGGCCACAGCCTATTTAGAGCTTCGCGAAAAACATGATGCGGGGGAAGAGCTCACAGAAAAAGATGTAGATAAGATTGCTGATCTCGCAGTAAATTATCTCCGCCAAATACTGCATTGTTTTGGGGAGGGCGAAACTGTTATTGACGAGTTTGAGGGCGATGACGGCGAGCTTATCCTGGAAATCACCGGTGGGGACTTGGCGGTCCTCATTGGAAAACATGGAAACACGCTTTCTGCGCTGCAGCAAACTCTTAACACGTACATTTCTAAACATCTAGGATTTAGATACTCCTTGTTTGTTGATATTGATGGGTATAGAGCAAAGCGCAAGGAGACGGTGGCAAGCATTGCAAAAAAAGCCGCTAAACGCGCGATAGAGAGTCAAAGGGACGCGCAGCTAAAGCCTATGAATGCCTATGAGCGTCGTCTCGTTCATGTTGCCTTAAAAGACAATGAAAGCGTAGAGACATTTTCATGCGGAGAGGACCCCTATCGCTACGTTGTGGTCCATCCCAAAGAAAGCGTACAGGATGATAGTTCTCAAGCAGTACAAACAGGGCCAAAAGATACAGATATGCTGGATTAACTACCCACGCCACCCCTCAATGTGCTGTTTTTAACAGCCTGAACGTCGCCAAAAACTCCCGCATCGGGGATTTTTGGCGATTTTCAAATAAGAACGATTTGGTGACCAGAACACAATGCAACAAGATAAAAACAAGCTTGTACGTGCCCTTCAGGCCGCATGCAGCAAACAGGAAATAGCCCTTAGTCCCCAGGAAGCAGATTTGCTCGTCAAGCACGTACTTCTCGTTGCCGAGAAGAACAAATCCTGCAACCTCACGGGGATTCGTGATGTGGAAAAAAGCCTCTATCTCAATACTGTGGACTCCCTGTTTTTTGTTGCGAGCTACCAGCAGCTCATAGAAGAGGGCCTTTTTCTTGATCAGGAAGAGGATTCAAGCCATAAGGAGGCGCCATGTTTTGTGGACATGGGCACAGGGGGCGGATTTCCGGGGATTCCCTTTGGCATTATGACCAAGATGAACGGCCTTCTTTTAGATTCAGTTACAAAAAAAGCAGAGGCAGTTGAGGGATTTATTGCGGACTTGCGTTTACAAGACCGCCTAGAGGCAAAGGATCTCCGAACCGAAGAGCTGTCCAAAGAGAGTCCCCAGACTGCTTGGGTAGCCCTTGCCAGGGCGCTCGCGCCACTCGAGGTTCTCCTTGAGTACGCATCACCACTTTTAAGGCAAGGAGGATTCCTTGTGGCATCCAAGGGACTGCCCAAAGAGGACGAACTAGCTGCGGCAGGGGCGGCAGAAGGGGAAACGGGCATGAAACTTGTTTCACGTGAAACACGAGAATTGCCGGAAGACATGGGACACAGAGAACTCTTCGTTTATCAAAAGACCTCTTCTCCAACGATAAAGCTCCCAAGAAAACCAGGAATGGCAACAAAAAGACCAATCTCAGCCTCAGCGCGTATTTAGCTTGCGTTAGAATAGGCAACCACGTTGTCGTGCGCTCTTCTTTAGAGTAGAGCCTGTGAGGCAGGCTTATCGGCATTGGATTAAAATCTATGTGGGTAAATACACCAAAAAGTTTCGTTCATAACATAAGGAGCTCGCTTTGGATCTATCAACAGTCACACGAGGATTTCCAAAAGAAAAAACCAAGGTTTTAGCCGTCATCAACCAAAAAGGCGGAGTGGGCAAGTCGACCACCGTTGTGAACCTTGCGGCCGCACTTGCTGAACTTGGAGCAGCGGTTTTGGTTGTGGATATCGACCCTCAAGGAAACGCAACAAGCGGGCTTGGTGTTGATAAAAACTCGCTTGATAACGATGTTTACAGCACGTTGATGACGCGCAAAGCATTCAAAAGCTGCATTGTTCCCACAGAGACCAATAACGTCTATATCGCGCCAGCTACCCTACAGCTTGCGGGTGCAGAGATTGAGCTAACCAAGAAGAAAAAACGCGAGACTGTTCTTAAAAGGAAGCTTAAAACACTGCTCCCCAGTTTTGACTACATCCTCATTGACTGCCCCCCCTCGCTGGGTCTTCTTACCTTGAATGCGCTTGTGGCCTCTACGGCAGAGGTCGTTCCCCTCCAGTGCGAGTATTATGCCCTAGAGGGCGTTGCCAAGCTGCTTGAGACGACCAAGCTCGTACAAAGAACAGAGAATCCAGAGCTTTCTATAGAGGGAGTAGTGCTGACCATGTATGATCGCAGAACATCCCTTTCCCGCGCCGTTGCCGCTGACGCAAAAGACTTTTTTGGCGATAAAGTCTTTTCAACGCTAATTCCTCGGCAAATCAAAATGGCTGAAGCACCTTCTCATGGAGAACCAATTACAACGTACGCACCATTCAGCAAAGGTGCACGCGCATATAAAAAACTTGCGAGAGAGGTTTTAAATCGTGGCTAAGAATAAGCTTGGAAAAGGCCTGAACGCCCTTGTCTCCGACACGCTTGGGGAAGCTGGCGAAACAGATGCAACAATGGTTGCTGTATCGGCGGTTGTTCCGCACAAGGGGCAGCCACGCACACATTTTGATACCGATGATTTGAAAGAGCTTACGGAGTCCATCAAGCAGCACGGCGTTCTTCAGCCAATACTTGTGCGACCCAAGGGAAGCGGATATGAAATAGTTGCAGGAGAAAGGCGCTACCAAGCCTCTAAAAGGGCGGGACTCAAGCAAATCCCCGCCCTTATTCAGAACATAGAGGATAAAGAACTCCTTTCTCTTGCTCTTGTAGAAAACCTGCAACGCGCAGACTTAAATCCTCTGGAAGAAGCTCGTGGATATCAAACTCTTATGCAGGAACGAGGACTCACGCAGGCGGAAGTGGCGGCCATTGTCTCAAAGTCACGGCCCGCTATTGCCAACTCCCTACGACTCGTTGATCTCCCGCTCGATGTACAGGGACTTCTCGAGAAAGGAAAACTGACCTCCGGCCATGCGCGTGCACTCTTGTCGCTCAAAATGAAAAAGGATCAATCTAATCTTGCAAAGACCATCATCGCTAAGCACCTGACCGTCCGTCAAACCGAAGACTTGGTTAAAGATGCGACCGGTAATTCTCAGAGCAAAGAGTCGCCCAAGCAATCCCAAACCAATAAAAAACGCCAGCATAACACCCAAGAAGCGCTTGTAGCGCAATCGGCTCTTTGCGATATTCTTGGAAGCAAAGTTAGCGTTACACAAAAGGAAGCCAAGGGAGCCGGGTCCATTACGATTCACTTTGAAAACAGCCGAGAGCTCAAGAAGATTCTGAATAAGATTGGCTAGAGCTGCTTTCTAGCAGCTCCTTTGGTGAAGCTGACCGCAAGCGGCGTCGATATCCTTTCCACGTGAGCGCCGGACGGTCGTCTCTACCCCTGACGCCTTTAATGCCTTTTGAAATCGGCGAATCGTGTCCCCTTTTGAGGGTGCAAAGCCACTGTGCGATACTGGATTGAGGGGAATAAGGTTGACGTGGCAGAGCGTATTTGCGCAGAAATCAATGAGCGCATCCAGTTCAGCGTTGGTGTCGTTGACCCCATTAATCATGAGGTATTCATACGTTGGACGCCTCTTAGTTGCTTCTGTATAGGCCTGCAGAGCCTCATATAGATGAGGAAGCGCATATTTTTTTACTCCTGGCATTAGCATGTTGCGCGTTTCTTGCACGGCGGAGTGAAGAGAGATGGCCAAGCCAAATTGCTCCTTTATGCGTGCGAGTCGGGCAATACCGGGAAGAATTCCAGAGGTGGATACCGTGATATGGCGCGCGCCAATATTTAACGCTGACGGGTCATTCAATACTTTCATTGCCGCTAGGGTGTTTTCTAAATTCAAAAATGGCTCGCCTTGCCCCATCAAGACAACAGAGCTGAGTCGAACCCCCGAGGCGCGCTCAACGTATTTTGCTTGCTTAACGATCTCGTCTGCGGTGAGGTTTCGCGTGAAGCCACCGTTCCCGGTGGCGCAAAAGGCGCAGCCCAAGGAGCACCCCGCTTGCGTTGAAAGACAAGCCGTATAACGATCTTTGTAGGGCATCCCAACACACTCTACAGAAACGCCATCCGGATAGGACAAAAGCATTTTTTGCGTTCCATCAGAAGAAAGCTCCTCTGAGGCAAGGATTGGAGAAGACAGCGTAAAGGTAGTATCCAGCTTGTCGCGCAGGGACTTTGAGAGATTTGTCATTTCCGCAAAAGAAAAGGCTTGTCTAGAGTGAAGCCAATCCCAAAGCTGCTTCGCCCGGTAGTCAGGTTCTCCCCACATGCTCATGTACCCCAGGATATCCTCATAGGAAAGGCTCATGATTTCTATTTGTTTATTGTTCATTTTCCTCGCGGCCCTATTGTCACCCGTCGCTTCAACGGTGTATCGATTTTTGTACACCACTGTGTGTTCTTTTTATTACCTTACCAGTTCCCTACCCTAAGCAATTCAAAAGAATAGAAAATGTTTGACGTGATACCATAACCTATTCCGCAAGTGCAAAAGCAAGGTCAACAAGGAAGACAACATGACCAATGAGAAGAACAGTGACTTTCCAAAAAGCCAATACTCAATACACCAAAAACCACGCGAGGATGTTCGCGTTGCGCTTCTTTGGGGAGGATGGTCAGACGAAAGAGAAATCTCCCATGACTCAGCGATTGCCTGTGAGAGGGCCCTCAAGGATGCGGGATTCGCCCATATCGTCTCTCTCGATGTGGCTGACAACTCAACCATGGAGCGCCTCCTTCATGATTGCTGGGACGTTGCCTTTATTGCTATGCATGGGGAATACGGAGAAGATGGCTGTATTCAGGGGCTTCTCGAAATCCTCCACATCCCCTATACGTTCTCAGGCGTGCTTGCTAGCGCGCTTGCATCAGACAAGAACCGCGCCAAAGCCGTCTGTAAGGCTGCCGGTATAGCTGTTCCCGCTTCTTTTACCGTTTGCAAAGAGGAGCTTGCACAACGCGATGCACTAGAAGTCATTGAGACTAAGCTTAACTCCCTTTTGGGCAACGGTGAGCTTAGAGGAAACAGCAAAGCCACTACGCAGCCTAAGGCGCTTTTTGTGAAGCCAGTGCACAACGGATCTTCCTTTGGTATAACGCGCGTAATGTGGGAACCTCAACAAGCAAATCAAGTAGCCAGAACAATAGCAAGTGCCCTGGAGGTTGCCCTTGCTAAAGATGCTGTTGCTCTCGTGGAGGAAGCAATAGAAGGCATGGAGATTTCAGTTCCCGTTGTGGGAAACGCAGATCCGCGCGCGCTGCCAATCATAGAAATAGCCATGGATACAGACTTCTATGATCTCAAAACAAAATATGAAGCAAGTGAGCTCCACCACATTATCCCTGCCCGCCTCGATACGACGATCTACGAAAAAGCGCAGCGGGATGCTGTTGAGGCACATAAGGCTCTGGGTTGCAGGGGATGTTCGCGCTCGGACTTTATTGTTGCAGAGAACGCTACGCCCTATCTTTTGGAAACAAACACTATTCCAGGCATGACCGAAACCTCTCTTCTCCCTGATTCCGCCAGCAGGGAGGGAGTCTCTTTTGCAGAGCTTTGTGCCTCCTTTGTCGAGCTTGCGCAGTGTGACAACGACTAAAGCATCTATGCGAGTAGGGCACCCATACGATATACGAGTAGGACACCCATACGAGCAAGGCACCCATACGAACAAAGGGCCCACACAATCAAGACACCCACTTGAGTAAAGCATTCTCATTCAGCCAGAGGATTTATGACTAACACAGATGCAAACAAAAAGCTTGAAGAGCTGATTGCTTACGGCACACCTGAGGCCATAAAGAAACAGTACCAAACGCTTGCGTCAGAGGCCGAAACGCGTTCCTTTGGCCTCCTCGAGGAAGACCTTGTTATTTTGGACACAGAAACCACCGGTCTCTCGTTCAAGGATGACTCGCTTATCGAAATTGCCGCTGTGCGCATTTCTGGCAGGGAAGTAATTGATACCTTTCAGACCTTTGTGCATCCGCCCAAGCCTATTCCGGCGGAAATAACGGAACTTACCGCAATCTCCAACGCTGACGTGGCGGACGCGCCCAAACCAGAAGAGGCCATCACCGCGCTTGCAGAATTTGTTTCCGGCTCTCCCGTTGTGGCTCACAATGCTACCTTCGACAAAACGTTTGTCGAGAAGGTCCCGGGGGGCTCAAGCGTATCGGATGTGTGGATAGACTCTCTCGCGCTATCTCGCATTGCGCTACCTCGACTGAAGAGTCACGCTTTGTCGGTTATGGCAGAGGCCTTCGGTCTTATGGGTGTGAGCCACAGGGCGATGGACGATGTAGAGGCCCTCGTTGGTCTATGGCGCGTGCTTCTCGTGGCTCTCAGCAAACTGGAGCCCGGCCTACTTTCTACCTTTGCACACATGCACAAGGAAGTTACATGGCCTTATCGCTTCATATTTTCCCATCTCCATGCTGAGGTCTCAGGAACACAAGACACGAGTTCCAAGACCCCCTTCTCATTCCAGAGGGCACGAGAACAGATCCTCAACGCGGATCTGGCCGAGCCAAAAAGAGATGCGCGCTCTAAGGAAGCTGAACTTGTTAAAGTCGATAGAGAAGAAATAAGGCGTGCATTTGTTGCAGGAGGTACAGTTAGTCTCCTTTACGATGAGTTTGAACCCCGTCAGGAGCAAATTGAAATGAGCGATGCCGTTCTGCGCGCTCTCAATGATCAAGAGTTTCTTGCGCTGGAGGCTGGTACAGGAGTGGGTAAATCAATTGGTTATTTGTTGCCGTTCAGTCTTTACGCCCAAAAAAATAACGTCACCTGTGGCGTGGCAACAAAATCAATTGCTCTTACAGATCAGCTTGTCCAAAAAGAGCTCCCGGCTCTGTCGGACGCTTTAATGCGCACTCACCCCCAACAATTCCCCGAGGGCCTGCGCTTTGCAAGCCTTAAGGGATACGAGCACTACCCCTGCCTCAGAAGGGTTGAGCGCGGGTTGACGGCCCCACTTCCTCTTGAGTTTGTTGAGAACAGCATAGACATAGCTGCGGTAGATCAGCTTAACGCTCTTGCTGTAATTATGACCAATGCATGCCAGGCCTCAGAGGGAGACCTTGATGGTCTTGGTATCAGATGGCGCAATGTTCCACGTGAATTTGTATCTTGCTCAGCCGAGGAGTGCGAGCGCAAGGCGTGTCCTTACTTCCTTTCCGGCTGTCCGCTCCACGGCGCCAGAAGACGCGCTGCCGCAGCCGACATCGTCATCACCAACCACGCGCTTCTTCTAAGAGATATTGCCTCGGAAGGAAACATTTTGCCCCCCATTAGCCAGTGGGTGATAGATGAATCCCATTCCTTCGCAGACGAGGCGCGTCGTCAGTGGGCATGCGAAGTTTCTGCCGCAACGCTACGGTCTGTCTTTGAGCATTTGGGGGGCCTTCGTACGGGATTCATCCACGCGCTTCTCATTCAACTTAAAGATGCTGAAGCGGATGTCCCCATCAAGGGTCTCCTTACTAAGGCCGCCCGTGAAATACAGCCAGCCATCATCACTTCAAGTGATTTCTTCGACCATGTCGCCAATCTTCTCCAAGCTTCCGATAAAAGCGCCTATTCTGAGGTGAACCTTTGGCTTGGTCCTGAACTAAGAGAAACGAAGGCCTGGAAAGGCATCGTTGAGATTGGCGAAAAGCTTCGCGCACACTTGGAAACCCTTACAAAGACACTGGGCGAGGCCGATAAGATGCTTTCCGAAACTCTGGAGCACCAGGTTGCGGGTCTGGGGGATTCTGTGAGGGTTTTAAGAGAGCAATGCAAGGCGTTGACCCTCATTCTCACAGGGGATAGTGCGGATTATGCCTACTCGCTTCGAGGAAAAACCGGTAAGGGTCAGCGTGGTGCCGAGAAACTCATTGCGCTTCCCGTTGATGTTGCTCAGTCGCTCGTTGATGGCTTTTATGCCAAAGAGCTGAGCGTGATTTATTGCTCGGCAACCATGGCTCTTGGCGAAAGCTTTACTCATTTTGATGGAGAGGTGGGACTTGACCTTCTGCCACCAGAAATGGTCCGCCATGTGCTTCTTTCCTCTCCCTTTGACTTTGAGAATCAAATGGCCGTGCTGTTTACCAATGACATGCCATCGCATACAGACGGAGGCTATCACGAAAAGCTCGCCCATCTTCTTTTTGATATTCATGTTGCTATGGACGGTTCGGTCCTCACGCTTTTCACCAACAGAAGAGACATGGAAACCACGTATCGCATTCTTGAGCCTATGTTGAGCGCACAAGGCCTTGAGTTGCAACAGCAATCGCAAAGAGAAGCGGCCTGGAGAATTCAAAAGCGTTTCGTAACAAATAAGAAGATGTCCCTCTTTGCCTTGAAATCATTTTGGGAGGGGATAGACGCGCGAGGAGAAACCCTCCGATGTGTTGTGATCCCCAAGATTGCCTTTGCCAACCCCAACGACCCTCTGGTGCAAGAAAGAAAAGAGCATGACCCCAATAGCTGGCGTAAGTACTGTCTTCCCGAAGCGCAGCTTCACGTGAAACAAGCCGCCGGGCGCCTGATACGCTCAGCAAGTGATACAGGTATTCTCGTTATCAGCGACGCGCGCATCTTTACCAAGCAATACGGGAAGCAGTTCCGCGCGTCTATCCCTTGCACCGCACAGCATGATTTGTCCTGTGATGCCATTGGCGCTTTTATAACGACCTGGCGCACATCACACGAAGCGCATTAAGGCTTTTTTGTTCCATCCCTGGTCCTTCTTGCACGGGGTTGTTCATAGTTCCTCAAAGTTCCCCTTCGGCCTTCCCTGCCCAAGCTTCCTCGCGCGGGGTTATTTAGAGTTCGCCTCTTGGGTTTTCGCGTTTTGATTTCCGCGCATTGGTTTGCGCTTTTTTTGTTCGGCGTAAGAATGTGAAGAATGTGCCAGCGTTTTACCGTTATACTTTTTCTGACTATGCAAACGCACCTGGAGGAACGTCCATGGCAATGACCAAGGCATACTTAAAGTATCTCAATCAACATATCGAAATCGCGCCCGCCAACAGCCAAGAAGAGGTGGAAGCGGCCTCTGTTATAGAGTCAGTATTGCGCTCACAAACGGGCCTTTCTGTTGAGAAGCACGATATTGCGGGTCCCGCTGAGATCAACTTTGTATACGGTCTTTTGGGAGTCGTCTTTTTTCTTGGCGTAGTGCTGTCAGGCATAGGCGGTCTCGTTTGTGCTTTGCTTGGCCTGCTTTTTGCCGCGCTTGGTTTTGTGTTTCTGCTCTTGCGTTACCTCAATCTTGACGTCCTTTCTCGTACGTTACCCGTTGGCAGATCTCAGAATCTCGTTGCTCACCACAAGGGCTATGGACCCCATTCGGGTCATGGTACGCGCCCTATCGTTGTTATGGCGCACTACGATACGGGTAAAGAAGAATTCCTATACAACCCGTCCATTGCTCGCTATTCATCGGTGCTCTTTACGATCGCCCCCATTGCAACCGCCGTGGCTGCACTCTGTTGCCTTTTGCAGAGCTTTCTCTTTTTGCCAGACGTGTTTCTACGCGTTGTCTGGGTCATTGGTCTTCTAGCGGCGCTCCCCGCGCTTATCTGGGCCATCAATAATATTGCCGCTAAGTTCATGCCACTATCTGGAGCCGCCAACGACAACAACGCTTCCGTCGCGGCTCTCCTTGGTGTCGTAGAGGATGTTTGCGTATCTGATCCTTCAAAACGTGCCGAAAGGCGCGCGACCCTTCTTGAGGTTGCGGCTAAGGAGGCCGAAGAAGCCCGCGAGCTTGGGCTTGAGGGGTTTGCGGATGTGTCCAATACGGTCCTTCCGGAAGAAAAAGCTGCCGAGAATGACAATCCCGTTAAACCCGAGGATGAGGCAGCTCTGCAGAGTTCTCCTGAAAGCACTGCAGCCCTTGCCGAGAATACGATCAAGACGCTTGAAGAAAGCGAGAAGGCAGCAGACGCGGAACTCTCAGAGGACACGGGAGTTGACGTCAAGGTGGAAATTGCCTCGGAGAAGACCGAGGCAAGCAAGAGCTCTGACTCTCAACCTGCTCCCGGCGAAAAGAGTGAAGAACGGGCTGAGAATCCCGTAAAAGAAGACCACAGCAACGCAGAACAGGATTCTTCTGAGGATATCAACACACAGGACAGCTTAGCTACCGTCCTTGCGACACAAGAAACCCCCGACGCCATTCCGGAGTTCACGGCTGTTCGCCACGGAGCTGATGTGATACAGAAAATGGGCATTCTGCCAGACTATTGTGACCTCGAGTACGTGGAAGAACTTGCTCTTGAGCCAGCTTCCGAGACCAATGCCTCCAATTCTCTAAACGTGGATATACTCAAACATGAAGGCGCCGAAGGTTTACCGCTTGATGGTGAACATGACGAGAATTACTCACAGGAGGGAGCTCTTTCTTCTTCTCGCCGCTTTCGCCGGCGCTCAAACGCCCAACCGCAGACACCGCTAGAGAAGGTGCAGTCGTTCTTTACGAGCATCCCATCTCCTGCGGATATTCTTTCTAGCTTAAAAGGCAAGCAGTCAGAAGACGAGAATCGCCGCGAACGCGGTCGCAGGGGACACGCACACACCGCAAAACCCAACCAAGAGCTTGTATCAGGAGAAAAGAGCGAGGTGCTTGCGAGTGAAATGATTGCCCAGGAGACGAAAATCCAAGCTTTAGAGCAGGGGGTAGGAGAGAGAGCCCAGAACGTTCAAGAGATTGAGGAACAGGTGGAAACGGCCGCGCTTCTCGAAGATCAAGCACAAGGGCCTTCTCAAGAAGGAGCTTCGGCCGAGGACCAAAAGACTCAGATCGTCCCAAACACAACAGAATCAGTGCTTGATGCGGAGATATCACAAGCTCTTAAAAAGACTGAGCTAAGCAAGGCGAAAAAAGAAGAAAAAGCCCCCGCACAAACTGTTCGAAACGATGCGGATCAATTTGCACAAGATGAAAAACCCCAGGTGGAGCTGGGCGAGAATCCTCATAAAGAAGTGGCCGATCCTCTTTGGGGAACATCCAGTTTTGAGCCCGCCAATGACAACAAGAACGTCGCTAAAAGGGCCGCTCTGTTCGATTTGCCCGATCCCTCTGTCGCAACGGTTGATCCCCTGTCTGAAGACTTCCAGATTCAGCACACGGGAGAGATTGACCCCCGCGACTTCCCCGCGGAAGAATTTGGGGCCGTTTTTGCTGCCTCAACAAAAGATAATCCCGCACCATCAGCAGCCTCCTTTGAGGTGCTTCATGAAGACCGCACGCAAATCTCGAGCGAAGATGTTAAAGATGGCGGTCACAAGCGCGGGGAGAAGCCTGGACCCTGGAAGGGAGGCGCCACATTCTCTGAAGCTGCGCGTGATGATAAGGACGCAGACGATCTCGAGAAACAAACTGAGCTAGAAGAGGCCGTTCTTGACATGGATTATGTGGATTTGGTTTCGCACGATATTTGGTTTGTCTTAACAGGAGGTTCTGGACTTGATCACGCAGGAGCAAAAGCATTCTTCCGCGAGCATAAGAAAGATTTACGAGGTGCCTGTGTTATCAATTTGGAAGCGGTAGGAGCCGGTGAACTTACGGCGCTTACCGAGGAAGGCTTTGGCTTTAATAAAAAAGCAGACCATCGCATGTTACGCTTCTTCAAGAGCATTAGTCGCGATTTGCACATTCCGCTTCTTCGCGAGAAGCGCGTTTGGGCTGATACTGAGGCAACCGTTGCTATGCGCGAAAAGCTACGCTCAGTAACGCTTATGGGAACAGACTCAGGTCAGATTCCTGCTTTGGCGCATACCGACCAAAATGTGTCTGAGAACGTTGATCAAAACCAGGTTGCTCAAGCAAACATGATCGTTTCGGAGCTCATTCGTAGACTCTAATGGGCCCTAACCGGCAATGTCTTCCTCTTTGAGCCCCTTGAGCTTCGTAAGAAATTCAATGATGGTGTCTTCGCCATAGAGAGCTCTTCCATCAGCAATGAGGCAGGGATAGGCTTCTCGCCCGCCGACCTCTACAAGAGTCTCTCTTGCTTTTGGATCTGCCTCGAGATTGTGTGTGACGACATCTGTAATATTGTTATCTTCTAGCCACTTCAAGGTTTCTTGGCAATACCTGCACTGAGGGTCGTAGTAAAGATCAAGAGAGCGTTCTTTTTTGATTTCCATAACAAATCCCTTCTCTTACCACCTCCTTATGCCCCGTACCTTCCTATTTTTTCAGCAAGGATGGCTGTGATTTTGCTTGTTTCATGCATTCGATAGACACCCCTTGAAACATCCGTTGGCTTCTGTTAGAACTTCTGGTAGAGTAATAATAGGGCGCCCCCCGCTTTTCCTTTCTTTTTCTCTACATTAAGCCTTGGGGGGCGCCCACCCCTCACCCCTTTACCAATCCATCAAACCAACCATCAAGCGTGTCCGTACAACCTATCAAATCAAATTACCAAACGTGTCCATAGGGATTTTTGGGTGGATGTGCTTTCCTGTATTTCGCTATGCCCAGGACAGTACTTGCAGCTCCGGCAATACTAAAGCCCACAAATGACATGACTTCCATGCCCGTTTTTGGCAACCGTTCTGATGAGGAGCTTGCGGCAGGAGTGTCATCAGGTTCGTCCGGGGAGAACATATTGTCGTCAATAGTGCCAAACTTAATAAGCTGGTTGTCGCGTGTAACCGCTGCCTTTACGTCCACCAATACAAGGCCTTCGTTTGTAGAGCAGGGCAGTTCCTGCACGCGGTAGGTATCAAAGGGAAGGGCTCTTAGATTATCGTTTACAGGATTATTCCGTGCTGGGTCATTGTGACCGTAAAACCATGTGCCAGCCGTTGGGCTTAGTGCATCTTCATCAACAGCATACGCTACACTTCCATCAGCTGCGTAAGTCTTTGTTACCGCCTTGTCGTTTGCATTGGTGTTATCTGAATGCAGATAGTTGCCTACGTCGGAAGAAAAATAACCATTCTCGTCCGTTACCGCAACATGCGACTCGCCTGTGCTTAAAGACGTGACCAAAAAGGGAACATTGCTTAGACGCTCTTGTGTGTCGCCATTTGCTTTCACAAATTCAAGGTCTCCACGAAAAACCTGTTCAGGAACAAGGCTGTCTTGAACCACTCTTCTCTCCAGGCTCCCGTCGTCGGTGCCGTTGATGACATAAGTGAAATCCTGAGTATCTGCTAGCTTGTATCCCGCGGGTGCTTCTACTTCTACAACATTGACTATTCCTAAGGGATACACCACAGAACCCTGTTGGTTTTTATAGAAGGCAGGGCCGTCTACAAAATAGGTATCCGGATCTGTGGCGGCACGCTTCAGTGAAGTTTTGCCTTCCTTGTCCGTTTTAATAAGCCAGCTGCGCGTAGGAGTATCCGGAAGGTTTGCCGAGTCTGTGGTATTTGCATAGTAAGAAACGCGGAAAACGCACCCAGCAAGGGTCCCCGCACCCAAAGGTTCACTGTCGAGCGTCTCGGCATCTTTCTTTGCAATCAGCATTTCACCTGGGTCGTACTGTGGCTTCTCTTCGAAGCGTACAGAAACGGGAACGTTCTTTTCGGCCGCAGATTGGGTGATCGTCACCGAAACAGTTGTTGTATTGGTAGCGTAGCCAATAGGCGCGTGCGTCTCAAAAACCTGATAGGTTCCCAGGGGAAGAAGGTCGTCAGTAGTGCCTTTACCGGATGCATCACAGGTGATAATGGAACTAAACTGAGAAGACGCATTGGTTTGTATGACCTGGAATCGTGCCCCCGCTAACGAATAGAGAGTATTGCCGTCAGAAAGCTGAGGCCAAGCGTCTCTTTTTTCCACCTGGATGCGCCCCATCCAGGGATCGTCCTTGGTGGTAATCGTTGTTGCGGTGAGGGCGTAGACCTCAAATTCCTGGATTGCCTTGTTGATCTTGTAGCCAGGGGGAGCCGCGGTCTCGCGAAGGTAGTATTTGCCAGGAGTGATGTTTTCTATCTTGATGGAGCCGTTACTGGACAGCGCCTTTGTGAAGGCCAAATCAGTGCAAGCGGCATCACGGTAGATGTTGTAGCTAGCGCCTTCTAGGGAGTAGTTCTCGTTGTTGTTGGTGACATCTGGACGCGCACTCGTTTTTTGAATCACAAGGTCAGCCGTACCAACCCATACAAGCCCAAGGAGCATGTTTTGATGACCGGCATCTGGTTGCGTCCATAGGTAGCAAAAGTTTTTTCCGTACTGCGTATATGACGTGAGCCCTTCATGATAAAAAGAAACAGCAGCATCGAAAAGAGTTGTGTCACGCGGATCGCCGTCAATATTGTGCATATTGTAGTGGTGACCTTCACCATCTGTGAAAGAGCCGTCCAGTCCTACCGATCCCCTATATATCCAGATGGAGATCTGCGTTAAAGTCTCTGCCTCATCTTGAGACCAGTTTCTTCCTGCAATAAAGGTGGTGGAGGGATAGCCATGCTCCACGTAGTACTCGAGCGGTCCATAGACAGCATCTGCACCTAGAGGATAAACTGTGCCACCATCTGCTGGGCCATGGAGTTGATAGTCCGCGCAGTAGCAGACCTCCCCGCCAGCCCCGCGGTAATGCATAAAGCGCATGTATGACATAGGGTTTACGTGGTGCGTAAAGGTCTGCGTGCCATCAATGTGTGCGAGTGTGGGCTCCGCACCAAGCGCGCGCGCCGGCGTGGCCCGAAGACTAAAGATAATGACAATGGCGCTTGCCACAACGAGAAAAAGGGGAAGCAGAAGACGCAAGGCTACAAGTGACCGTGCCTTTTTTCTATTCTGGAGAGCGGATTGTTGGTCAGATCCAGAACGCTTGGTTAGCGCTTCAATGGCGATGGCAAGATGTTCCATAGGCACTCCTTTATTGCATGGTATTTCGTTGGAAGGTTCGTCAGTCTCGCATACGTTCTTGACCCAAAAGACACCACTTCCTGACCCAGAACTTACCGCACCATGTTTTGCATGAGTCCGTCAGCACAAGATTGTTTTCTTGAGGCTTCTGCAAGAAGGAAATGAAAAGAACTGAGAGGTTTGCATGGTGCGGCAGAATTTGCCATGACAAGGTTTATAGGTACAATAGGGTGCGTTTGCGGGCGTAGTTCAATGGTAGAATTTCAGCTTCCCAAGCTGACTACGCGGGTTCGATTCCCGTCGCCCGCTCCATTTTTAGCATCTCTAATGGATGCGCTAACCCAAAACAAAGGCTTAAAGACAATGGAACGCATAAACCGTCAATTAGCGGAGGCCTTACGAGCTTTCCTCGTGTTGCGCCGTCAGGCAGATGGTACCTATGTCCTTCCTGATCACATTTCGTGCGATGCCCTTATCGGTATTGCAAAGAAGGCACTCAAAGATGAGCTCGCTTTTTATCCTGTTGCCGATGATCTCATTTGGACCGTTGCGCGCCATGAGGGCTACGTTATCCCAGCAACTCCTGTTGAGTCACGCGGAGATACGCGCGAGTTTCTCAAAGAACACAACGTTCAAAACTCAAAGGAATGGTATAAGAAGCGTGGTTTCTCACCACGACAAGTGCGCTCCCTATTTACGACCAGCGCTTTTATGGCGAGAAACGCTGGTTTCTGGAGAAAGATTCTTCCCCTTGAGAAAAGAGAGACAGAAAACGTTAATAGCCTTACACCAACGCTCCTTCAAGCTATTGACTTCTGTCTTGAGAACAGAGATGGGCGCGAGGATGCAACGCTTTTTAGAATTTAATTACAGCTAGATAACGCTCTTCAGACTTTAATAAAAGGAAGGTTTGTTATGACCGATCACGAATATCAGGACGCACTCCATACCCTCGAGCCTCGCCTACAGCGCTACGCAGAATTGCTCGTGCTCAAGGGAGCGGCTGTTCAAAAAGGACAGGAATTGTGCATCACGGCGTCACCGGAGATCTTCGAGTTTGTTCGGATGGTTGTTCGTACCGGCTATGAAGCAGGCGCTAAGCACGTCACGGTTATTTGGCAAGATGCCGCTGTTGATGCAGAGGCCTATAAACATGTGGATGCAACATGGTTTGAGACCTACCCAGCATGGAAAGTTAAGCTTCTCAACGATATGGCCGAGGAAGGCGCTGCGTTGCTCTTTCTTGAAAGCGACGACCCGGATGGCTTTAAGGGTCTCGACACAAAAAAGATTGCCGCCTTTAGAAAAGCGCGCAACACGCAATGTACCGCTTGGCGCAGAGGAATGGATTTTGCTTATAACACCTGGTGCATAGGAGGCGTCCCCACTGCACGCTGGGCTCAGAAAGTCTTTCCTGATGACGATGCCCATGGAGCAATCATAAAGCTTTGGGAAAACATTCTTGATGTGTCACGCATAAATGACAATCCAATCAAAGCCTGGGAAAACCACAATAAGGCCTTTGAAGCCCATAAGAAAAAGCTTGATGAGCTCCACTTTGACGCCCTGCATTACCAGAGCAAAAACGGTACGGATTTCACAGTAGGCCTCGCCGATAAACACATCTGGGATGGCGGCGCAGGCAAGACGCAGTCCGGAACATGGTTCTTCCCAAATGTTCCTACAGAGGAGGTCTTTACCGTTCCTGATCGCCGTAGAGCCGAAGGAAGGTTGGTTGCTGCGCTCCCGCTTGTGCACGACGGCATTGTGGTGCGCGACTTCTGGTTTGAGTTTAAAGACGGCAAGGTTGTGGACTACGATGCCGCAGAAGGAAAAGAAGTTCTCACCTCCATCATAAATACGGATGAGAACAGCTGCCGCTTGGGAGAAGTCGCCCTGGTTTCAAAAAAGTCGCCTATCCGTGAATCCGGCATCCTGTTCTACTCCACGCTTTTTGATGAAAATGCTTCTTGTCATCTCGCTCTGGGAAAGTCTTTCCCAGATTGCTATGAAGGCGGTTTTGACCTCTCTCCCGACGAACTTATGGAAAATGGCGTGAACATCTCGGCAACCCACGTTGATTTCATGGTGGGATCAGATGATCTCAACATTACTGGTATTACGAAAACAGGCGAAGAAATTCCTGTCTTCCGCGATGGAGTTTGGGTGCTTTAGATAACTCACCCGCGTTGCTCGTCAGGGCTTATCTGTCGTTTGCCTTCTCATTGTATGGAATTGTTGTGCTGTTGGATATTTGAGGATTCCGCGTCTTCTTTTCTAACCTTGGATTGCTTTTATCAAGCGAGCCGGTGAGTTTTTGCTATTATGTATAAGCGCAGTGCGCCTTTAGCTCAGTTGGTAGAGCAGGAGACTTTTAATCTCAAGGTCGTGGGTTCGACTCCCACAGGGCGCACCATTCTATTCGCTTTAGAGAAAGAGCCATCATGAAATTCTTCATCGACACTGCAGATCTGCAGCAAATTGAAACCGCCATGGGCTGGGGATGCATGGCCGGCGTAACAACCAATCCAACACTGTATGCTCGTACGGGTGGCAAGCTTGCCGATTTTGAGAACCACATGGTGAAAATTGCCCACCTCTGTGAGGGCCTCCCTGTTTCCGCAGAGTCTACCGCCACGACAACGGATGAAATGGTTGTAGAAGGAAAACGTCTGGCAGCCCTTGCACCTAATATTGTGGTAAAGCTTCCCATTTGTGCTGAGTCACTCGCCGCAACAAAGCAGCTTAAAGAAGCAGGCGTCAACGTGAATATGACACTTGTCTTTAATGTGACTCAGGCACTGATGGCGTGTGCAGCCGGAGCTCGCTACGTTTCGCCCTTTGTCGGCCGTTTTGACGACATTGCCGAAGACGGCATTGAGCAGCTTTCCAACATCATAGCGGCAGTGAAAAACTACTATCTGCCAGAGCATACAGAAATCATCGCTGCTTCTCTTCGCACACCTCACCACGTTGCACAGGCGGCACTCCTTGGGTCTGATATTGCTACGGTTCCCTTTGATGCTCTCGAGAAGTGTCTGAAGCATCCGCTGACCCAACAGGGGCTCGCTTCTTTCGAGGAAGATTGGGCAAGCGTTAAATAACGATTCGCTAGCTTTTCATCTGGGCAATACCTACGCCAAAAGCCAGTCCGGCTCCGGCGAATACTCCATATACCAAACCAGGTACGCCAAAGATATTGGTGTAGAGCGATCCCATTACAAGCATTTCCGGTATAGCGTGCGGCAGCCCAACACCGTACGCTCCAACTTGATTGAAGGTATATGCGGGGTTGGCGCAGAACGCTAGAAGCGCGAGGACGCTGAAAATGGCAATCATCAACAAGGGCACCACCTGAAGACAAAACGTGAGGGGACGGGGCAACGCTATCGGCAGTGCACGTGGCTTGCGGGGGAAGACCAAGAGCAACGCAAGCGCAACCGCAAGAGCGCAGGAAAAGAAGGTAAGAAACGGCCCCGTAATGGATGCGTTAATAAAGGCGAGCGCCGTAAAGCTTCTGTCTGTAGTAGCCCGGGCGGGAATCCATGCATCCAATAGGATAAAGACCAAGCAGGTCCATGCTAAACCGCCAAGAGCAATGAGCACGCGCAAGCGACGCGGATGACGACGGATCCGTTCGTTTTGCTCGGAATCGTCTCCCACAGGCATTGCAAAACCAAATGCAGCACCCATAAGAAGCAGAATAGGCCATCGGATAAAAACCATCCCACGGCACATCCCATAGAAATATTGGCTCCCAAGAGCTGTTCCCAACAGTGCCATGACGCACAAGACCGCAATTGCCAAGAAACCAGCCCCGCTTATGCCTGCGCACATATAGCGCAGCCAGCGCTTGAGATGCAGGCGTGTGAAGGAGAGCACCAGAAGTGCCAAGCACGCACCCAGACAAAACAAGAGGAGCAAGAAGGCCGTAAGCGTCCAGGGATTATGCGCAATAACAGGCATGAGATCCATGTTTTGAACCGTTCGGCCAAAGGGTTCGGTCGTGGTAATGAGGATTATGAGGGAGATGATGATGGCCGCCACAAGACCTATGCCTACCACCACAATGGGCCGGGCATACTGATGTGAGAGCTCAACTTTGAGTTTGTGCGAAAGGTGCTGCCGAGAAGACTTTGTCAGGTGTCGCGATCGCTCTTCTTCGCGCTCGTCTTCTTTGCGAGTTGTATGGCTGGGAGTCTGTTTCACCGCGGTTCACTTCCTCGCTGTTTGTTTTTAGTCAAGTTTATATGTTTTTCCAAGAGCTCAAGCCGGTCGGTGCATCCTTTTTTCTTTACGGTACTTTGGAAATCCACGCGTGCACAAAGCTAAATGCAACAGCATTTTGTATCGCACGCGCCCGCTTGTTAAAATAAGGCAATCATGCATAACAAAAAAGGACAGATAACTAGAAGATCCCTTCTAAAAGGGGCGGGCGTGCTGGGCGCAGCATCAGTTGTTGCCGCGGGCACCCCTGCACTCTTTGGTTGCAGTTCTCAGCAGGGCGATGTTCACCAGCAGCCGCTTTCCGTTTCCAATAACGACATCATTTCAATCATGGATTCCTTTACTGAGACGGATCAAAACCCACCTCACATGGCGAATACGGCAAGCTATAATTTGCCAGCCGGCACCATCTTGCTGCCCGCTGAGGGAAGCTGGTGCGCTGCTCTTATACAGGGAGAAGCGGCGAACCCCCTCATTAAAGCTGGTATCTTCTCTCTGGCTTCAGGAAATTTAGCACCACTTGTAGATAAACCAATTTCTGCGGGAACTTCTGTGGTCATCCAAGATGCACGCGCTTCTGATGAGGTCTACGGTTGGCTTGAGGTGGACACATCCACAAGTGTTTGGACTCTCTATGGGGCGACCCTCACTAACGGGACGCTTACATCTGAGCCAACAAAGCTATTCTCGGCGGATGCACAATGGGAGGCCCCGTCGTTTGTTGCTTCGGGGACAGCGATAATCTTCCAAACGCTTCCCACAACCGACGGCTCTCAAGCGAAGGAGCACTCGCGCGCATATTTGTGGAGACCGGGCATGGCTGAGCCAAAAGTGGTGCTCGAAAGCGCAGGAAGGTTTGCTTGTGCCCCTGGTGTATCAGAAGGACAGGTCATTTTTGTCCCTCGCGCTGAACCCAGTCAAGAAACGCATTATGCACTGAGTGCCTACGCCCTCAGTGACGACTGCGCAACAAACACAATTACCCTGGTACTGCCTTCTCCCATTAAGCCCTCCGGTGCCACAATGGTGGCTGGACGTCTTGCCTACACCATTGAAGCCGCTTATTCTTCTTCAGGCGTGTTGGGCAAGCTTGGAACGTTTATGCAGGTTGACCCCGGAAACCAAAACACAACGCAGGGCTTTTACTATATTAATCGTGAGCCCTATACAGCTCCTGCAGGCACCAGCAACATTCTTGTTTCTAAAAATAGAGCGTCGTATTTGGTATGCATTCTTTCCGAGAAAACCTTTGGTAATTTGTATGCCATCAATCGCGCGGCTGATTACGGCGAGTATCCGCTGCGCCTGGGATCTACCAATGACTTTGCAACTTATGCCTCGGTGAAAGACCCGGCGACCGGCAGACCAGTGCAGGTTACAGTTCGTGTGTTCTCGTATCAATAAAGGTCTACTCAGCACCCTTCCTACCTGCGCTCTTAACAAAAAATGCACGGTCTCTCCATAAATGCTACACTTAATTGGGTAGAGTATGAAAAGGATAAGACATAGCAGAGACGGTACGTCTTAAACCCAGGCTCAGCGAGGGAGTAAAAAGGTTGTTATGGCTGGCGAACCAAAAAAAATCCTTTTGGTAGAAGACGAGCAGTCTGTGCGCGATGCCGTTCAGGCGTATTTGGAGCGCGAAAACTACATCGTTGTACCGGTAGGCGACGGGCAGGCAGCTGTCAAAGCCTACGAAAAACACAAGCCAGATCTTATTGTTCTCGACCTTATGCTCCCCAAACTTTCAGGCGAACGCGTTTGCCGCGCCGTTAGGGAAAAGAGCACGACGCCCATCATTATGCTCACTGCTAAAAATGAAGTGGAAGATCGGATTATTGGCCTTGAGCTGGGGGCGGATGATTACCTTCCAAAACCCTTTAGTCCTCGCGAGCTTATCGCGCGGATCCGAGCAATTCTTCGTCGCGTTCGAGCAGAGGAGGAGGCCGGACCTACACGCCATGAGTATGGCGACATGATCATCGATGGCACAGGCCATAAAATTCTCGTCAAGGGAAAGCCCGTCGATCTTACAACTTCAGAATTCAAACTCCTGAGCACTCTGGCCGGAAATCCTGGCAGAGTTTACACGCGTATGGAGCTTGTAGAGCGTGTACTTGGCTATGATTTTGAAGGCTATGAGAGAACCATTGACTCGCACGTAAAGAATTTGCGCGCGAAGATTGGGGATGATCCACGCCAGCCCCGTTGGATCTTTACGGTTCACGGTGTGGGTTATCGCTTTGATTATCAGGGAGATAGAAATTCACGTTTGAGTGTAGATCCTACGGAATACAACAAGCTAGGACGCAAAGCTGTCTCCGCTAAAAAGCTTGGGAATGCTGCAAAGAAGCTGGATCTTAAACGACCGCGCAAAAAGAAGAAGTAGGGCATCTTGGCCAATCAAGACCTCCTTCTTCATGATGCTAAAAACTGTCTTCACGCGCTCACCGTCAACCTGGAGGCGATGAAAGACGGTCTCATTCCTCTTGATGAGGACGCTATCCGCACTTTGAACCGGTCGCTCTCAACTCTTCTCGATATCCTTTTCCAGCTTGTGAGGGAAATCGCACCACCGACGTCAGCTGCTCAATATGCCGCCAAGACAATAGCAACTGCGAAACTATCCTCTCATGATGTCTGCAGCCAGGTCGCTCCTTCGCAGCCCCTTAAGGCCGCTTTGTGCAAGGAGGTCATATCCATACAATCGCCTGTGCAAGATACCTTCAACATTGTTCCTGTTATGCGACGCCTTATTAACGAGATGGCCCCGCTCTTTCATAAAGAAGGGATAGCGTTTTCATTTGAGATTGAGCCAGTTGAAGTTTGGGTTCACGTGGATGTCACGAACTTTGAACGAATGTTGCGCAATCTTTTTTCGAATGAGGAGAAGTATGTTTTTTCTGGCGGAAAAGTTGAGGGCACGTTGAAGATGAGAGGATCATCGCAAGCATACATAACACTCATCGACAATGGCCCAGGAATCAATCCAGCATACCTAAAGAATATTTTCAATCGCTCCCAACGAGGATGTGTTCCAACGAGTAAAAACAATAGCCCAATAGGCGAGAGGCCAAACAATAGCCTTAAACCAAAAGCAACAAAAATAAATGAAAGACGCGATGGGCGCACGCTCCTAAACGGAAATAACACACGCACACTATGTAAAACACATGAGAGAGGGGACACAGAAATCCCAGAAGGATCGGGTCTGGGTCTCTATCAAGTGGCACAAACAATAGCTTCAATGGGCGGTACTGTAGAAGTGGACAACTGCGCCACTGGTGGCCTAAAAACAGTCCTTTCTTTTCCTGCTGATGCCTTTTTGGCATAATGATTGCGCACAAAGGAGAGACCATGAGTCAAAGAAGTTCGCAAAATGCGAGAACACAAAAGCAAATGGCCGGCGACGCTAAGGGAATGACCCGGAAGGGCGCTGGCAGCGCGAGACCCTCAAGAGAAGCTGCAACAACGGTTCGTACGATAGCACCAGGAAAAACTGGAGCTAAAACGGGGTCCGGTAACAGTGCTGCGGGTGGAAGCTTGTTTGGCGGAAACAGCCACAAGAAAGAGGAGCGTCGCCTGGAGAGAGAGCGTAGAGACCGCGAGGCCCTTGTGGCAAACATTGAGGTGAAAAAGCATCCACGCTACGCAACGTATCGGCGGGTCTGGTGGGTTCTTTTGGGCCTTGGTCTGTTTATGACCATTGTTTGCTGGATCGTGATGGCAGCCAATCCAGAAACCTCTAGGGACCCTTACTCCACCATGGGCATGGCTTCAACTGGTAGCCTCATCGCGGCTTACGCCTGTATCCTTGCAGGTTTCATTTTTGATTGGATCAAGATTCGCCCCATGCGTCGTAATGCCGAGAAAACAGCAGCGCAGATGAGTGATAAAAAGCTTAACGCGGTTATCGAAGAGGACTACGAACAACGAGAAGCTGCTAAGGCCGCCAACAAGGCCGCCAAATCAAAGTAAAATCTCGTTTGGAGCGAGATTTCGTGTAATCTAGTTGATTATGCGCCTGTAGCTCAGGGGATAGAGCACCACTCTCCTAAAGTGGGTGTCGACGGTTCGAATCCGCCCAGGCGCACCATTTGCATTGATAATTCGAATCCGCCCAGGTGCATCGTTTGCATTGATGGCTTGAATCCTCCCGGACCCAGTATTTCCCAATGTGCTGTTCAAAAGAGAACCATTCTGTCGCATCCCGTTTGCCCCCGTGCTCACATTAATAGTAATCACGGTGGAGGTTGACTGACGACCCGTTGGTGAATAAGAGATTACATAGCCAGCAGCCACGCTTGCACTAGGACTTCTGGTAACACTCACCGAGAAACCCGCGTTTTCAAGAAGTGCGCGCGCATCGGCCTCACTCTTCCCCACTACGTTAGGGACATCTTTTACTGATGTGCCCGAGGAAATGGTGAGAGTAATCTTTGTTCCTTTTGGTTGGGAGCCCTGCGGGTTGTACGTTATGACGCACCCCTCGGCAACCGTATCAGAGGGCTGAGAGGCACCAATAGCTACCGCAAAGCCGGCGTCCTCAAGTGTTTTTGTTGCGCTCGAAGACGTGTAGCCCGTTACATCGGGAACCTCAACGGAGTCCTTGCCTTTAGACAGATTGATTGTCACCGTGTCGCCCTTAGTTGCGTTGGATCCAGCTGCCGGGTTTTGTTGGGCAACTTTTCCGGCTTCTACGCTATCATCAGCAACGGGATCGCCAATAACAGCTTTAAGACCCACCGCATCCAGAGCTTTGAGAGCAGCATCGCTTGTCATGTTTTTCAGATCAGGCACCACAACGGAATCACCAGGATTCTTTCCTTTGGAAACCTCAAGGTTGATGCGCGTTCCGCGCCCACGAAGCATGCCGGCGGCAGGATCTTGACTCATTACTTTGTTCTCCTCCACCTTGTCGGAGAAGGACTCTTTAATATCGCCCACTTCAAAATAATTGGTGTTTTGAATCGCTTGGACGGCCTCGTCCTTGTTCATGGTGACAACGTTAATAACGGCCTTACTATCTATCAAAAGAACGATGAGTGGGATGAGGATAGCAAGAGCTACAACACCAATAATGCCACCAACAATCGCTTTCTTTTTTGTGGACCACTTGGGCTTTTTGGAACCAAAGTTTGCGTTGGTATCGGCAGGAATCTTGCCGCCTCCCCGTTTATTTTCTCCAGTTTTTATAGGTGCCATCTGGGCGGTTGATCCTGGACCGGCTATCTTCATATTTCTGGTTGGGGCTGCAGGCATCATGGTCGTTGCGCCTTCAAAGGAGACGGCTCTTCCGGCGAGAAAGTCGGTAAGCGCCACACGCAACTCATTTGCTGTCTGGAAACGATCTCTGGGATTTTTTGCCATGCATTTCAGAATAATGGCCTCAAAGGTGGGGTCAATCTTTGGATTGAGCTTTGAGGGCGCTACGGGCTCCTCTTTCACTTGCTTGAGCGCTACGCTTATTGCGTCCTCGCCATCAAAAGGCACCTTTCCCGTGGCTGCCTCGTACATCACTACACCCAGCGAATAGATATCTGAGGTTGGTCCTAAGTCTTTACCTTGGGTTTGCTCAGGAGAAACATAGTGGGCAGTCCCTAGCACAGAATTATCGGTAGTGAGATGGCTATTTTTGGCACGAGCAATTCCAAAGTCCATGACTTTGATGTTGCCATCTGGCTGAACCATGATGTTTTGCGGCTTAATATCGCGGTGAATGATGTCGTGTTGATGCGCAACCGTAAGCGCAGAGCAAATTTGAGAAGCAATCTGTGCAACTTTACGTGCGTCAAGAGCGCCGTGTTTTTTGATACCGCTCTTGAGATCCGTACCACGCAGATATTCCATAACAATGTAGTAGGAATCGTCCGCCTTGCCCCAATCAAAGATGCCAACAATATAGGGGCTCTGGAGTGCTGCCGCAGCCTGTGCCTCCTGCTTGAAACGCGCGGCAAATGATTCATCCGTCGCGTATTGGGGGAGCATCATCTTGATGGCAACCGTGCGCCCCAGGACCTCGTCAGACCCTCTATAGACGGTCGCCATACCGCCAATGCCAATTTTGTCCTGAACGCGGTAGCGCCCTCCTAAGATTTTGTCGGCCATAGTTTCTCCTTTTTACTCGTGCGCGTGCCATCGCACGGGGATATATGTCTCATGCTCTGTTATGACGAAGAGTTTGCTGTGGTGTGGGAGTTTGCTGTTGTATTTGTGTTGTATACCTTGAGGCATGCTGCAAGAATGCGCCCGGCAATGCGTGCGGCAGTTCCTTCAACATCGCTCTCAGTGGTGCCTTCAATGCATACCGAAATTGCAAATCGCGGATTGTTGTAAGGGGCAAAGCCAATGAAGAGTGAGTTGGTCGCCGTGCCCGTCTCGGCAGATCCTGTTTTACCTGCAACCTGACAACCAGCATAGCTTGCGGCTGCGCGGCCGTTGCCTTCTGTCGTGACGGCCAGCATGGCTTCTGCAACTTTGCTTGCCGTGTCCGCCGAGACAATCTGTCCAAGCGATACGGGATTAGTTTTAGTTACAGAGGAGCCGTCGTCAGACATGATCTGCTGCACAATGTACGGTTTCATCGCTAGGCCCTTATTTGCAATGGCGGCAGCGATAACGGCGTTTTGCATCACGGTGGTTTGAGGACCCGGATCAGACTCATGTTCGCCTACGGGTTGGCCACACCCAGCCCAGGCTGTCTCCCACTCAGTCATCTCGCTGGGATTAGGCATAACCGAAGGCTTCACATTAAAGTCGAGTCCAATGTTGGAGCCATAGCCGTACGCCTTAGCGTATTTCACCAGATTAGGTGCGTCTATTTGTACTGCAAGCTGTCCATATACGGTATTGACGGAGTAGGCAAGTGCTCGCTTGAGCGTGAGTGTTCCATAAGATCGATTAGCGTAGTTGGTCACAAGACCATTGCCTATTTCAATGCTTGCGGGGGCAGAAAAGGTGGTATCCAGCTTTGCTTTTCCCAAATCAAGTGCGCTCGAGAGCGTTACGACCTTAAAGGTTGATCCGGGCGCG
The DNA here is from genome assembly GCA_910579165.1 of uncultured Atopobiaceae bacterium. GTDB lineage: Bacteria > Actinomycetota > Coriobacteriia > Coriobacteriales > Atopobiaceae > MGBC105563. The sequence continues at coordinate 69,690 of CAJTTF010000001.1, forward strand.
TAGAGCGCTTGTGTGGTTCTATCGAGAAGCGCCGATGAGGAGGAGTCAGAGAGAATCTCGTCCAAATTGTCGATGTTATAGGTGGGAGAGGAGGACTTGGCAATGGTGGCTCCAGTGGAAGGATCGAGCACAACAATCGCACCCGTATAGTCCTTCAAAATGTCATCGCACGCCTTTTGCACCATTGAGTTGAGAGTGAGTTGCACCGTGTCGCCGGGTTGTTGAATCCCCGCGAGAGAACGGAAGGTTGTGAGCCAGTTGCTATAGCTTGCGTGTCCCGAAAGCTGTTCGTTAAAGGAAGCCTCAACGCCAGCGGCTCCGTACTGAGACGAGAGATAACCAACGGTATGGGCAGCGAGTGATCCGTGCGGATAGACGCGCTCGTACGTTCCATCGTCCTGTTTGACGGATTCGGCAAGCGTCACGCCGTCGCTTGTAATAATGGGTCCTCGCTCAATCTTTGAATTGCGCATAATGGTGTGATTGTTGGTGGCCATTGTTTTAAGCTCTTCGGCCTGGATGACTTGTATATAGGTGAGGTTGGCGATAAGTGCCGCAAAGATAATGGCGAAAAACGTTACGAGTGCCGTAAGGCGTTTGGAAAGAGCAACCCGCCCCAAAACTCCAGACTCGGCCGTTTCAAGACCATAGGTTACGCGTGCACGCTCATTGCGGCCGGAGGTGCTCTTCGCGGCGTGCTGAGCATTTTTCTTGCCGCCCTGTGCTTTTTTTGTACCGCGGCCCTGCATAACTGTTGCATGTCCAGTTCCCTCATCACCACAGCGCAGCAAAAGTCCCACCACAATAAAACTTGCTAAAAGCGAAGAGCCTCCTTGACTCATAAAGGGAAGGGTGACGCCCGTGAGAGGCATGAGTTTTGTTACGCCCGCCACAATTAAGAATGCCTGGAAGCAGACGGAAGTGGTGAGACCAACGGCAGTGAAGGCAGCTATATCTGACTTTGCACGCGCCGCCGTGGTAAAGCCGCGCACGGCAAACAACATGAAGAGGAGCAGAACCGCGCATCCTCCTAAAAGCCCCATTTCTTCACCTATAGCGCTAAAGATAAAGTCAGATTCAACGACGGGAATGAGCGTAGGTAAGCCCTTTCCAATACCTGTTCCGGCGAAGCCACCATCGGCAAGTGAATAGAGCGATTGAACAATCTGCATGCCGTTGCCTTGTGGATCCTTAAAGGGATCGAGCCAAATATCAAAACGCACGCGAACGTGACGGAACAAGAAATAGCAGCCTACGGCGCCCACCACCAAAAGCAAAATGGAAATGATGACATAAGAGACGCGCCCTGTGCACACGTAGAGCATCACCACAAAGATGGTGAAAAAGAGCAGAGCGCTACCCAAGTCAGATTCAAAGACCACAATGAGAAGCGAAAGTCCCCACATGATGAAGACTGGCAAGAGCATCTTAAACGAAGGGAAAGTGAAGGGTCCAATTTTCCTGGAGGAGGCAGAGAGCAGCTCGCGGTTCTCGGCAAGATAGGCACCCAGAAAAACAACGATGCAAATCTTGGCGAGTTCTCCTGGCTGAAAGGAAATGGGGCCAAATTGCAGCCAAAGTTTTGAGCCACCAATGGTTGCCCCAAACAGCATGGGGAGCAAGATGAGGACGACGCCAACAATACCAATGGTGTATTTATATTTAGAGAGTGTTTCAATGTTTCGAACACAGAGTAAGGACACAATCATCATGGCGATGGAGAGAAAGAGCCATATGACCTGGTTTACGGCAAGATCTGGTGCAAGGCGCGTAACAAACGTGATGCCAATGCCACTTAGTACGTAAACGATGGGCAGCAGGCATGGATCTGCTTCGGGCGCTAGGAAGCGAATAAAGAGATGCGCCAGACCAAACGCCAGCAATAGTCCCAGGGGGACAAGCAGCGTGTCTAAACCAAGCGCAGAACCCCCCGCTAAAACATAGGTGGCATATACCAGCAAGACGGGGATGGAGGCTCCAATCAAGAGCAGGAGCTCCATGTTTCTCCGGCTCAGGCCGTGTTCCTGTGTGAGAGCAAGATAGGGATTCATCATTGTCCTCCGTCCCCTGCCTCTGCGGCCATCATAGCATCTGATTCTGCAAGAACGTTAGTGGTATCAAGTTGCGCGTCGGAAACACTGTTGGGGGTTCCTTGCGCTGCCTTTTCTTTGGCGTCAGCAATGGCTTCTCGGTAGGCATTAACCTTTGCCCAGGCATCTTTTTGATCGGCCGCCAACACGCCGCGTTCAATTTGATGTCGCGTTGCTTCGGGCAAATCTTGAACGACAATGTCGGTGGTATTCACCAAGTGCGAGAGACTAACGCCGAAAACACTCCCCTGTATTCCTTGGTAGAGCGCAACTTTTTGCGGAGTATCTCCGTCTGGTGCTAAATAATACGAATCATCAACGAACCAGATACCTACGCAACCCAGCGCCACGAGAAGCGCAATGGCCGCACCCAGCCAACTCATGATGGCGCGGTGACGTTTCTTGCGCACCAGCATCTCTTTGCCGTCATTTAAGACGTCAATTACAATGACGGTTACATTGTCTGAGCCGCCCGCTGCAAGTGCTGCCGAGACAAGCGCATCGGCGCACAGCTGTGGGGTCTTATTCTTTTGGCAGATTTCTTCAATTTCTGTGTCGCTTACGAGCGAGGAGAGACCGTCTGTGCAAAGCAAAATGCGCTCCCCTTGCTCAATATCGATAGTGAGATTATCAGCGTACATATCTGGGTCCGATCCCAGCGCGCGCGTAATGACGTGACGCTTGGGATGCACCCGCGCTTCTTCAGTGGTAATGAGACCAGCCTCCACGAGACTCTCAACAAAAGAGTGGTCACGCGTGAGACGCACCAAGGAATCATTATGCAGAAGGTAACAGCGCGAATCGCCTACATGCGCCAGCGCCATCTTGTCGTTCTCAATAACGATGGCGGTGGCTGTACAACCCATGCCATTTTTTCCAATGCCCTTTTGGGGCGCGCGCATAATCTGTTCATTAGCGGCTTCAATGGCAGCTGCAAGACCTGCAGCGTCTGCTGTTTTGGGAGCGGCTTCTGCAATGGTCTGTATGGCAATAGAGGAAGCCACTTCGCCTGCTTCTTCGCCACCCATGCCATCAGAGACAGCAAAGAGTGGAGGGAGACAGAGGTAGGAATCTTCATTGTGGTCGCGAGCCAAACCAACGTCTCCGCGCGAACCCCATGAGATGTGACCGTTGGTTCCCTGCTCGGAATCTGCATCCGGGCGTGAGTCTAAATCGTACATAAACGACTCGGTCGCTTGCTCGCGAGCGCGGCGAGCAACCATGCGCGAGAGAACCATCTTTTGTTTATGGACTTTTTCTTCTGCCACGACTCTTTTTGTTCCTTACAAAACTGCGCGTTCGTTTCTTTTTATTTCATCGTACTGGCTGGTAGCGTGTGTAAAGACATTATGCAACGTTGTAACCTTCTGGCGTGCTAGCGACGACTTACTCTCAAAATTGCATCGCCCACTTGTACTTCATCTCCATCGCTTAGAGTAGTGGGCTCCTCTACAGCAAGGCCATTGGCAAAGGTTCCGTTGGTTGATCCAAGGTCCTCAAGAACAAGTGCCGGCCCTTGCATGGAGAGGCGAGCATGGTTGGAGCTCACAAAGGGCTCGTCGATAACAATGTCAGCGCTAGGAGAACGTCCAATGATGACAGGTCCCAAAACATCAACGTGTAGACCGCGCAAATTCTTGGGTCCCTTATCTAGATCGAGCGTCCAGACGGCAGAATCTTTGCGTTGCCCTTTTACCAGACCAATGCCCGTGCGCATCACGGCAAAGAGAAAGAGATAGAGCAGGACAACAATGAGGACGCGGGCAACGAATAGAACAATGTCAATCATGACTAGCCTTCCATGAATTCTAGGTTGGTGAGGCCAAGCGTAATGACGTCACCTACAGAAAGACGCTGTTTTTGGATATCGGTATTATTGAGAAGCGTGCCATTAGTAGAACCCAAATCCTCAATGGCCCAATAGCGACCGTTGAATGTGAGCTTCGCATGATTGCGAGAAACGTTAGGATCGCGAAGGACGATGCCTCCAGAAGAACGTTCACGCCCAATGATGCACTCAGACGTATTACACGTGAATGTTTGTCCCGTTTGCCTATCAATGAGCATGGCGGTGTGCTCTGGCGGCACCACTCCCTGCCCTGAAGCACCCTGCGCTCTGTCTGCGTGAGCTGTGCCAATTCCGACGACAGGCGCTGCACCTGTTCTTTTAGGCTGTGCAAGTGGCACGTTTTTAGCGACAGGACGGGACGAAACACCGTAGGCATTCAGAGAAGGAGTTGCTCGATGAGCGGAGCGCTCTTTAGGTGTTTTGGCAGCCTTCGCACCAGAAAGGTCATCTGCGCCGTCAAAGCCAGCAAATGCGTCTTCCTCATCAAGCATGTCTGTTTCAGGGTCTATTTGAGGTGCTTGATCAATTCGTTTTCTAGAAGTTTTTGGGCGGGGACGAGAAGCAGGCCGAGAGGTGCCCATAGAACTTTCTTCCCCGTAGATAGCGTCTTCTTGAAGAAACGCAGCATCTGCGGCAACGCCTGCAGCCTCCGTCTCCTCAGAATTGGCCGCACGCTGAGAGTTTTGCGACCCAGCCGGAGAAGCCCCGCGAGCTTCTCCGCTTGGTATGCTGCTCAAGTAGCCCCGCTCTTCAGAGCGAAGGCTCTCAAGTGTTGGTGCGTCGATATTCTCGGCAAAAACTGAAAACTTGCCTGGGCGAAGGCTGGAGTCAACCATGAAGCGCACAAGCGGCTTACCTACGAACTCGTAATTCTTGCGCTTGGCAGCTGCTTCCAAGAAGAGCTCCGTCTCATGAGCGAGGTCTGCCTGAACGGGAGTCATCTGCTGATTATCCCCTCCATTCACAAGTACGGTGAAGAGAGCGGGGGCTGTATTGACTCCGTCGATAACATACGTCTCGTTCTGGAGTTCTTTGGTCGCCTGCTTTGCCAGTCTTTTGAAGGAGATAGGGGAGACGTCCGAAGCCGTTGTGTTAAACAGCGACGAAACTCTTTCCTCAAATACGTTAAGAAAGTTCATCTTCGCCTTCCTGGTTGTATGGGAGTGTGCGCGGCAGCCCAAAAAGGATGCAAACGCCACTCATAACTACACAAAAGACTAACCCAAAAACGCTTGGGATTAAAGGGGGAATCCCCCAAATAGTGCCTGCCTCTAAGCCAGCTTCCAGACTGAGGCCACAGAGCACACCCGCAAGGCAAAGTAATTGCGAGAAAACCAGGCGCCCTTTGCCTGGAATTCCTATGCGCGCTACAAGAGAAGCAATGCCTGTCGTGCAGGAAAAAACCCCCAAGCACGCCCAAAAGCCAGGAGAGCTGAGAAAGGTAACTATCTGCTCTTGTAGGGTGGCGGCAGATGCTTCTGGCTGAAGCGCATGTAAGAGAGATCCAGGGTTGGACGCCAAGAGCGCGCCATAAAGGCTACAGAGGAGTACCGAACTTGCCGTAGTAAGCGCTGCCTGCAGAGGGCCAAACGTATAGGCCGCCAATGCGGGAGCGATGGAAGAGATTTTAACAAGCGGAGCACTCAGAACAGAAGAAGAAGAAAGAGATCCTCTTGATCCGCATACCAAGGTCCAGCCTGCACCTATGGCTAGAAGACAAAGCGCTGCCAAGATGGTAAAAGCAGAGACACCGCACGAAAAAAGAGCCAGCGCAAAAGCCAAAAAGCAGAGACCGGCTCCCACCGGGGCCCAAACGCAGCCGCCTAACAAAACAGCGAGAGCGATGAGCGTTTGTATAAGCGTATCGTTTACGCCTAACAGCGGCAAAAGCTCCCAAGCAAAAAAGCCGCTCACGAGACCATTTGCCCCGCGCACAAGCACATGTGCAAGCCAAGGAATCCGTCTTCCGACTGGATCAAGGCTGCGCCACACGCTCTCATCAAATGCTTCTTCCTCATCAAGCGTTTGGCTGAGGAGTCTCTTCAATGATGCGCGTCCGACTTCGGGATCTCCAAGATAGTGTACGGCGGGTTCAAAAGCTTCAATGGCTTGAATGGGACGCTCACCTGGGTCGGCAGCAAGAGATCGCGCAATGGTGTCTTCAACCATTCCTACAAGGGGAACATCAACGCTGCCTATGGGCTGCGCGCCCTTCTCGATGAGCTTTTTAGATTTCTCGGCAGTATCTGCGGCAAACGGGGCCGTTCCCGTAATCGCTTCATAAGCAACGGCGCCAAGGGCAAAAATATCAGCCCGCTCGTCCACGACATCGCCCTCAATTTGCTCTGGCGGCATGTAGCCTACGGTGCCTCCGCGCGCATCTGCAAAACCTGAGGCACTTTGTAGGCTCGCCATGCCAAAATCTCCCAGAAGCACGCGTCCATCGTTGGCGATAAGGACGTTAGAAGGCTTGATGTCCAGGTGAAGCACGCCGTTTTCGTGCGCATATTCCACGGCGTTTGCAAGCGACTGCACGACATAGGCAGCCTCATCCCCCAGTAAGACACCGCCTTCTACACGAGCGAGCACCTCTTGAAGGCTCAAACCGTCAACATATTCCATGACGAGATATGCCGCGGTTCCATCGGTTTCAAAGTCGTGGACCGTGACAATATTGGGATGCGTGAGGTTGGAACTTGCCCGCGCCTCCCCAAGTGCTTCAGCCATGGTGGAGGCAAGCATGTCCGACGATCCTTCAAGGTTGTCATAGGCCGCGCCAGCGTGCCGTTGGGTCGGGCTCATCCCTTCGCCTGACATCTGCTGCGCTCCATTAGCTGTCTGGACCAAGGGCATTACTTTTATGGCAACGCGCCTCTGGAGACGCGTGTCCCAGCACATATAGACCGCGCCAAATCCGCCTTCGTTCTTGAGAGCGACAACGCGGTACCTCCCTAGCAGAATAGGAGCGGAGCTAGCATCTTCTAAGGCGTCCCAAGACCCTTCGGAAGATGCGAAATCAGGTGAATACTCGAAAGACATGTTGTACAATCATCTTTTGTTTGCGGGCGTGGCGGAATTGGCAGACGCGTACGGTTCAGGTCCGTATGAGCGCAAGCTCATGAAGGTTCAAGTCCTTTCGCCCGCACCAGTTTTAACTCTTTGCTACAGGAGAATCCTCCGGCTCAATCTTAGTAAGACCGCCCATATAAGGGACGAGTGCCTCAGGAATTGTTACCGTGCCATCGGCGTTCTGGTAGTTTTCAATAATGGCGGCCATAGCGCGACCCACAGCAAGACCCGATCCGTTAAGGGTGTGTGCAAAGCGCGCTCCCTTGAATTTCTCAGGATCTTTGTAGCGAATGTTGGCGCGGCGCGCTTGGAAATCAGTGCAGTTAGAGCAGCTAGAAATCTCTTTATAGTCGCCATAGCTTGGCAACCATACTTCCAAGTCATAGGTTTTTGCTGCCGAGAAACCCAAGTCTCCGCTGCAGAGATTCACCACGCGATAGGGAAGATTAAGTGCCTGTAGACACGTTTCTGCCTCTTCTACCATAGACTCAAGCTGGTTGAATGAGTCCTCTGGAGTAGCGAATTTCACCATTTCCACTTTGTCAAACTCATGCACACGAATGATACCACGCGTGTCTCTTCCGGCACTTCCTGCCTCTTCTCTAAAGCACGGAGTAAAGGCGGTATAGAGCAAAGGCAACTGTGTCCCGTCAAGAGTCTCGTCGCGATGGATGTTGGTGAGCATTACCTCTGCGGTGGGAATGAGGTAAAAATCTGGCGAGACGTGGAATAGGTCCTCCTCAAATTTAGGAAGCTGGCCTGTGCCATAAAGCGTGTCAGCGTTGGTGATGACGGGGGGCCACCACTCTTTAAAGCCGGCTTTTATGTGGAGGTCAATAAAAAAGTTGATGAGCGCGCGCTCAAGACGGGCGCCAGCGCCGCCCAAGAGATAGAAGCGCGATCCGGCAATCTTGACCCCTCGCTCAAAATCGATGATATTGAGCGCAGGTCCTAAATCCCAATGAGCCTTGGGTTCAAAATCAAACTCTGTAGGTGTACCCCAGCGGCGAGCCTCAACATTTTCCGTATCGTCTGTGCCTTCCGGAACGGAGGCATCAGGAATGTTGGGAAGCGAGGAAAGAAGAACGTTCAGGTCCTCGTCTGCTTTGGCGCGCTCGTCGTCGAGCGATGCAATCTCATCCTTAAGGGTTGCCACTTCTGCCTTGGCTTTCTCGGCATCGTCTTTTTTGCCCTCGCGCAATAGAGCGCCGATGGTGCTGCTTGCTTGATTGCGCTTTGCTTGAAGCTGTTCAACGCGCGTGATGGTGGAGCGACGCTTTTCATCAAGTTTCAAGAAGCGCTCTTTGTCCCACGTTGTGCCGCGAAGCGCCATGGCGCTGTCAGCGATTTCCAGATTCTCTCGCACGAACTTTGCATCAAGCATGATTACTCGCTTTCATACGCTTTTATATAATGTACTCGTACCAAGATTAACTGGTATAAAGAATAGCGTTTTTCATGAACTATACGCGGTGCAATCTGAGACATCCCCCCTTGCAAGGATTGGCCTGATCAGCAAATGATTTGAAATAAAGAGGCACAAGGAGTTTTCGAAAGGATTAGCAGACATGAGCGGTTTTGATTGGTTGTTTTCTACGCCACAGGGTGCACTGGCTCTTTGTGTAGCCGGAATTGTACTGGCGTTTATCGTGGCTTTCGTGGCCGAGCGGTTTCTGCAGAAATCCTTCTATCAGAATGACGAGACGTGGGAAGAAAAAGAAGCCCGAGAAAAACGCGAAGAGGCTGGTTCTTAAAAAGGAAGTTCTTAAGGGGAGAAGCTCCTAAGAATAAAAGACTGGTGCGCCGTATAGGATTCGAACCTATGACGTCCTGATTCGTAGTCAGGCCCTCTATCCAGCTGAGGTAACGGCGCAAGACAAGCGCATGCTCTGTAGCGCGGTGCATAAGTATGCGGGAAGGCTCTTCATCTGTCAAATAATCTTTGGAATCAGACGGCGACGCGCGAACAAAACTGGCGGAGAGCTAGGGATTTGAACCCTAGAAGGGTCTTGCGACCCTTACTCGCTTAGCAGGCGAGCACCTTCAGCCACTCGGTCAGCTCTCCGCATGGAAGGACTGCTATTTTAGCGCATCTAGTTCTTTTTTCTAGCGTCCTTTGCTGCTTTACGCGCAGCTTTTTTGGCCGCTTTTTTCTCGGCCTCTTCTTGCAGGGCTTTCGCCTTCACGAACTTCCAATTGTCTAACTGGTAGCACGACCGACGCGCCCATGCGGCAAAGGCCCCCTCTTTTCTAGAGACGATGTGCTCCTTTATAAACTCGAGAAAATCGCTTGCATCACCCTTTGTAAAACACTCCGGATCAAGGGCAATCAGAAGGGCCCTCCGCGCAAGGGAGAGCGTTATACAGTCGGGAGCAGCTGCCCAGGCATCAAAATCATCCCACTTAAACGTATAGGTGGTGTTATCGGAAAGGACGATGCCAAAATGCTGGTTGGTCGCAAACATAGTACGCGTCCTGCGGTCGTCGTCAGGGGCGCCCAATTGCGAAATGATGCGGCGCGCGTTTTCCATGGGAAGATGGTAGCCCTGCCAAACAATAAGGAGTCCCACCAAAAGCACCATGATGGTGACGGTGTTGTCGGTTACTTGGAGAGAGCGCAACACAACGACGATAATGCCCATGGCAATACCTGCAAGAATGTAGCTCATGCGAAGCACGGGGGACACCGTCATGGCACTCGCCTTTTTAATAAGAGTGTTGGTGAAAGATGTCTTGTTGATGAAACGCGCATCCTGCGGTACGCCTTTTTTGTTTGACTGTAATGCGTTTGCCATAGAGTTCCTTTCGAGACACCATGTTGACGGTAAAGCGTCTGGGGCAGTGTTTCTTTCAGAGTGTATCTTTTTATTCTACACGCTATACTTCTTAGGTACTCAGTGACCGCGGTTTTCTTATGAATAAGAGTGGCGCGCGTGTTGGGTACGGGTGACGACATACTCCAAACCTGGTCAGGACCGGAAGGTAGCAGCCATAAGGTGTCACCGTCGGGCATCCGTATCCAACATGCACACCAAAAGCGAGACAAAGTGGCATTCATCGATTTCATTTCAACGCTCCTCCATGATCCCATGGGTGTTCTTCAGGGCTGGATAGCACAGGGTCCCTGGGTGGCAGTTTCCTTCATTTTCCTGGTGGTGTTTATTGAAACGGGCGTTGTCGTCATGCCTTTTTTGCCAGGCGACTCGCTACTTTTTGCCGCGGGTGTCCTTTGCCATGGTGAAGCGGGAGCAGCCCTTCCTCTTTGGGAGCTTTTGCTCGTTGTGTGGGCCGCAGCTATTATTGGCGACCAGTGCAATTTTATGATTGGCCACTTCTTGGGACAGCGCCTCATTGCGTCGGGACGCATCAAGGCCCTCATGCCGCAACGCATTAAAGAGTCACAAGATTTCATGGAAAAGTGGGGTGGCCTGTCAATTTTTCTTGGTCGCTTTTTTCCTTTTATTCGCACGTTCGTTCCGTTCCTTGCTGGAATGGGGGGTATGCGTTGGCGAAGCTTTATTGGATTTAACATCCTGGGCGGCGTTGTGTGGTCGTCCATCTTTGTGCTTCTGGGCTTCTTCTTTGGCACGATTCCGTTTGTGCAAGCACACTTTGAATGGGTCATTATTGGTATCATTTTGATTTCAGTAATCCCTGCGGCTGCAGGCGCCTTAAAAGGCTTTATCTCCTCGAGAAAGAAGCCAAAAGAAACGCAGGCAATTAATGATGATGCCGAGAAAAGCTAGGCATACGAAGAAAAAAAGTAGACACCCAAATAGACGTTCATTGAAAACACGACGGAGATTATAAAAGAAGCCATGGAATCCTTGTATCGCGCATATCGTCCTCTCACGTTTGAGCAGGTTGTGGGGCAAGCCCACGTGGTTGATACCCTGGAGCACGCCATTCAGGAGGGGCGGACCTCTCATGCGTATCTCTTCACGGGACCCCGAGGCACGGGGAAAACAACTATGGCGCGCATTCTTGCAAAAGCGATGGTTTGCGAGGCGGGCGCCGGCGTATTGCCCGATGGCACTTGTCCTCAATGCACCGCTATTGCAGAAGGCACGCATCCTGATGTTTACGAGTTGGACGCCGCTTCAAGAACGGGCGTCGATGCCGTGCGCGAAGAAATAGTGAACCGCGTAGATTATGCTCCTGTGCAGGGTCGTTCAAAGGTCTACATCATCGACGAAGTCCATATGCTTACCACACAGGCCTTTAATGCGCTTTTAAAAACACTAGAAGAGCCGCCTTCTCACGTGGTCTTTGTCCTCTGCACCACGGATCCTCAAAAGATTCCTTCCACCATTTTGTCGCGAGTGCAACGTTTTGATTTTCGAGCCATTTCAAATGAAGATATTGAAAAGCACCTCCTGTCTATTGCTCAGAAGGAAGGTTTCAACGCTGATGCTGAGGCCATCGCGCTGATTACGCGACGCGCGCAAGGAGGGATGCGGGACGCAATTTCGCTTCTCGAACAGCTCTCCGTTTTTGGTAAAGGAGACCTTTCGCTTGCCAACGCCCAAGCGCTGTTGGGTGAAGCTACCAATAATGATCTGGGTCTCATAACGGCAGCGCTTGCCGTGCGCGACACAGCCGCCCTCTTCACCGAGCTCGCACGACTTCTGTCAGAGGGGCAAGACATCCATCAATTCATGCGCGATCTTACTGCTCATCTTAGAGACCTTTATGTGGTGGCCATTACCAAGGACGAATCAATTGTTTTAGATAAAGGCTCTCAAGATATAGCAGAGATGAAACGTGAGGGAGAGCAATTAGGAGGTCCAGAAAAGCTAGAAGATCTTTTAGAGCTCTTTGCCGATACGCTCCACAACATGCGCTTTTCCACGTACCCTCGCCTGGACGTAGAAGTTGCCTTTGCGCGCGCAACAAAAGCGGCGTCCCCCAACTCAACTCAGAAGGCACCTGTGCCGTCTGAGCAACACAAAGTAACAAAGCTCTCGCAAGCAGCAGCTGCTCCAAAAACTCCCGCTGCAACGCCAACCGCCGCAGCTGCCGCTCGCCAGCCGACACCTTCTGCAGTACCTGCAGCTTCCGCACTCGCCACACCCGCAGCAAAGACGACCGTTGTCCCGCCTTCAACACCTGCAGCGCCTGCAGTGCCCGCTGCGAAGATGCCAGTTTCCGCGCCTCCAATACCCGAAGCACCTGCAGCAAGCGCACCAGTTCCTGCGCCTTCAGCACCCACAACACCCGCAGCGCCTCCAACGACAACATCTGTTCCTGTCGCTCAGGCTTGGCCGCACGTTCTCCGGGCTGTGCAAAAGGAACGGCCCTCCCTCTACAGTCTCTTGCAGGCTTCAAGCGTAAAAGACGAAAACGAGAAGGTGGTCACTATTGCCGTTCAGAACTTTTCGCCATTCGCTCAACAAAAACTCAACTCCGCAAGCGATAAGCAGTTTCTTGAGAAAGCGCTGAGAGAGGCTGGTTCTCCAAAGACCCTCACTTTTGTTGCGGGATCTACTTCGCCCGTCATCACCCCTGAACCTCTCGTGCAAAAGGCACCTACCGCTTCCCCAGAAACGCTTATCGAAGAGGTAGTTGATGACTCCCCGTCTGAATCTCCCAACGAATCGAGTCCAGACCCCATTCCTCAAGACCCGGCACCAGCCACTCCAATGAAAGATCCTGGCGAGACCGGAACATTTGCCCCGAGCGATGTGGAAGCAGCCGTCTACAATCAACATCAGCAGTCTGAGAAAAAGGCACAAGAGGCGGATGCCGCAACGGCGACGCTTTCAAAAGAAGAACAAGATGTTATTAGTATGATTGCTGATTCTTTTGGGTCCGACCCAACTGTTTTATCGGTTGAAGATTAAAGAGAAATAAAAATAGGAGGCAAGATGAGTAAAAATAGATTTCCCCGCGGTGGCATGGGTGGTATGGGCGGCATGAACATGAATCAAATCATGAAACAGGCGCAAAAGATGCAGGAACAACTTGCAGAGGCGCAGGAAAAAACGAAAGACCTTGAAGTCAACGCAAGCGCCGGAGGTGGCATGGTTAGAGTGACCGCTTCGGGCGATATGCGCATCAAATCCATCGAGCTGGACAAAGATGCCGTAGACCCAGAAGACGTGGAGCTGCTTCAAGATATGATATTGGCGGCAGTAAACGACGCGCTGACTTCTGCGCAAAAAGCTGCCGATAACGAGATTAACGCCTCAACGGGTCTGGGGGATGCTCTTGGCGGAATGGGCATGGGAGGTTTAGGCGGAATGGGCGGCCTCTTCTAATCATGACTCCAACTGACGGAATAAAAAATCAAGCTCTCCAGCGTTTACTTGATGAGTTGGGGCGCCTGCCAGGAGTAGGCCCCAAGTCCGCTCAACGCATTGCGTATCATTTACTTGAGAAGGACTCGGAAGAAGCGCGACGACTTACCGATGCCATATTGGATGTAAAGTCATTAGTACACTTTTGTCCTGTTTGCTTTAGCTATGCAACGGGCGAGACGTGCGATGTCTGTGCAGATTCGGGGCGTGACCATTCCATCATTTGTGTGGTTTCTGAGCCACGAGATGTTTCGGCCATTGAGCGTACACATTCCTACAATGGTACTTACCATGTTTTGGGAGGAGCCTTCTCACCTCTTGATGGCATTGGTGAGGAAGAGCTTCATGTCAAAGAACTGCTCTCGCGTCTTGCGGACGGATCGGTTGCGGAGGTCATTCTTGCGACCAATCCAGATGTTGAGGGCGAGGCAACCGCAACGTATTTAGCACGAAAGTACTTGGCTCCTCTCAATATAAAAGTGACGCGCCTTGCAAGTGGTCTGCCCGTTGGAGGCGAGCTTGAGTTTGCCGATGAGGTAACACTTGGTCGTGCGATCGAAGGACGCCAAGCCATTTAAACACTTTGGAAATGAGCAACAAGAAAAGAAGAATAGCTATTGTTGAAGATGATGCGGCTCTGAGGAAGACGCTTGCAGAGTCGCTGGAAGAAACCGGATACGCAACACAGTGCATAACGGATTTCAAGAATGCGGCTCAAGCAATTATGGATATCAAGCCGGATTTGGCACTTCTCGATCTTGGTTTGCCCAGTATTGATGGAACCCTCATAGCACATGAGATTCGTTCCCAAAAAGGTGGCGAAGATATTCCCATCATCGTCTTGACAAGCAAAACAAGCGAAGGCGATGAGATTATTAGTATGACCATGGGTGCTGATGACTTTGTCACAAAACCCTTCTCTCTGCAGGTACTGTTGGCACATATTGAGGCAGTTATGCGCCGCTATAGTTTGCATGTACCCCTGGAAGAAATGTCCTATAAAGCCCTCACCTTTTGTCCGGAGAACGGAGTCATCAAGAGAAATGATGACCAAGCAGTTCTTGCCACAACCAACTCCTGTTGCGAGCTCACGCGCAACGAGCAGCGAATCTTAGCCTGCCTCATGAAACACCAGGGCAGCATTGTTTCTCGCCAAGCGTTGATGAGTGCGCTATGGGATTCTGATGCATTTGTTGATGATAATGCGCTGACAGTCAACGTCAATCGCCTCCGAGCGGCTTTTGAAAAAATAGGTCTTAAACACTATATAAAGACTCACAGAGGAATGGGCTATTCTCTGCAAGAGTCTACGTCTGACACCTCTGAAGTCCCCGAAACCCCTTAAGACCCTTAAACCGCTTAAAGCTCGCAACCCCCTTAAAGCTCGTAAACACATGAAACAAGGCCTTTCTTATCTCCATGCAAAAGCACCGCTCCTCATCGCGGGCATGCTGTTGGCACTATGTTTTGTTTGCGTTGGTCTTTTAGCAAATCTTCCTGGCGATCTCATCATATTCTTGCTCTGTCTTATCGCCGTGGCCTTTATCGTGCCCCTCATTCTTGAATACGCAAGCACGAAAAGGTTTTACAGAGCTCTTGTGGAGATAGAGAGTGGCAACGATTCCTATGAGCTTCTTCAGGCCTTACTTGCTCAGCGCCAACGAAATCCGCTCAACGCAAACGACCCCTCGCTTCTTTGGGGAGAGGGAACGCTTCGCGCGGATGCAGTATTGCGCTATCCAGAAAAACAGACGCTCGATGCGCTCATCGCGATAGAGCAGGACGCAACACTTCGCATTGCCGAGGCCGCCCGAGACGCGCATGAGTATCGCGACTATATAGAAACGTGGAGCCATGAGGTCAAAGCACCCCTCGCCGCAGCTACTCTTATGGCATCAACGGAGACTTCACCAAAAAGCGAAGCCATCTTTGAGGAACTTCAACGCGTACATGCCTACGTTGAACAAGCGCTTTTCTACGCTCGCTCCTATGGTGTCAATAAGGACTACGTACTTGCTTCGCACAGGGTGGACAAGCTTATAAACGAAGCACTTACCAATAGAAAAAATACTCTTATCGCTCACAACGCCACGATCAAAAAAAACATTCGCCCTAAAGAGCTGAGTGTCATATGTGACGCCAAATGGATTGTGTTTGCATTGGGCCAGATTATCGATAATGCCTGCAAGTACTCGCAAGGAAACAAGGTCGATCTCAGCTTTACGGCGCACACTTCCAACAAGGGCAAAGCGGACGAATGCGTTACGCTCTCTATAAAAGACCAGGGGGTTGGCATTCCTACGCAGGATATCCACCGCGTCTTCGATAAGGGCTATGTGGGGCAAAACGGTCGTGAGGAAACCCAGCACAAAGCAACGGGAATAGGACTCTATCTTGTTTCTAAAATTGCAGAACGTCAGGGTTTTCGCGTAGAGTTAACGAGTCAAAGCTCTCAGGAGCACAAGGAATCCTATACGCAAATTAATCTTATTTTTCCCCAAGAAAAATCGCGCTCTTAGTTTTGTTCGTTTGCGGCAATCCTTACAAAAATGTAAGCCATTTGTAAGCAAAAGCGATGGCAGTTGAGTCTCTTTCTCTATAACCTTCTTGGTGTTTTTCCAATGCAACTGCGATTGCTATACACACAAGGGAGTTAAATATGGCTAAGAAACTAGCTACAGACATGCAAGACAAAGAGAAACAGAGGCAGGATACAGCACGTTCTACTTCCATGCCAACGAGCGCTGCCAGCAGCACGTCTGCTGACGAAAAAATCTTAAGCGTACAGAACCTCCAAAAGATTTACGGTCTGCGTAGGGGGTCGCAAACCAAAGCACTTGCGGGGGTTTCGTTTGACGTACATAAGGGTGAGATGGTTGCCATCATGGGCCCATCCGGCTCAGGGAAAACAACGTTACTCAATTGCATAGCAACAATTGACTCTCCAACAGCTGGTGAAATTTTCATCGCTGGTGAAAACGTTGCGCGCATGAAGT
The DNA here is from genome assembly GCA_910579165.1 of uncultured Atopobiaceae bacterium. GTDB lineage: Bacteria > Actinomycetota > Coriobacteriia > Coriobacteriales > Atopobiaceae > MGBC105563. Next base: position 85,993 of record CAJTTF010000001.1, read on the forward strand.
CCACTGCCGTGGCCGATTTTCGACGTAAGCAGCTTGGCTTCATATTTCAAGACGCTAACTTGCTCGATACGCTTACCTGCCAAGAGAACATCGCGCTACCGCTCTGCATTTCTCACGAAAAGTCACGCGACATTGCGCAGCGCGTTCATGATCTTCAAAAAGAACTGAATATTCTTGATATTGCAAACAAGTATCCCTATCAGGTATCCGGTGGACAGGCCCAACGAGCAGCAGCTGCGCGTGCAATATCCACCAATCCGTCTCTCGTTCTTGCCGATGAACCCACCGGAGCGCTCGATTCAAAAAACTCCAAGATTCTTTTAGAGTGCTTTGAGGCTCTTAATGCCATACATGGTGCAACTATCCTTATGGTTACACACGATGCATTTGCGGCGAGCTTTTTCAAGCGCGTTCTCTTTATTAGAGATGGAGAAATCTTTAGCGAACTCTACAGAGGAGAACTAACGCGCCAAGCATTTCTTGAATCCATCATGAATGTTGTAGCAGTGATTGGAGGTCAAAATGTACGCTAAATTGTTCATCGGCAACCTTAAGAAAAACTTCCGCGACTACGGAATCTTTTTCTTTACCGTTGCTCTGTCCGCTGCTGTCTTTTATGCCTTCAACACCATAGGACTGCAGGCGTCGTTTCTATCCGAGAGCCTCTCAGATGTTTTTCAGCTGATGGCAACTCTTTTGAAAGGTCTCACTGTTGGGCTCGCCGTCATTTTGGGATTCCTTATGGTGTACGCAAATAACTATCTCCTGAAACGCCGCAAGAAAGAGTTTGGCTTGTATGAGCTACTGGGAATGAGAAAGACTACGGTGTCACTCATCATGATGGGCGAAACGGCTATCTGCTTTGTGATGGCCCTTGCACTGGGAATTGCGGTGGGCGTTGTTCTTTCTCAATTCCTAATCTTTGTCTCAGCGGCACTTTTTCAAAATGCTGTCACTAATTTCCATTTCATTCTCTCCTGGGAAGCTTTGCAGCTGGTTGTGCTTTGCTTTGGGATCACCTTTCTGATAACGCTGCTTTTGAATCTTCTTAGTTTGCGCCATTTAAATCTTGAAAAACTATTTAAGGGTGCACGCATGAACGAAGAGCAGCGGCTTAGGAAGGGCTGGATTGCGCTTTGTGTGGGGGTTGCAGGCATTGCCTTGCTCCTCTTTGCATGTGTAAGGTTGAGCATACAAGGATTTCCTCTGGACGCTGTTAACAAGGGCGGTTCAGAGAGCCTGATTGATTTTCTCGTCACCACGCTTCTTATGATCATTGGAGTTTATGCGCTCTTCTTTGCAGGCCCGTCGCTCTTTGTTCTTATTGCAACGCGTGCACAACGCTTTTACTACAAAGGTCTGCGGATGTTCACCATCAGACAGGTTGCTAGCCGGATTACCTCAAATTCCTTTTCCATGGGGACGGTATGTTTGGTGCTTTTCCTTGCTATCACATCAGTCTCGACTGGTCTTGGCATAGCCATTGGAACAAGCGCTGATCTTGATAGGACGGTGCCCTACACCGCCACTATTTCAGGAACGTTTATTGCAGACGACGGAGCTCCTCTGATCCAGAGTCCTGCAAAAGGAGGAACCATTCCTGACGCTGCAGATCTATTAAGAGCGCGCGGACTTGATGTTTGCCGCTTCAACACAAAGGCAAACCAGGCCAATCTCTTTTTTGACCCTGGCGTTCAAGAGGTCTACTATAAAGCGCTCCAAAGTGAAAACCCAGAGAGCTATGCATCTCAGATTGCGCCGAATGCTCCAGTTTTAGCAACCTTTCTTCAGTATGGAAGCGAAGAAGAAAGAGATCAGGTCATGGGATCTTCCGCGAGCTTTGGTATTACCCCACTTCGTATTGAGCCGCTAAGTTGCTATAACAAAACGTGTCAACTTCTGGGAGCCCCAACGCTCAGTCTTCCTACTGGACGTTACGCGGTAAGCGCAAATACTGGAGGAAGAGCCCTTGCCTTGGTTTTGGAGAGGGCGCTCTCAGAAGGGTGTTCTATCAATGTGGCTGGAACGAATCTTGCTCCGGCAAAGATTACAGCCATTTCCGATAAAACTGCAGCACTGGTGGATATGGGGTATGGTGGCAATACAACAACCCTTATTGTCCCTGATGACGTTGCGGCACAGTGCATCCCTCATTCCTTTTCTCTTCAGATGGTGGCGTCGCAGGATCAAGCGAAGGCGTTTCAGGACTATTGCCAAGCTTCAGAAGATGCTTACAACCAAGCGCATCCTACCGATGAAAACATTGGCGCTTTTAGGCTGTTTGGAAGCGTGCCCCTCCAGATATCGCTCATCTCACTACAAGACACCATCATTCAACAGGCCCAATCCGTAACAGGTCTTGTTGGATACTTAGCTGCCTACATTGGTTTTATCCTCGTCATGAGTGTAGCCACTATAGTTGCTATACAGATGCTCACCAACGTGTCAGATTCTGCTGGCCGGTATCGCCTTCTTTGGGATTTGGGAACTCCCTACCCCTTGCTTAAAGGAACGTTGGTGGCACAAATCCTTTTCTATTTTTTACTCCCGCTCGTCGTTGGATTTGGCATTGCAGCTGTGGCAATGGTGCAAGTGGAAAAAGTTGCAAATCTGCTCATGCCTTTTAGCATTGTTGAATCATCCTTGGCTGCAGCGCTCGTTTTCCTTTCTGTTTATAGTATCTACTTGTTCATTTGCTATACCATCAGCAAAGGGCTCCTCTTGCGTGCAACATCATGATTCCTGTCGCCTAAGGGCAGCCTTTTAATCTTTCATAACAACGCAATGCCTTCTGTGCTACCCTAGCAATTGCACCACGCCACCAGCGATTGCAAGGGGAGCACTTTTGTTTTCGCCATGGCACTTCTGTAGGTGCGCGAGCAAAAACAGCACCATCTTGCAACGCATGGAACAGTCTTTACGCTTGCAAGTGTTGCACGTCAGATATGACGAGCATAAAAGATAGAGAGCATAATGGCAGAACGTTTCATTCCAAAAGCTACCGAGCATGTAGCCCCTGATGAGATGGGCGAGACGGGGCAGGGCGCGCCTCGTCCAGTCAAGATTGATCCCAATACAATTGAGCCTCTTGAAACACTCACGTCAGGCGAAGGAGCTGTTATCCAAGACCGTGCGCATAAAGCAGAAACCTCTCAAATGGTGCGTAAACAGCTTCAGGATCATTCTAAAAAATCGCGGATAAAGGCTGGCGTGCGTCCTCGCGTGAAGAAACATATGGCTCCACGCAAGAAAATGACGCGCCCGGTGTTTATAGGGCTTTGTAGCTGCGCGGCCATTGTCGTGGCGCTTCTTATTGGGATTGTTGTGGCGGCTCTCAACGCCCCTTCAACCTCCCTTGAACCTTCTCAGCGCGTGGAACAAACGCAGGCAAAAAGTGAAGAGGGCATTGAATACGACGGTTATACCTATAGGATTGCTCAGCAGGAGGACGGCACGTGGGCCTTTGTACGCTCTACCAATGATGGATCCTCTGCCATTACAATCTTCTCGCTTGAGGGAACTCCCGTAACCGTTGTCCTTTATAACGGCGCGTTTGTTATCCCTGAGAACCTCAACAATTCATGGAAAGTTATGGTGTGGGTCAATGCAGACGCCTCCATCCCTGATGTGCTGACCCGTGGAGACAACGAGCCCGTGCAAGGGGATGGCTCTATTGCTTCAGCATCTCTGGATGGTTCAAACTTGGTATTAAATTTTGACAATGATGTTACTGATACTATTTCGCTTGCGTAAAGTTTGATATTCACAACTGAACACTAGTTTATATATGTATAATAGCAACCGCGCTGCATGAGCATTCATGCGGCATACACCAAGTGGGGTGTTAGCTCAGATGGTTAGAGCGCTGGCCTGTCACGCCAGAGGTCGAGGGTTCGATCCCCTTACATCCCGCCATTAAAACACGAGGTCAGGAGTCGTTTTTGGCTCCTGATTTTTTATCATCCGGTTCCAAAAAACACAAAATAGGGCTGTTTTTAGGTCTGTTTGGGGCTGACTCCACGGGGCTTAAACGTCCTAAACGGTCTAAAACGTCTTATTCGTTTTGATTTTCAAGCCAAATCCGTTAGATCTCCGACGGGTCGTGCCGGAGCTCGTCTACTGTGGCTGTTTGACAGTAAAGCCAAAAGTATCGCTCTTGCCTTTGAAGCATTGCATTTTATTGTTTATTAGAGAAGATTACCCACGGTCTTTAACTTAGGCATTTATCCCATTATTATGGGTTAAATAGTTAGATTTAGGATATTATGCATGGCTCTAAAAAGAACTCAAGAGCAATTTGTCTCAGAGATGAGCAGGGTTAATCCAGATATCAAAATCCTGGGGCTATATGCTGGAGTTGGCAAACGCGTCAAGGTGCAATGCCGTAAGTGCAATCGTGTATGGAGTGCCAATGCAGGCAATTTGCTTCATGGTGCAGGCTGTATTGATTGTTCTGGATATCGAAACGACAGAAAGTCACATGAGGAATTTAAGTCTGAGGTAGAACAAGTCGCTCCTAACATAACGATTCTAGGTACTTATAAGGATACGAAGCATAAGGTTCTCTGCAGGTGCGACTCCTGTGGTAACGAGTGGAACGCAAATCCCAGTACATTAAGAAAAGGACACGGCTGCCCTCTTTGTGCAAGAAAGAACTTGCCCGGAAGATCTCCCATAAGCCATAACGAATTTTTGAGTCGGATTCATGCCAAGAATCCTAGTATTGTTTTGAAGTCCTCATATGTTACTGCACATGATGAAGTTTCATGTAGTTGTGAGGTATGTGGCTATGAATGGACTGCTATTGCGTCTGCACTTGAAAAAAACTGTTTTTGTCCTAAATGCCGCAAAAAGGAGTTGAAAGAAAAGAGAGCAGCTAGGTTTTTTGATATTGCTGCTGAAAGATTTCCAACTATCGAGGTTCGGGGAGAATACGTTGATTCAAATACTCCCATAAGCTGTCGCTGCCGTATATGCAATCATCACTGGGATAAGCCTCCTGTAACCTTGCTTAGATCTTCTGGTTGCCCTGTTTGCCGCAAGCAAGAGATCGTCCAAGCGTTAAGTAAATCTCATGAAGCTTTTGTAAAAGAGCTAAAGAATGTTAACCGAAAGTTGAGGTGTTGGGTAGATACGTTAATAGCCATACGAAACTTGAGTTTCGTTGTCGGGTTTGTGGCAATGATTGGTTTGCTGTTCCTCAGTCGCTGCTTAATGGGCGTGGCTGCCCTAAATGCGCAATATCTGGAACCTCGTATATGGAGCAGTTTCTTTTTTATGCACTTGAACATAAGCTCGGCAAGGGAAAGGTTGTATCACGCGACAAAAAGGCAATCGGGAAGGAGCTTGATATCCTCCTTCCCGATTATCAGCTTGCCATAGAACCAGGTGGCTGGTTTTGGCACAAGGACAAGCTTGCCGAAGATGACAAGAAAAGAGAGTTATGTCTTTCGAAAGGGATTCGGCTCATCATCATCTATGACACAGTGCCTGTCGATATAGCGGAAAAATCCCAAGCAGAAGATCGTCTCCTGTACACGGATGCATTGGCTGAAGAAGCTGGACATAGGACGCTGAAGGAGCTGGTTGAGAAGATTCTGTTCCTTTGCGATCCTGATTTAAAGATAGATTTTCAGGAAGAGCATTGGAATCAGATTGATGCCAAGGCATTGAAATATTCAAAGCGCATGTCCCATGATGAGTTTGTCGAGGAAATGGCCGACATTAATCCAGCAATAGAGATAACAGGGCAATATACTGATCGCTTAAAGAAGATCAAGGCAAGATGTAAAAAGTGTTTACACGAATGGAGTGCGACTCCTCAAAATCTTTTGCAAGGACACAACTGCCCAAGATGCGCAAATAGAACTCGAGCGAAAAAGCAGACAAAGACCCATGAACACTTTGTAGAAGAGCTTCAACGAAAGAATCTCAAGATTAAGGTACTGGAGCGCTACACTCACGGAAATGTTTCGATTAACTTTCAGTGTGCGGAATGTGGGAATATATGGCGAGCACGCCCGAATAAGGTTTTACTTTCAAAAGGTTGCCCCGAATGCGTTAAGCGTAATAGAGGTATCAAACGGAGAGTAAATCCTGAGGAGTTCAGAAAGAGAGTTGAGTTTATCAATCCAAACATTGAACTCCTTGAAGATTATCAAACATCAAGAACGAAAATCAGGACTCGTTGCAAACTGTGTGGGCATATATGGGATGCTAATCCTGGAGGATTACAAAAAGGAGTAGGTTGTCCAAACTGGCGTCATCATTAACGACATTTGAAGTGAAGGTTTTTATGCCTGCCATACGCATTTGCGTCTATCCAGCATCTAGAAAATAGGGCTGTTTTTAGGTCTGCTGTTTAAGGCATTATCAAAAATGGGGCTGAAAATAGGGCTGGCTTCACGAGGCTTAAACCGCTTAAACGTCCTAAACGTCCTATTCGTTACGAGCAAATCACGCGCTGCGAGCTAGTCCGAGTCCGAAGGAGCTTACTCCAGGCAAATACTAAAATCTTAAGTTGCCTCTTGTACACTCATAAAACACCAGTTCAGAGACCATATTTGTCACTCGAATCGAAATCAACGATAATGCTTTTGGAAGTATCTGGTTACCCGTTCAAATGATGGGACTAAAACCCGATAGTGTCAGAAGTCCGTTCTGTCACGCCAGAGGTCGAGGGTTCGATCCCCTTACATCCCGCCAGATAATGAGCAAAGACCAAGGGTATTCACATCCTTGGTCTTTTTTATTTTTGAAACAACGGTCTGAGTTGTTGAGTGGTGCCGCTCAAGTCGCTTCTGCGGACCAGAGTTCCTTCATTTTTGCGAGAGGTACAGCGCTCGCGAGAAAAGACACTTATTTATTGTTGGTTGCAAGCGTACGTCTTAGTTCCGAAAGATCGCGGCTTGTAAGAAGGGGGATAAGGCCTTTGATTTCTTCAATAGGCCTGTCCCACCATTTGAAATCCAGCAGTAGGTTCGTGAGCTCTTCATCGAAGCGCTTCTTCAAAGGCTTAGCGGGGTTCCCGGCAACAATGGTGTAAGGCCCAACATCGCTGCCTACAACACTGTTGGCACCAATGATTGCCCCATCGCCAATGTGGACACCGGGGAGAATAGTGGCGTTTTGACCAATCCATACATCGTTGCCAATGATGGTGTCGCCTTTGAGGGGCATATCCTCTTGAGCAGGCTGTTTGGCGTCCCAATCCTTCATTGCGAAAAAGGGATAGGTAGAAGCGGCATTCATTTGGTGATTGGCACCATTCATGACAAATTCAACGCCTGCGGCAATTTGGCAAAACTTCCCAATGATGAGCTTATCGCCGTTCCATTCATAGAGATGCGTGACGTGGCTCTCAAAATCCTTGTCCGCAATGTAGGTGAAATCTCCCACAACAATGTTTGGATTGGTGATTGTGGGCTTTACATAGATCTCATCTTCATATCCCGGGATGGGATAGATCTCCTCAGGGTTTGGGAGAGACTTGGCTGATGCGCCCTGAATGCTGGAATTGTTTGTGTTACGAGGGTTCTGCTTCATATTTCTTATTATAAGATGAAATGCACGCTAGCGAGATTGAGAGAGGGCGTAGAACATGGTCGATCAGCAAGAAAAGAGAATAACCATAGGCAAGCCCGTTCTCGTCTGCAGATGGCGTTTGTCTCAAGGCGTGCTCCCTCTGTTGGGGCGGCATATGAAAGCTCTTGCAGCGCGCTCGGTTAAGGGAAAACCTGTTACGCCTGAGCTGGTGGGATGGGCTAAACAGCATATTGAATGGACGCTTAAACCTAAGAACGAAAACGAGAAAAATGGCGTCCTCATGCTTGTGGTGGACGAGGAAGGAAAAGCGGCAATGAGCATCGGGCCTTACCACGCGCTAGCCCTTAATTCTGATGCTGATTCTACGGATGTTCCTCATTGCGCTTTCCTTATAGAGCGTGCACAGCTGGCTCAAAAGGAATCATCGCAAACAGGCGTTGCGCCAGAGGCTCTTTGGGCGGTCCATATTGATGGCACCAAAAACACTGCCAGGGATGCCGCCGATTGTAGTGGTGGCAGGAGCGATTCCGTCCATGCAAAGCCACGATTAATCATTGGCGTTCCCCACCGAAGCATTCTCTCGGGACTCAACTCACTCATATTAGATTTGGCCAAAACCAAAGGCTATGAGGTTACGTTTGATCCGGAGTTCATAGAGCATATAGAAGAGGCGTCCAGGGCATCTTCCAAACAAGACGTGCAAGACCAAAATCAAGACCGAAAGACTCAGATGTGCACTCCGTCAGGTTCCGCCTACGACGAAATTTTCCTCGTTTCAGATGAGCACGGCATCGTGGGCGATTCGAACGGTGTGGTAACAAGCGAATTCACTGCCTATTACGACAAGCTTCTCAAAGCAAGCGCATCTTGTTAGCGCGCTTCTTGGCAAGTCACGAGGCTAAAAAACTCGCTATTCTCGGGCAGCGAATATGTGCCTTGCGCTAAAGTAGTGTTTCGCGATTGTGCGACCTTTTTCGGCAGTATCTTAGAAAGGTTTTCATGAAAAAAGTTGCCCTTGTTATGGGAAGCGCTTCAGATGCAGATAAGCTAAAAGGCGCGGTAAACACACTCAAATCGCTCTCAATCCCTTTTGAAATACACGTTTATTCAGCTCACAGAACGCCCGTAGAGGCGGCCACCTTCGCCCGCGATGCGCGCGAGGCTGGCTTTGGCGTAATAATAGCTGCGGCAGGCATGGCGGCGCACCTTGCAGGTGTGCTTGCTGCTCACACAACGCTTCCCGTAATTGGCTTGCCTCTTACCAGTAAGTCTTTGGATGGCCTGGATGCTCTGCTCGCTACGGTACAAATGCCCCCCGGGGTTCCCGTTGCCTGCGTGGGTATTGATGCGGCAAAAAACGCGGCGATCCTTGCGGTACAAATTTTGGCTGTGGAGGATCCCTCTCTTGCAGACCTATTGTTGAACGAGAAAAAAGCCCAGGCAGACACCGTACTTACCGCCGATAAAACGATAGAGCAGGAATTTTTGGATTAGGTTGAATGAAGCTGAATTAAGCGCGCTTGGCCTCAAGCATATGGAAAGGATGAACGTGGAAAAAGGAAAGCAACTCTATGAGGGAAAAGCCAAGAAGGTCTTTGAGACAAACGATCCCACTCTTGTTATCGTCTCCTACAAGGATGATGCTACCGCGTTTGATGGGACAAAAAAAGGTACCATCCGCGGCAAGGGCGTGGTGAATAATCGCATGAGCAACCACCTGATGCGCCACCTTGAAAAAGCAGGCATTCCCACTCACTTTGTAGAGGAACTTTCTGATACTGACTCGTTGGTGAAACGCGTTGAAATTATTCCCCTTGAGGTTATCGTGAGAAACGTTTCCGCCGGTTCTTTTGCCAAGCGTTATGGCGTAGAAGAAGGGATTGAGTTTGCGGAGCCTACCTTTGAGTTCTCCTATAAAAATGATGACTTACATGACCCGCTTCTTAATACCTCCCACGCGCTCGCTCTAGGCCTTGCCACGCCTACTGAGATTGAGCAGATACGTACTATGGCACTTAAGGTGAACGATGAGCTCAGGCGCTACTTTGCTGACCTAGGCGTTCGCCTGATTGATTTCAAACTTGAGTTTGGACGCACGCTCTCTGGCGAGATTGTGCTTGCAGACGAGATTTCCCCAGACACCTGCCGCTTCTGGGACAGTAAGACCAACGAAAAACTGGACAAAGATCGCTTTCGCCGCGATCTTGGAAACGTGGAGGATGCGTACCAAGAAATGATGCGCCGTGTCTTTGGCGAGGAGGCGTAAGGAATGGGTGGTTTTTTTGGTGCAGCCCTCAAACGTGACTGTATAGAGGACGTCTTTTACGGCGTTGATTACCACTCGCATTTGGGGACTAGTCGTGGCGGGATGATTTCCTACGACGATGAGCAGGGGTACATCAAGCAAATTCACAACATTTCTTCCACGCCGTTTCGCGCTAAGTTTGAGCACGATTTAGCAAAGTTTAGGGGCCGCACAGCCATTGCCGCCATTTCAGATTCTGACCCCCAGCCGCTTCTCGTTAAATCGCATCTGGGCGTGTTTGCGCTTGCTGTGGTAGGTGCTATCACCAATGCAAATGAGCTTATCGAAGAAATTTTGGGCACCAGTGGTAATCAGTTCATGGCGATGAGCTCTGGGGAAGTTAATATCTCAGAACTGGTGGCTGCGCTCATTAATCAAAAAGAGACCCTTGTAGAGGGCATTCAGTTTGCACAGGAGGCCATAGAGGGGTCCATCACTATTTTGATCCTGCGCGAAAACGAGATCATTGCGGCCCGTGACAAGTATGGACGCTTACCAATTCTCATTGCGCAAAACGAATATGGTTACGCGGTGAGCTTTGAGTCTTTTGCGTATCAGAAGCTAGGCTACACCACCTGTAAAGAGTTGGGACCAGCTGAAGTCTGCTCTATCACAAAAGACGAGGTGAAATCTCTAGTTCCCGCTGGCGATACCGAGAGAATCTGCTCATTTCTCTGGGTCTATTACGGCTACCCAAATTCTAACTATGATGACGTCAACGTTGAGGTCATGCGTTACAGAAACGGCGCCATTATGGCACGCGATGAGGCAGAACGAGGCCCGCTTCCGGAACTGGATTGGGTAGCGGGCGTTCCCGATTCTGGGGTCCCCCATGCTATTGGCTACTCTAATGAGGCGCGCCTACCTTTTGGCCGCCCCTTCATAAAATACACGCCTACGTGGCTCCGTTCCTTTATGCCCATCACGCAAGGCGCGCGCAATAAAGTTGCCAAGATGAAGCAGATTCCTGTTTTGGAGCTCATCAAAGATAAGCGCCTTCTTTTTGTGGACGACTCCATTGTGCGCGGAACGCAACTCAGAGAAACGATTGACTTTCTCTATAAGTGTGGCGCGAAGGAGATTCATATTCGCTCAGCCTGTCCGCCCATTATGTATGGCTGCAAATACCTTACATTTTCGCGCTCAACAGGTGAGATGGAACTCATTGCAAGGCGCGTCATTCAGGAGCTGGAGGGCGACGAAGGCCAAAAGCATTTGGAAGAATATGCCAACATTGCCTCTGAGCGCGGCCAATGTTTGGTGAAAACGATTTGTGAAGAGATGGGCTTTAGCTCTTTGGGCTTCCAATCCCTTGATGGACTCATTGAAGCCATTGGCCTTCCTAAAGAACGCATATGCACGTATTGCTTTAACGGCAAGGAATAGCAAGTAAGAGCGGTGTTTTCGCTTCAGGAGACCAAGGCGGTATAAAGCCGGTTTTGATGTAGATACAGGAGACGAGGAAGAGCGGTATGGAAAAGAGTCATTCAGATGCCTATGCAAAGGCCGGCGTTGATATCCAGGCGGGATACGAAGCCGTTGAACTGATGAAACGACACATTGCGCGCACCCTCCCTCAAGAGATGACGGAAGCAATTGGCGGCTTTGGCGGAGCGTTCCCCCTTGCGGGCTTTCATGATATGGAAGAGCCTGTGCTTGTCAGCGGCACCGACGGGGTGGGTACCAAGATCCGCCTTGCACAGCTTGCAGGCATTTACAACACAATTGGCATTGACTGTGTTGCTATGTGCGCCAACGATATTGTTTGCGTTGGCGCTCGTCCACTTTTTTTCCTTGACTATATTGCGTGCGGTAAGAACGAGCCGCAAAGGATTGCGAGCATCGTTGAAGGTGTGGCAGAGGGCTGCGTACAAGCAGGATGCGCGCTTATCGGCGGCGAGACAGCCGAGCATCCCGGTCTTATGGCAGAAGATGATTTTGATGTAGCCGGTTTTTGTGTGGGCATTGTCGATAGGAAGAAAATGCTGGACCCGCAGAAGGTGCAGGCGGGTGATGTGCTCATTGCACTTCCTTCAACCGGACCGCATTCCAATGGATTCTCGCTCATTCGTTCTGTCACCAACATAGAGGAGGTCAATGTTGAGGCTCCCGTAGAGAAGCTTGATGGTCTCTCATTACGCGAAGCACTACTTGAACCTACGGCTCTCTATGTGAAACCTATTCTGCATCTTATGGAGCACGTAGATATTCATGCAGTTGCGCACATAACGGGCGGTGGCTTTTACGAAAACATTCCACGCGCCCTTCCTCAAGGAATGCATGCAGTTATTAAGAAGCATGACGTGAGAGTTCCGCGCGTGTTTACGTATTTGCAGGATGCTGGCGATATTTCTCAGCATGATATGTTCAACACATTCAATATGGGAGTGGGAATGATTGCTCTTGTTGGGGCAGATGAGGTAGATACTGCGCTGGCCGCTCTCCGCGAGACGGGAGTGGACGCGTATGTCTTGGGTGAGGTTCATCCCACCTGCGAGGTGGCATCAGAAGAGGATTCATCTCAGAAGGGCATCGTTTTATGCTAGCAGCGCGCGTTGCCGTTTTAGTATCTGGAGGCGGAACAAATCTCCAGGCACTTCTCGACCAATCTCAAGCGGGCAAGCTGCCGCATGTAAACCTAGCACTCGTCATAGCCGATAAGCCCGGAATTGGTGCCTTAGAGCGTGCGGAACGTGCACAGGTGCCAAGTGAAGTGCTTTGCCGGAAGGATAAGCACTACATTGAACGCTTGGTTGGAGTGCTTCGTGAGAACGAGATTGACATGGTGGTGCTCGCGGGTTTTTTGGGCATCTTGACACCAGATTTCTTTGCTCAGTTCAAAGGGCCGGTTATCAATATACACCCTTCGCTCATTCCCTCGTTTTGCGGGAAAGGTTTCTGGGGGCTTCACGTACATGAGGCGGCTCTTGCTGCAGGCGTGAAAGTGACGGGCGCCACAGTGCACTACGTAAACGAGGTGGTGGATGGAGGAGCCATTATCGCGCAGAAAGCGGTCGACGTACGAGATGACGATACGCCCAAAACTCTCCAGAGGCGCGTGATGGAAGAAGCGGAATGGCTCCTTTTGCCCCAAGTGACGGAGGATGTAGCGCGCACCCTTTGCGAGAAGGAACCAGAAGCGCGCGGGCGAGAGCAAGAAACGTTCGAAAGGGCGCAAGCATGATAGCTATCACAGATTACTTAGCAAAAAAACCTTATCCTGGGCGCGGAATCCTTATAGGAAGGTCCCAAGACAATCTCGCTACGTATGTTGTCTACTTCATCATGGGGAGATCTAAGAATTCACAAAATCGAATCTTTGTGCCTACGCCAGACGGCATTAAAACCCAAGCGTATGATCCTGCACAATTAGAGGATCCTTCTCTCATTATTTATCATCCGGTGCGCCGCCTTGCGGATGGTCGTTTTATCATGACCAATGGCGACCAGACTGACACGCTCCGCGATTTTCTCGGACGAAACGAGACAATGGAGGCGGCACTGGCGACGCGCACGTTTGAGCCGGATGCCCCCAACTGGACGCCACGCATCTCTGGAGTCGTAAATCCAGAAGGCACCTACGTGCTTTCTATTCTGAAAACCTGCGAGGGGAATGAGAATACGGAAGAGCGATTCTTTTTCCACTACGATAAGCCGCAGCCCGGTCAAGGACACTTCATCAGTACCTATGCGGGAGGAGGCAGTCCGGTGCCCTCATTTGAAGGGGAGCCGCTTTGTACGGAAGTGCCCTGGAATGATGCCTTAACCATGGCAGGCGATGTTTGGGAGAGCCTTAACGATGCGAATAAGGTTTCACTCTACGCAGCATCTATCTTCACGGAGACGGGCGAGATTGATTCCACGATTATTAATAAGCATCAGTAGTGTCGGCAGCGAAGGACAGCTAAGAACCAAGCAGGCCAAAGGACTTTCATGAAAGAACTCGAACTCAAATACGGTTGCAATCCCAATCAAACTCCCGCATCCCTTTTTATGCGAGACGGGAGTGATCTACCGCTGCGCGTACTCAATGGGCGCCCTGGTTACATCAACTTCCTGGATGCGTTTAACGCATGGCAGCTTGTTCGGGAGGCAGAAGAGGCAACCGGAGTTGTATGCGCCACATCATTTAAGCATGTATCTCCCACAAGCGCTGCTCTTGGCAAGCCTCTCTCAGAAGACTTGAAGCGCGCAACCTTCACAGACGACATTGCTGGCTTGGACAAAAGCCCCATTGCTTGCGCATATGCGCGTGCTCGCGGGACGGATCGCCTTAGTTCGTTTGGGGATTGGATTGCACTTTCTACCACATGCGATGAAACGTGCGCAAGCCTCATCAAGCGCGAGGTTTCAGACGGCATTATCGCTCCCTCCTATACGCCGGAAGCCCTTGCCATCCTTAAAGAGAAACGCAAGGGAAACTACAACGTTGTGGAGATTGATCCAACGTACGTCCCGCGCGAGGAGGAAACAAAAGACGTATTTGGCGTTACGTTTAAACAGGGTCATAACAACATTAAGCTAGAAGCATCGATCCTGGAAGACATTGTGACCGCTAACAAAGAATTGCCTCAAGATGCTAAAGATGATTTGCTCGTGGCGCTCATCGCGCTGAAGTATACGCAGTCTAATTCTGTTGCATTTGCCTTTGATGGGCAGACCATAGGCATAGGTGCTGGACAGCAAAGTAGGATTCACTGTACGCGGCTTGCGGCAAGCAAAGCCGATACGTGGTTCTTGCGCCAATGTCCTCAAGTGTTGAATCTCCCATTTCTTGATTCCGTCGCGCGTCCTGTTCGCGACAACGTGATCGATGCTTACATCAATAAGAATGAAGAGGACGTTACTGCAGATGGAATATGGCAGAAGTATTTCTCTGTTCGTCCTGAGCCGCTCACGGACGTTCAGAAACAAGAGTGGCTTTCTACTCGCGCAAACGTTTCTCTGGCATCTGATGCGTTCTTCCCCTTTGCCGACAATATCGAGCGTGCTGCTCGTTCTGGTGTGAAGTACGTGGTGCAAGCGGGAGGATCGGTGCGGGATGCGGACGTAACGGCTGCTGCTGATGCGCATAACATGGTGATGGTGATGAATGGCGTCCGTCTCTTCCATCATTAAGAAAGTGGAAGCGTGTTAAGCGTTAGAGAAAGAATCAAGAGGGTGCGATGAAAATTGGTGTTGTAGGATCTGGTGGAAGAGAAGCCGCCATCGTCTGGAAGCTTGCTCAAGATGAGCGCGTTGAAGAAATCGTTGCGTTGCCGGGTAATGGCGGGATTGCAGAGCTGGCAACGTGTGTTGACGTTGAAGCCACAGACATTCCAGGCGTAGTTAACGTTGCAAAAGAGCGGGCGCTTGACCTTGTGATTGTAACGCCCGACGACCCTCTTGTTTTGGGTATGGTTGACGCTCTGAACCATGAAGGGATCGCTACGTTTGGACCCACCAAAGCGGCGGCGCAGCTTGAGGGCTCTAAGGCCTATGCAAAAGAGTTCATGCAAAAGTACAACATTCCTACCGCAGCTTTCAGGGTTTTCTCGGATGAAGAAGAAGCGCTTGCATACGCTGAGACATGCCCCGTGCCAACCGTAGTAAAGGCAAGCGGTTTGGCTCTTGGAAAGGGCGTCATCATCTGCAAGACGCGGGAAGAAATCACGCGTGCCATTCATCACATGATGAGCGAGGCGGCGTTTGGATCAAGTGGCAAAACCATTGTCATTGAAGAGTATATAGAAGGCCCGGAAATCTCCGTCCTCGCTTTTAGTGATGGAGAATCCATCAAGCCACTCATTTCTTCCATGGATCATAAGCGCGCGTTTGATAATGATGAAGGGCCCAACACGGGCGGTATGGGCTGCATTGCCCCCAACCCTTTTTATACCAAGGATGTGGCGCGCAGATGCATGGAGGATATCTTTCTTCCAACGATTGAGGGATGTCAGGCGGAAGGCCACCCATTTCACGGTTGCCTCTTTTTTGGCTTGATGTTGACTGCTGATGGACCCAAGGTGCTGGAGTATAACTGTCGTTTTGGCGACCCTGAAACCCAGACCGTCTTGCCCCTTCTGCAATCTAATCTTCTGGATATCATGCTTGCCACGGAGCGCGGTGATTTGGAAAAGGTCGCGGCCGAGAATAGCAGCGATGCATCGTGCTGTGTGGTGATTGCGTCTAAGGGTTATCCCGTCGCTTACGAGAAGGGATTTCCTATTACGCTTCCGCAAACAAGCCCCGCTGAAGAGCTTTTTGTGGCGGGCGCGGCTGCGGGTGTTGAAGCGGTCGCGGCTGCGGGCCCGGCAACGGACGCTCAGCATAACGAGTTGGTGACGAATGGCGGTCGCGTCATAAACGCGGTCGCCCAAGCACCTTCCCTCGAAGCCGCCATTAATAAAGCTTATGCTCTTGCGGAGCAGGTGCGCTTTGATGGAGCAACGATGCGCCATGATATTGGAAAGCGTGCGCTTGGCGCCAATCAGAGTTCATGAGAAAACAGTAGAGCAGGCAGAAAGTTTCGGAATGGTCTCACGCATATTTGTTGAAAAAAAGCCCAGTGCCTCTCCCAAAGCGCACCAACTAACAGAAGAGTTGCGTTCCTTTTTAGGTATTACGTCGCTCGAAGCTGTTCGCGAGCTCATACGCTACGACGCTGAAGGCATCTCTAAGGAAACCTTGGAGCAAGCGCTTACCACGGTTTTCTCGGAACCGCCCGTTGATAACGTGTACTTGGAAACATATCCTGCTCAGGACGGATTTGCCCACCCCCTCATCATCCAAGCACTCCCGGGACAGTTTGACCAGCGCGCAGACTCATGCGCGCAATGTATCCAGCTTTTGTGCGGTGGCGAACGCCCGCGTATCGCAAGCGCAGAGGTCTTTGAGTTTAAGGGAAACCTCACTGCAGACGATTTAAAAAAGATCGAGGCCTATCTTCTAAATCCGGTTGAGTCGCACGTGGTGGATGCTACTAAACCTGAAACACTTGAGCAAAAGACTGAGCAGCCAGCATCTGTTGCAACCATTGAGGGCTTTCAAACGATGAGCTCAGACGAGCTCGATGAGCTTCGCGCCTCTCTTGGTTTGGCTATGGATTTGGCAGATATATGCTTTTTGCAGCAATATTTTGCCGAGGAAGAAAAGCGAGACCCCACCATTACGGAGATTCGCGTTGTTGATACATACTGGTCTGATCATTGTCGCCACACCACGTTCTCTACGCACTTCGGCGGCGTGGAAATAGCGGATCCCAAGGTGGAACGCGCTTACCAACGCTACCTTGCCCGCCGAGAAGAACTTTACGGCAAAGAAAAGGCAGCGGTGCGTCCGCAAACGTTGATGGATATTGCGACATTAGGGACGAAGCTTCTCAAAAGGGACAGGAAGCTTCCGGAACTTGATGAGTCGGATGAGATTAATGCGTGTTCTATCCACATGAATGCAACAGTGGATGGCGAAGAGCAGGACTGGCTCTTCATGTTCAAAAATGAGACGCACAACCACCCCACAGAAATTGAGCCCTTTGGTGGCGCAGCAACCTGTATTGGTGGCTGTATCCGCGATCCTCTTTCTGGGCGAGCATACGTGCATCAGGCGATGCGCATTACCGGTGCCGGAGATCCGCGCACACCTTATGAGAAGACGCTCCCACATAAATTGCCGCAAAAAAAGATTGTCACTACTGCGGCCGAAGGTTATTCGTCTTACGGAAATCAAATAGGTCTTGCAACGGGCTTTGTGCATGAGCTCTACAACGAGGGCTATATTGCAAAGCATCTTGAGTGTGGTGCTGTTGTTGCTGCAGCCCCTGCAGATCATGTGAAGCGCGAGGCGCCAGAGCCTGGAGATGTGGTGGTGCTTTTAGGCGGCAGGACAGGGCGTGATGGCATTGGGGGAGCTACAGGATCTTCTAAGAGTCACAGCAAGACATCGCTCAACACGATGGCCTCGGAGGTTCAGAAGGGAAATGCTCCCGAGGAGCGCAAGATTCAGCGGCTCTTTCGCAATAAAGAAGTGACAAGACTCATCAAGCGCTGTAATGATTTTGGCGCAGGGGGCGTGAGTGTGGCTATTGGTGAGTTGGCTCCCGGGCTAGAAATTGATTTGGATGCAGTGCGCAAAAAGTATGAGGGAATGGACGGGACTGAACTTGCTATCTCTGAGTCTCAGGAGCGTATGGCATGCGTGGTGGCGGCAAGCGATGTGAACAAGTTCTGCGCATTTGCAGCGTCAGAGAATCTTGAAGCATACCCCGTGGCTTCCGTGACAGCAGATCCCCGTATGAAGATGGTCTGGAACGGCCAGGAGATTGCTAACTTGTCGCGAGCCTTTCTTGACACGAATGGCGCGGATCGCCAGACCAATGTTTTAGTTGAGCGCCCAAGCGCACCAGCAGATCCTGCCGCAGACGCACCAACAGATCCCACACTCAAGGCGTTGATGAGGAGTCTTGCGAGTGCTTCTCAGCGCGGTCTTGTGGAACGCTTTGATTCTACCGTTGGCGCCGGGTCGCTCTTCATGCCTTATGGGGGACGGTATCAACGCACACCAGCGCAAAGCATGGCTGCCCTCCTTCCCGTAATGCCAGGACAAGAGACTAATCAGGGCTCTGTTATGGCATACGGCTGCGATTTAGAGACTCTTATTCGCGACCCCTATCAAGGTGCTTACAACAGCGTGGTGGATTCCATTGCAAAAGTGGTAGCTGCGGGCGCCAATTACAAAGACGTCTATCTAACGCTGCAGGAATACTTTGAAAAGCTTGGCGGCGAGCCCACGAGATGGGGCAAACCTTTTGCGGCGCTGCTTGGCGCACTCGATGCTCAAATTGATTTTGAAGCTGCTGCTATTGGCGGGAAGGATTCCATGTCCGGCTCGTTTATGGAGTTGGATGTACCACCAACGCTCCTTTCTTTTGCGGTAGCTCCCGTAAAGACCCAGGAGCTTATCTCCAACGAGTTCAAGGAGCCCAATCACACGGTATATTTGTATGCCCCCAATGCAAACCTGGATGCTCCCAACGACTCGAGCAGCCTCATGGCGGTTTGGGCCTCTTTTCACAAGCTCGCCCAGGAGGGCAGGGTTTGCGCTGCCTATGCGCTCGACAAAACTCCTGCCGAAGCCATTTGTAATATGAGCTTTGGAAATAAAATTGGTTTTTCAGAAGGCTCACAATATGCCAATTGGTTTACTCGCATACCGGGAGCTCTCATCGTTGAAACCTCAGAGCCCTTAGAAGACGATGTATTTGCAACGCTTTTGGGTACCACAACTGCCGAACAAACAATCCACTTAGCTGGGCAAACTGAAACCATCGCTGCTTTGCTCGAGGAGAATGAGAGCGCGCTTGAAGAGGTCTATCCCACGCATGCGGTTCAAGAAAATCCCGCGGATTGCACGTCGAGTTGCAAGGGGCTTGCTGATGATGAAATCCCTCTTGAAGTGATTCCCACCATTTCATACGCGACCGAAACATCACCGCAGCATGCTACAGAAAGCGTCGCTTCCCCTCGCGTCGCTATCCCCGTGTTTCCGGGAACAAATTGCGAGTACGACTCCGCACGGGCGTGTCTCTCGGCAGGTTTAAAACCGGAGACCGTTATCATAAAGAACCTCACTCCGCAAGCGTTGGAAGAATCCACAGAGCTCTTTGAGAAACAGCTCGCACAGTCACAAATTCTCTTTATACCTGGAGGTTTTTCTGGTGGAGACGAGCCTGATGGGTCTGCAAAGTTCATCGTATCCTTCTTAAAGCATCCGCGCTTACAGGATGCCATTCATGATCTCTTGGATAACCGGGATGGACTTATCCTGGGAATCTGCAACGGCTTTCAGGCGCTTATCAAGCTGGGGCTTGTGCCGCAAGGGCGTATTGTGGACGTGAAACCAGGCGCGCCAACGCTCACGTTTAATCAAATTGGCCGCCACCAATCCTCCATTGTGCACACGCGTGTGGCCTCGACAAAATCGCCTTGGATGCTTAAATCCAAGGTAGGAGAAGTGTATGAAGTGCCCATATCCCATGGAGAAGGTCGCTTTGTTGCACCACTGGATGTCTTGCGGAGTCTCGAGAATAACGGGCAAATTCTGACCCAATATTGCACGCCGGACGGGGCTGTTTCCATGGAGAACACCTATAACCCCAATGGATCAGATTGGGCCATTGAAGGCATTACGTCCCCCGATGGTCGCGTCCTTGGAAAAATGGGTCATGCAGAACGTATTGGCACGCACCTCTACAAGAATGTGCCCGGTACGTATGACCTTGGTCTTTTTGCCTCTGCAAAAGAATACTTTTCTTAGAAACCTTCCGCAAATCACCTCAAAAGACCCTTGTAAAATAACCGTTGTTGTACCATACTCAAGCGGTGCAAATTTATGCAGAAAAGTTCCTTAGAAAGGAGTGTCAATGGCCAATTTGACAGAAATTCGTTGGCATGCACGCGCTGGTCAAGGTGCCGTTACCGCCTCGCGCCTCGTGGCAGAAACCGCGATGGACGACGGCAAATACTTCCAGTCCATGCCAGAGTTTGGTGCTGAACGCCAGGGTGCGCCTCTTCGTGCGTTTACCCGCATTTCCCCCGACCCTATTGAGATTCACAACAACATCTTGAATCCTGATATCGTCATTGTTTTGGATGAAACGTTGCTCCCCGTTATTGATGTGTGCGAAGGCATGAAGGAGGACGGCATCCTCCTCATCAATACACGCATGACACCTGAGCAAGTCCGCGAGATTTCCGTTGGTGTTCCTGCAGGTGTTCAAATCAAAACCGTCGACGCCTCCCACATCGCCGTTGATACCATTGGTCGCGACATCCCCAACACTCCTATCGCCGGCGCTCTTGCCAAAATAACCGACGTCATAAATGTTGATTCCCTCAAGAAATATGTAGAAAGATCGTTTGGCGATAAGTTCCCCGAGAAGGTTGTGCAAGGCAACATTGCTTCAATCGATCGTGCTTATGAGGAGGTGCGCTAATTATGAGTTGGGATATTAAAGATTGTGATTCCTGGACGTACGATGAAATCCCTCTGGGAGCAATGACCCTTGAGGGCGGCACAGGCACCAAGCATCTTACCGGTGACTGGCGTGTTAAGCGTCCTGTCTGGGATAGTGAAAAGTGCATCAACTGCCTGCAATGCTGGATGTTTTGTCCAGACAATTCCTGCGTGGCAAAGGATGAAAAAATGACCGGCATTGATTACGAGCACTGCAAAGGCTGTGGTGTTTGTGCTCAAGTTTGCCCCGTGGATGCTATCACCATGCATACCGAGAAGGACTTCCGTTCCACTGGTGATAATAAGGAGCTCCACGAGAGTGCCGAGGATGAATTAAAAGAAGAGGAGGGTAAATAATGGCAGAGACAAAACAAACCGTTTTAGCTGCTTCTGGTGACCAGATGGTCGCTGAGGCTTTCCGCCAGGCAAATCCTGACGTTTTGCCGGTATACCCCATCACCCCTCAAACCATTATCGTTGAGGAATTTGACAAGTTTGTTGCAGATGGAAAAGTCCACACTGAGTTTGTGCCGGTTGAATCTGAGCACTCTGCCATGGCTGCAGCTATTGGCGCCTCATCTGCAGGAGCGCGTACCGTTACCGCAACCGCTTCGCAGGGTCTTGCCTACATGTGGGAGGAACTCTACGTTGCAGCAGGTATGCGTCTTCCCATCGTTATGGCTAACGCAAACCGCGCGCTTTCAGCGCCGATCAACATTCATGGCGATCACTCAGATATTATGGGCTGCCGTGACACCGGCTGGATTATGCTCTTTGCCGAGAACGCGCAGGAAGCCTACGACGATACCCTCATTGCTTTCCGCGTGGCAGAGCATCCCGATGTTATGCTTCCCGTGGCAACAACGCTCGACGGGTTTATCACCTCGCACGCACTTGATCGTGCAGAGCTGATGGATGACGAGACCGTCGCCAAGTTTGTGGGTGAATATAAACCACAACACTCTCTTCTGGATACCGAAGATCCAGTTTCCTACGGCATGTTTGCCAACCTGGGTAATTTCTACATGGAAACAAAGCTTGGTCAGCGCAAAGCCATGGAGAACAGCTTCAAGGTACTCCGCGAAGTTGGTGCTGAGTGGGAAAAGATCTCTGGTCGTCCTTTTGAGTTTGTTAAAACATATGGTATGGAGGATGCAGAGCGTGTCATTGTAGTAATGGGTTCTTCCATTGGAAATGCTCGCCACGTTGCTCGTGAACTTCGCGCCAAGGGAGAAAAAGTGGGCGTGGTTGGCCTCCGCGTCTTCCGTCCATTCCCAGCGTATGACTTAGTCGACGCGCTTCGCGGCGCCAAGGCAATCGCCATCATGGATCGCGCTGAGACCGTTGGTGGTCAAGGCGGTCCGCTTTGGTCAGAGACGGTTGCTGCTATGGCTACAGCTGGCGTGTCCATTCCTACCAGAAACTACATTTATGGTCTGGGTGGTGCCGATGTAACGCTCGAGATTCTCCACCAAATCTACGAGGATCTCAAAGAGCTTCCCGCTGCGCACGAGAAAGGCGACATCCTGGGTGTTACCTATGTGGGAGCTCGCACAAGCGCTCAAGACTCACAGAGCAACCTTGCTGCTCGCTCAACGAGCGCAGCCAAATAGAGCAAGGAGGAAGATATTATGGCAAATATTAAAGAACTTACACATACTCCTCAGCGCCTCACGCCCGGACACTCTATGTGCGGCGGTTGCGGTGCTCCCCTCGCCGTTCGCCAGGTGCTGATGGGCGCTGACAAGACACCGGTTGTAATTTCAAGCGCAACAGGGTGTCTTGAGGTTTCCACCACCGCATTTCCTTATACCTCGTGGACAGGCGGTTTTATCCACAACACGTTTCAGTCGAGCGCTGCAACAATCTCCGGCGTTGAGGCTGCATTTCGTGGCTTGAAGCGTGCGGGAAAGATTCCTGCCGATAAAAAAGTAAAGTTCATTGCTTTTGGCGGCGATGGTGGTACCTACGATATTGGTCTTCAAGCGCTTTCCGGCGCCCTTGAACGTGGACATGACTTTTTGTATGTCTGCTATGACAATGGTGCGTACATGAATACAGGTATTCAGCGTTCCGGTGCTACACCTTACTCCGCATGGACTACAACGTCTGAGGTTGGACCTGCCGTTCCTGGCAAGCGTCATTTTGAGAAGGACCTGAGCTCCATTGTTGCAGCGCACAACATACCTTATTTGGCGCAGGCTTCCATCTCTAACTGGAACGACCTTGTTACCAAGGCAACCAAGGCCATCGATATTGATGGACCTACCTTTCTCAACGTTATGGCGCCCTGTCCTCGCGGATGGCGTTGTGGCTTTGACCAAACCGTTGAGATTGCAAAGATGGCGGTACAAACAAATTACTGGCCTCTCTTTGAGGTTGAAAACGGTATTTGGAAGCTTACGCCCAATAAGAACCCCAAGCCTATTGAAGAATTCTTGAAGCCTCAGGGTCGCTTCAAGCACATGTTTAAGCCTGGTAATGAGCACCTGGTTAAGGAGTTCCAGACCAATGTGGATCGTCGTATGTGCTATTACGAAGCACGCGTTGCAGGGTCCAAGACGTACGAAGAGCTTCTTCAAGAGCGTGGCTTGCCCCTCACATCCGATGAGCAATTGGCGCTTGAGTCGGGCTCCCATAAGCCTTACCAGATGTAACCAGGCCGTGCATTTCTAAGAAGGACGCTATTAAAGTACACTTTTTCCGCAGAAGACCTAAAACAACAAGACGACCCAGTTAATTCTTTGCGTCTTCAAAAGTGACTGGTTTTCTCGGAAAAGTTAGTGCTAAAGAATAAGGACTAAGGGTATAGATATGGGCGTGTGCATAAGATATATGCCCTTATCCAATGAAAAGGCAAGGAGGAATCATGCCAAAAGTAGAATTTAATGACTCTCAAACCAAAAAGAATCTTGAGACTGCGTTCGTGGGTGAGTCGCAAGCATCCATGAAGTATGGCTATTACGCCAAGCAAGCCGCCAAGGATGGCTATGTCCAGATTGGTGACATCTTCACAGAGACTGCTGGCAATGAGGCAGTGCACGCAAAAGTGTGGTTTAAGTACCTTCACAACGGCGGTGTGCCCGACACCATGACCAACCTTAAGGATGCAGCCAACGGTGAGAACTATGAGTGGACTGAGATGTACGCCGGTTTTGCCAAGGTCGCTGAGGAAGAAGGCTTCACAGAGATTGCCAAGAAGTTTGAGCTTGTTGCAGGCATTGAGAAGACCCACGAAGAGCGCTATAACAAGCTACTTGAGCGCATTGAAAAGAACGAGGTCTTTGAGCGCGATGGCGTTAATGTATGGCAGTGCACCAAGTGCGGCTATCTCCATGTAGGTGAGTCGGCTCCTGAGGTTTGCCCTGTTTGTGGTCACCCTCAGTCATACTTTGAGCAGCCTGCAAAGAACTATTAAAGATCTCTTACCTATTACTTTTTAGGTCTGAAAAGAGCCTCGCTGACGCGGGGCTCTTTTTTGTTCGTAAAAATAATACAAAAATTTACTTTGGGCTCTACCAGTGATAATAAAGCGATATGATAGAACACCAACAGATAACCAATCTAGGCGAGTTAAAGAGGTTATGCTCATGAAGCTTACTAAAGACGATGCGTATCTTTTTGCTAAGGGCGAATGGTTCCAGAGCTGGAAGAAGATGGGTGCGCACCCCACCACGAAGAACAAAAAACGCGGTTATATATTTCGTCTTTGGTGCCCTGATGTCGTGTCTGTGGCGGTTATCGGCGATTTTAATGATTGGGATCCTCAGGCAAACCCGCTAACCAAAACAGAGCATTCCAATATATGGGAGGGCTTCGTACCGGGCGCGATTGCAGGTCAGGCCTATAAATACTGTATTCGCACTAAGCAGGGAGATCTTCTCTACAAGGCTGACCCTTATGCTTTTTGGACCGAGAAAGTCCCGGGAACAGCAAGCCGCCTTATAACTGATGATACGTTTACTTGGCATGATGGTCTTTGGATGGGGAGACGTCAAAACGTTGACCACATGCATCGGCCGTTGAATATTTATGAAGTACACCTGGGAAGCTGGAAGCGCCATCTGGACGGACTCGATGGAATTGGCGAGGGCGAGGGGGCGGGCTCTTATCTCACCTATGAGGAGCTTTCACACGAACTGGTAGATTATGTCAAAGACATGGGCTACACCCATATTGAACTCATGCCCGTGATGGAACATCCCTTTGACGGCTCCTGGGGATATCAGGTGACGGGTTACTACGCGCCCACGTCGCGCTACGGAAAACCAGAAGAATTCAAGGCCTTTATAGACGCTTGTCATAAGGCAGATATTGGGGTCATTCTTGACTGGGTGCCGGGCGGCTTTTGTAAAGACGCACAGGGGCTTTCACGTTTTAACGGCGGTGAGCTTTATGAGCGCGATGAGCATCCCCAATGGGGAACGCTCCAATTTAATTTTGATTTAGGTGAGGTGAAGTCGTTCCTTATTTCAAATGCTCTCTTTTGGCTTGAGGAGTATCACGTTGATGGTATCCGCTGTGACGGTGTCACAAGCATGCTCTATCTCAACTTTGGCATCGATGATCCATCTCAAAAGCAATTCAATGAAAACGGGACGGAAGAGGATTACAGCGCTATCGACTTTATCAAGCAGATGAATACCGTAGTTGGCTCTCATTATCCGGACGTTATGCTCATGGCCGAAGAATCTACGGCTTGGCCGCTCGTCACGCGTCCCCCCGAAGTTGACGGCCTGGGTTTCCATTACAAATGGGATATGGGTTGGATGAACGATACGCTCAATTATTGTCGTACAGATTTCCCCTGGCGTCCGGGTAACCATAACCTACTGACGTTCTCCATAATGTATGCCTTTTCCGAGAATTACATTCTGGCGCTTAGCCACGATGAAGTAGTGCACGGAAAAGCTTCGCTTATCCAGCGCATGCCAGGCGACTGGTGGCGCCAATTTGCCGGTATGCGGGTACTTGCGCTTTACCAAATGACGCATACGGGCGCAAAGCTCAATTTCATGGGCAATGAGATTGCGCAATTTATCGAGTGGCGTTTCTATGAGGGACTTCAATGGTTCTTGCTGAACGATTTTGAAACACACCGCTCTTATCAGTACTATATCAAGAGCCTCAATGATGTTTTTAAAAAGCAAAAAGGTTTGTGGCAAAAGAATTACGAGCCTGAAGGTTTTGAATGGATTGATGCCGATGATGCCGCACAATCTATTATTACGTTCGTGCGTCATGGAGACAGGCCCGTTGATGATTGCGTCGTTGTTATCAATTTTGATCCTGCAGCGCACGAGAATTTCCGCGTCGGTGTTCCCCGTGAAGGTAACTATAAAGAGATTTTTAATAGCGATGCTGTAGAGTTTGGCGGCTCTGGGGTGACAAACGTAGGGACGATAGTTTCTCACCCTGAACCTTGGAATGGACGAGACAATTCTATCGTGCTTCGCATTCCGCCTCTGGGCGGCATGATTTTGCGCCGCACAGGATCATCAAGCTTTAGACCGGCCAAACAAAAGCCAGGTCCAAAACCTGGCAGCAAACATAAAAAGACCACAAAGAAGAGCGTGGCAAAGCCAGCGGCTTCTACAGTAAAGAAGCAGGCGAAGAGCCAAGCGCAAGCAAAGAAAAAGACTGCACGAACAAAATAGTAACGAGCAGCTTTAAGAGATTACTTGAACAAGATGAGTATTAGGAGACACGACGCATGATTAAAGATGCTTTTTCCTCTAAGAAAACATTTATCCGCGAATATCGCACCATGGTTGCGGCCCAAGAAGGCAAGGATTTTGAAAAGGCTGATGACTATGAACGTCTCGCTTCCCTCTGCAAATTGGTAGCTGCGTATGCGCGAAGCATCCATGTAGGAAACGATGAGGTCATCGCCTCGCAGAAGAAAAAGCGTGTTTTTTATTTTTCGCTTGAGTTTCTCATTGGTCCGCTCCTAGAAAACTACTTGCTTAACATTGGCGCGCTCGACATGGTTCAGCAAGCCTTAATAGAGATGGGAACCAGCTTGGAAGACCTTGCAAAGTGCGAAGTGGATCCAGGTCTTGGTAACGGTGGCTTAGGACGTTTGGCAGCGTGCTTCCTGGACTCCATGGCAGCTCTTGGCATTGCGGGATATGGCAATGGAATGCGCTATCGCTATGGACTTTTCAGACAAGTTATTAAGGATGGCCGCCAGATTGAAGAGACCGATAACTGGCTTGAGCATGGCTACCCCTGGGAGGTGAGACGCCCAGAGTCTTCCATAGAGGTGAGCTTTGGCGGTGAGGTAAAAGGCACCGAGAAGGACGGCCGGTGGGAATATGAAACTATTGGAGGAGAAAAAGTTAACGCGGTTCCTTACGACATTCCGGTTGTGGGATATGGGGCCGGTACGGTAAACAAGCTGAGGATTTGGTCGGCAGAACCTGTTGACGAGTCCTTTGACCTCAATGCGTTCAATGACGGAGACTATGCCCGTGCTTCAAAATTTAGAACAGATGTTGAAGCAATCTCCACCATTCTGTATCCAAACGATGCCGGAGAGCACGGTCGCCTCTTGCGCCTCAAGCAGGAGTATCTGTTTGTCTCGGCAGGCATTGGTTCAATCATGCGAACTTTCAAGCGCGAAAACGGTAACAAAGCCTGGAAGAAGTTCCCTAAGCTCATTGCTATCCATACCAACGACACCCATCCAGCCATGGCGGGCCCGGAGCTCCTGCGTCGCCTCATTGATGACGAAGGACTGTCCTGGGATGATGCGTGGGACATTGTTACCAAGACGCTTTCTTACACCAATCACACGGTACTTCCGGAAGCGCTTGAAAAATGGCCCATTGATACATTCCGCAAACTTTTGCCCCGCGTCTATATGTACATTGAGGAGATTGACAGGCGCTACCGAGAAGACTTTCAAGAGAAGTACCCAGACCGTATGGATCAGTTGGCAAACACAGCCATTCTGTGGGATGGCATGGTGCGCATGGCAAACCTGTCTATCATCTGCTCACACTCCGTAAACGGCGTTGCTAAGATCCATACCGATATTCTGGAGCGTGAAGTTCTGAAGGATTTCTATGAGCTCACGCCCAAGAAATTTAACAACCGCACAAACGGCATATCTTTCCGTCGTTTTCTGGGCAATGCTAACCCCAGCTACTCTAAGCTCATCACTGACGCTATTGGAGACAAATGGCTCGCAGACGCATCTCAGCTCTCGCGCCTCAAGAAATATGAAAAGGATCCTATCTTCCTCGATGGCATGACTGAGTCCAAGCGTCTTAATAAAGAGCGCCTCGCAAAATATATCTACGAGAGCACCGGCGTTTTGTTGGATACAAATTCGCTCTTCGATGTCCAGGTGAAGCGTTTCCATGCTTACAAGCGTCAGCTGCTGAACATCTTTAAGGTCATGGATATCTATAACCGCATGCTTGCGGATTCAAGCTATCATCCACAGCCCACGAGCTTTATCTTCTCTGGCAAAGCTGCTCAATCGTATGTGTACGCTAAAGATGTAATCCGCCTTATCAATTCTGTTGCCCATGTCATTAATAACGACAAGCGGGTGAATGAAATTATCAAAGTGGCTTTTGTACCCAACTTCTCCGTTTCAAATGCAGAACTCATCTATCCCGCGGCAGAAATCTCGGAGCAAATCTCTACGGCTGGCATGGAGGCTTCAGGTACTTCTAATATGAAGCTGATGGCAAACGGCGCCATCACTCTTGGTACGCTCGATGGAGCTAACGTGGAGATTGCACAGCTTGCCGGCGAAGACAATATCAAGATATTTGGCTTAACAGTGGAGGAAGTGGAGCAGATCAAGCGTGATGGTCAGTATATCGCATGGGATGAATACAACGCTGATAGAGAAAGATTGGGACGGGTTGTTGACGAATTGGTCGATGGCACGTTCAGTGAACTCTCTGGCGATTTCTCCATGATTCACGATGGGCTTCTCCACCAAAATGACGCCGACTTTGTCATGAAGGATTTTCGTTCTTACGTTGATGCCTGGGATGAGCTATCAGAGTTCTACGCCGATAAGCCCGCGTGGAACAAGGTGGCACTCGCCAATACAGCAGCCTCTGGGTTCTTCTCGAGCGATAGAACCATCAAAGAGTATGCAAAGGAAATATGGCACGCGCCGCTTGAAGAAACGCAGCCTAAGCAAAAGGTCTCCAGAACAACTAAAAAGAAGGCACGAGTATAATAAGACTTGCTCTTTCACGATTGCCCAACCTGAGAGCCTTAAGGGAAAAGAGGTTAAAGTGGCCAAGAAAGAATGTCTCGCGATGTTGCTTGCTGGTGGGCAGGGTTCGCGCCTTAAAGCCTTGACAAAGAACATTGCCAAGCCTGCTGTTGCCTTCGGCGGAAAATTTCGTATTATTGATTTTGCTCTCTCCAACTGCGCAAACTCGCGCATCGACACCGTTGGTGTCTTAACACAGTATCGCCCCTACGTGCTCCATAGCTATATTGGAACCGGTGCCGCGTGGAACCTGGATAGCCAAGGAGGCGGCGTATCCATTCTTCCACCTTATGAAACAGAGTCGGGTGGCGCTTGGTATGCGGGAACCGCTGATGCCATCTATCAAAATCTGGACTATATTCTCGATAACGACCCCGCCTACGTTTTGATCCTCTCAGGTGACCATCTCTACAGCATGGATTACTCCAAGATGCTCGCCCATCACATTGAACACAATGCAGACCTTACGGTCTCAGTCATGCCAGTGGATTGGTCTGAAGCATCTCGCTTTGGCATTCTTACAAAAGATGAGAACGACGCAATTGTGAAGTTTAGCGAGAAGCCCAAGAACCCGGATTCCAACCTGGCAAGTATGGGCATTTATATCTTCTCTACTGCTGCCCTTGTAACGGCGCTTCGTTCAGATGCGAAGGACCCAGAGAGTTCACACGATTTTGGAAAAAACATCATTCCTAAAATGCTTGCTAAAAACAAGCGGCTCTTCGTGTACGAATTTAATGGCTTCTGGCGAGATGTAGGAACAATCGATTCGTATTACGAAACCAACATGGCGCTTCTCGGAGAAGATCCTGAATTTAATATCTACGATGAATCCCAACCTATCATGAGTAATGCGACCACAACGCCATCGCAACTCATTGGCGAGAAGGCAAAGATTGAGGATGCAATTGTGGCTAATGGGGTGCGCATCTACGGTGACGTGCGCCATTCCATCGTTTCCACTGCCTCCTTTGTGGCTGCGCGAGCAAAGGTTGAGGATTCGCTCCTCTTGCCTAATTCATGCGTTTGGGAGGGGGCCGTGGTTCAGAATACAATCCTAGGCGAGCGGTCCGTTATCAATGCAGGTCTTGTGGTTGGCAATCCAAATGCGGAGACAACCGTTATTGGCAATGATGTCATTGTCGATGCCGCCTACCTGCAAAAGCTCGTGGAAGACGGTAAGGCGCCCAAACCAAAAAAGGCACTCCCTGTGGTCAAGACAGCTAAAAGTAAACCACGTGGTGCACTCGCAAAAGGAGGTGGTTGTAAATGACGCGCATCGTAGGACTTGTGACCACAAACTATCTTGGTGATAAACAATACGAGGTAACGGTTCGCCGTCCCCTTGCAGCGCTTCCCGTCTTGGGACGTTACCGCATGCTTGATTTTGCACTCTCTAATCTTGTGAATGCTGGTATCGATACGTTAGGCATTATCCTGCCCACTAACTATCGCTCCATCGTCGACCATGTAAAATCTGGTAAAGATTGGAACCTCGATAGAAAGCATGCAGGGCTCTTCTATCTTCCCGGCAGCGCATATGGCATGGCGCGGACGGGCGATGGCCATTTTTTGCTTCGCGATTTTCTCGACAATCGCGTGTTTCTTGAACGCGAGCGCGATTCATACATTGTCATCTCAAGCGGCTCGCTCATCTACAATATGGATTACGTGCCGCTGGTCGAAGCACACGCTGCGTCTGGAGCTGACATCACAGTCGTTACGCAGAAAGCTCAAGATCCGGCAACAGCATTAATGTCATTTGAAATTGAAAATGGAGAAGTCCTTTCGTATAAGCAAGGCGTGCAGCCTGGAGACAACGCCTTCCTCGACACCTTTGTTATCTCTGGCAAGAAATTCTTGGAGCTGCTTGGCTGGTTTGAGGTAGTAGAGCACCTTGACTTCTTTGAGGCCATTTCTGCCGATAAATCCAGCATCAACGTACGCGCGTACGAATACAACCTGCCGGCTTTTCCTATTTTCACGCTTGAGGAGTACTATCGCAACTCAATGCGTCTTCTCGATCCAGAGCTTTCGGGCATCCTGTTTGACTGGGCGCGTCCAGTTCGCACTAAGGCGCATGATAATCCTCCCGCCAAGTATGAGTCTGGTGCCAAGGTGAGCTATTCCATGGTATCCGGTGGCTCTATTGTGGCTGGATCTGTGGAAAATTCTATTCTTGGAAGAAATGTCATTGTTGAACCCGGCGCTTCCATTAAGAATTCCATCATCTTCCAAAATTGCGTTATTAAAGCACGCGCAAAGATTGACTATGCCATTATCGATAAGAACAATACCGTTCCCGAGAAGGCTGAGCTTAAAGGCACCCTGGAACATCTTGCTGTGCAGGAGAAGGTTCTCACGCCCGCTTTGACGTCAGACGTCATTATGTAGATGCGAGAGAACCATTGTCTCTCTAAGCTCGCTCTCTCTTCATCAGGACACACGCATGTCAAGTAAAAAGAAAACAAACGTTAGGACAGACGCTAAATCAGGCAACGCAGCAAAACTTAACCTCAATATCGTTTTTGCCTCAGCAGAAGGTGCACCGTTCTCAAAATCTGGTGGACTAGGTGACGTTGCGGGCTCTCTTCCCAAGGCGCTTGTAGCTGCGGGAGCGCGCGTTGCTGTAATTCTTCCTTACTACAAATCAACTGCTGATGCTTTTGGCGATCAGGTGGAGCACGTGACGCAGTTCTATGTAAGCTTGGGTTGGCGCAATGAGTACTGTGGGTTAAAGAGGCTGAGACGCGATAACGTCGATTTTTACTTTATCGACAATGAGCACTATTTTTTCCGCGACGGTTTCTACGGTTACTTTGATGATGGCGAACGCTTTGCTTATTTCTCTAAAGCAATAACCGAATGCATACAGTATTTGCCAGATTTTCGTTGTGACATACTCCACTGCAATGACTGGCAGACAGCGCTTGCACCAGTTTTCCTGCGCGAGTTTTATCAGGGTCTGCCCGTCTATGAAGGTATCAAAACCGTTTTCTCAATCCACAACGTCAAGTTTCAGGGCAAATTCGGTATGAAACTGCTGAGTGATGTAACGGGTCTGGCAGGAATTCCCGCTGCTCAGTCGCAGCTAGAAGACGGCCCCCAGAGCATGAACTTTATGAAGGGCGCCCTCCTTTACGCCGATAAGATTTCAACCGTGAGCCCCACGTATGCAGAAGAGCTCAAGACGCCGTTTTATGGTGAGGGGCTTGACTGGATTTTCAGACAGCGCTCAGACAACCTTGTTGGTATTCTCAATGGAATCGATACTGATGCATTTAATCCCAGAACCGATGAAGCCATTTTTGAGTGTTATTCCGAGGAAAATTTACGTCGCAAAGTAAAGGATAAAGAAGCGCTGCAACGCGAGCTTGGACTTGAGTTGAATCCTACAAGGCCGCTTGTTGCGCTTGTCGGAAGGCTTACCAAGCAAAAGGGAATCGATCTTGTGCTGTGGGGGCTTGAGCGTCTCCTTACACGCTCAATTCAGGTCGTTGTCCTAGGAACGGGTGACGACAATTTTGAGCAGGCGCTGCAAGCGGCGGCACATGCTCATCCAGGCGAGGTTGCGGTTCGCATCGCGTTTGACCTCGACCTCTCAAAACGAATCTATGCGGGGGCCGACATGTTTCTCATGCCAAGTCTGTTTGAGCCCTGTGGATTAGCTC
The DNA here is from genome assembly GCA_910579165.1 of uncultured Atopobiaceae bacterium. GTDB lineage: Bacteria > Actinomycetota > Coriobacteriia > Coriobacteriales > Atopobiaceae > MGBC105563. The sequence goes on from CAJTTF010000001.1 coordinate 118,754, forward strand.
AAATGATATCCATGCGATACGGAACACTCCCTGTTGTGCGAGAAACGGGTGGACTGAAGGATTCTGTCGTACCGTACAATCAATTCACGGGAGAAGGTACTGGATTTTCTTTCACAAATTTCAATGGGGATGAAATGGTAAATTGCATCTTAAATGCCTCTGAAGTATTTTGGACGAATCAAAGTGCGTGGGAAAACCTCCAAAAACAAGCCATGGCCGCCGATTTTTCGTGGGGATCTTCTGCGCAAAGGTATATCGATATGTATCAGGCCCTACTTTCTTGATGCTTTATTATCTTTTCAGTAATTCCTCGAGGTATTTTCCACTATAATTTTTAGCAATAATTTGACGCTTTGAGTGCATTCACTCTAGAGAATAGGTAGATCCATGTGGCTTAAGCATAATTCTCGCGATCTGTTTTATAGAAATCCCTATGGAGCTGTCACCGTCGGTACACGCGTGAAATTGCGTTTAGACGTGTGGGATGAAGTGCCAGCAGCCGTACAGCTCATTGTCTGGACTGAGGGTAAGTCAGAAAAAAGAATTGACTGCACGTGCAAAGATGCAGGTGACCACATGACGTACGAAGCATCTTTCTCTACAAAAGTTCTTGGCCCTAGCTGGTATGTGTTTGCAGTTACCAACAGCGAAGATATCGTCTTCTATTATGGTCCCCGTGAAGGTTGCACCGGTGGAGAAGGGTGTACCTACGAGAACATAGGTCCATCTTTTCAAATAACTGTCTATCACGACAGAAACATTAGACCACTTTGGTACGAAAACTCCATTGTGTATCAAATCTTTCCAGATCGTTTTCATAGAGGAGCAGACTGGAAGCAACGCACAAAAACCAGCTTGGCTCAAAAGCGCCAGGCAGGAAAGCGCACTATCGTCAAAAAATGGGACACGCCCTCTACGTACGATCGCGATGAGAACAATAATATTCAGACGTGGCAATTTTGGGGAGGAACGCTGAAGGGAATTGAGGAGAAACTTCCCTACATCAAAGACATGGGTTTCTCTGCCATCTATCTCAACCCCATTTTTGAGGCGTTCTCCAATCATCGCTATGACACTGCGGACTACCTCAAAATTGATCTTATGCTGGGCGACGATGCGTCCTTTAGAGAACTTTGCGCAGCTGCAAAAAAAATAGGGATTTCCATAATCCTTGATGGCGTCTTTAATCACGCAGGAAGCGATTCTCGTTACTTCAATCGCTTCGGGACATACAAAACGCCCGGCGCCTACGATTCAAAACGTTCAAAGTACAGGGACTGGTTTCTTATCAACGATGACAATTCATATGAATCATGGTGGGGAATTGGCGACCTTCCGGCTTGGAATAAAAACCATAAGGACTATCAGAACTTTATCTATGGCAGAGGTGGCGTCATAGAGCACTGGCTTCAGCTTGGAGCGCGTGGTTGGCGCCTAGATGTCGCTGACGAGCTGACCGATTCTTTTATAGAGGGAATTAAGTCTGCAGAGGATCGCGTTAAGACGGATGCGCTTTTGTTGGGCGAGGTATGGGAGGACGCATCTCATAAAGTTGCTTATGGATCTATGCGGAAATATCTCTGTGGGTACGAGCTGGATTCTGTCATGAATTATCCCTTCCGAGAAGCTCTTCTTGGGTTTTTACGCGGAGAGTGGTCTGCGGCAGGGCTAGCTGAGCGCATGGAGTCACTCAAGGAAAACTATCCTCCTCATGCCTTTTATGAATGTCTCAATCTTCTGGGGAGCCATGACCGTGAACGTCTTCTTACTTATCTCGTTGGTCCCAAGAAAGAAGAGCTCTCAGATGAGGAGCGAATGAATTATCGCGTCCCTGATGACAAGATGAATGAGGCACGTGCAAAGATATGGCTAGCCGTATTAATCCAGATGCTCTCACCTGGCGTTCCTTCAGTCTATTATGGCGATGAAGTTGGTATGCAAGGCTATACGGATCCCTATAACAGAGGGCCCTATCCATGGGACACTCCCGATGAAGCCATTAGAACAAGCTACAGGACCGCCATTCAGCTTCGTCGCATGTTTGAGCTTGCAACCTCGGGGGAGTTTGAGCCCTTCTTCTTCGGCGATGACGTTTACGGATTCTGGCGTCTACCGCGAAACGACGTAGGCGAAGCAAAGCAAGTAAAGCGCGGCACTCCAAAGCACGAATCAGAAGAAGCATCACGGGACACAAGGAACGATTATCCTTCTGAGGCACTTTGCATACTTGTTAATAGGTCACCCTACGAAGGCAAAGAAGTTCGTATTCCGCGCCGTGGAGAGGCCGCAGATGAGCTTCTCCACAATTCAGGTTTTCAACTGACAGATTCTGAATGTATTGTATCGTTACCCCAGTTGGGAGCCAGTGTAATTTATTTTCATAATTCCAAGGCGCTTAATAAGCCCATAGAGCCTGGCGCCGGGATCGTGGCGCACATCACCAGCATCCCTACTGTCTGGACCCCGTCTCCTTGCGATAACGACACATCGAGCAACCAAGAAACATCAGAGCAAAACCTCATGGCTTTGAATGCAGCTAAGAAAGACGATGCAAACAAGAAGCAGGGTAAAAAGCAGAATGAGAAGCAGAACATAAAGAACATCGCAGCAAGAAACGGAATAACAAAGCGGGCAGTTTCATCAAAAAAGAATGGCGCTAACAAAGACACTCAAGGCACCTTTGGTCCGGCCACATATAGGTTTATTGATTTTCTCGAGAAAACGGGCAACACCTACTGGCAGGTACTTCCCTTGCACCCAACTGATGCCTATGGTTCACCTTATGCAGGCCTCTCTGCGCTTGCCGGTAACACCGACCTCCTTTATCTCCACGATTTCACGCTTGATGAGGTGTTTTCAATGTGGAAACGAGGGGCGCTTGTTAAGGAGCTTGCCAAAGAAGAAACGATGTCAGCTGTATGGCGCGCGCTGACCAGGACCAAGTTCAAAGAATTCAAACAGCAAAACGATACATGGCTTAAACCTTACACCGTTTTCATGTCTATACGTGATAGTCAAATTAAGAGCGCTCGCAGAAAACTTGCTCAACTCACGCCTGGCAAGCGTAAACACTTTAAAAACCCAGAGGCTATCGTTTGGCAAGAATGGCCCAAGAAGTACCGAACCTATTCAGAAGAACTTTACACGGAAGCAAAACTTAAAAAGCGTATTGAGTTTTATGAGTTTGGGCAGTTCCTCTTTGATGTTCAGTGGAAGGCCATTCAGGCTTATGCCCATGAACATGGCATCAAAATAATTGGCGACCTCCCCATGTATGTAAGCGAGGATTCTGCAGATACTTGGTCGCACCCTAGAAACTTCAATCTTGATGCCAAGGGTTACAAGACTGAAGAAGCGGGCGTGCCGCCAGATTCCTTTGCTCCCAAAGGACAGCTTTGGGGCAATCCTACGTATGATTGGGATCATCTCGAGAGGCATGATTACTCTTGGTGGATGGCGCGTCTCCGTCGAGAGTTTGCGCTTTACGATTGGGTGCGCCTTGATCATTTTGTGGGCTTCCAAAACTACTTTCAGATTCCTTCTGGAAAGCAGCCCAAGGACGGTCGCTGGCTTCTTGGACCGGGTGCTTCCCTCTTTAGGCGAGCGTATGAAGAATTTGGTCCGCTTCCCTTTATCGCTGAGGATTTGGGAACGATAACACCAAGCGTTCGAGGGCTTTTAAGCCAGTGCGGTTTTGTGGGAATGGACGTTGCTGAGTTTTATCGTGGCGATTTGCGAACCTGGTACGATTCGGTCTTCAATAAGATTTCTTATACGTCAACACACGACACCAATACGCTTCTTGGCTGGGCTATGGAGACCTTTGAAATCCCCAATAAGGATGAGGCACAAGAGGTCACTTCACAGATGATTGACAGAGTTTTATCAAGCGCAGCCGATGTTGTGATGGTTCCTCTTCAAGATGTCCTGAGTCTAGGCTCTGAAGCACGTATGAATACGCCAGGCACAGCACGTGGCAATTGGAAGTGGCAAGCCAAGGCTGAAGAGATTGAGAAGAAGCAGAGCGAGTGGGCTAATCGACTGCATAGTTGCAGCCGCTTTCGTTAAAATTCAGCACTCCCAACCGTGCGAGGATGCGGTAGAACATCTCGGATGTTATCGATACCGGTAAGATACATCACGAGACGCTCAAAACCCACGCCAAACCCTGCGTGCTCGCATGAGCCATACTTCCTTAGGTCCAGATAAGCCTTGTAGTCTTCAGGGTTCATTCCCAATTCTACGATGCGCTTTTCGAGGATCTCAAAGTTATCCTCACGAAGAGACCCTCCCAAAATCTCTCCCACGCCCGGAACGAGACAATCAACAGCGGCAACGGTCTTGCCATCCGGATTAGCCTTCATATAGAAAGCCTTAATATCCTTTGGATAGTCCGTTACAAAAGTGGGTCGTTTGAAGTGCTCTTCTGTAAGATAGCGCTCATGCTCAGTTTGTAAGTCGATTCCCCATGAAATGGGATACTCAAAGGCATGTCCTTGTGCGGCAGCTTCCTCAAGAATTTCAATTGCTTCTGTGTAGGTAACGCGTGCAAAGTCGCTTGATGCAACGTGGCGCAGGCGTTCCGTGAGACCCTTATCGACAAAGCGATTGAGCATAGAAAGCTCTTGGTCACAGTGATCTAAGATGTAGTTGATAACGCTTTTTAAGAGACCCTCGGCCACTTCCATATTTCCTTGCAAGTCGCAAAAAGCCATCTCCGGTTCAATCATCCAAAACTCAGCAGCATGGCGCCGCGTGTTGGAATTCTCGGCACGAAATGTTGGACCAAAAGTATAGATGTCGCCAAAAGCCATGGCAAAGTTTTCCCCTTGCAGCTGTCCTGAAACCGTCAAAGAAGCCGGAGCTTGGAAAAAATCCTTTGACCAGTCAACGTGCGAATCAGTTTTTGGTACATTTTCTAAGTCCAATGTGGTGACGCGGAACATCTCGCCTGCCCCCTCGGCATCCGAGGTTGTAATGATAGGGGTGGTGACATAAAGAAATCCCAAATCCTGGAAGTAGGAGTGCACGGCATAGGCGGCGCGGCTGCGGATTCTAAATACCGCGCGAAAGAGATTAGTTCGCGGGCGCAGGTGTTGATGTTCGCGGAGAAACTCGCGCGTTGCGTGTTTCTTTTGGATGGGATAGTCGCTCGCAACATCACCCACGATTTCGATGGTGTCCGCCTTGAGCTCAAACGGCTGGGGACGTTCCGGGGTGAGGTGAATTATTCCAGAAACGCGAAGAGCACTTCCTACGTGCGCGTTAGCAATCTCGGTGTAGTTGGATAGTTCACCGCGTTCAGCCACAACTTGAAGATCGTTAAAGCATGAACCATCGTTAAGGGTAATAAACGCAAATTCTTTCATGTCGCGCGCTGATCGCACCCAGCCCGCAACGTCTACGGTCTGACCTTCAAAACCGGAGGCGTCTTTCCAAAACTTGCTTATCTGCGTTCTCTTCACGATATCCTCTTTCAACTTTTATGAGTCTAGCTGTTGGTGTGCTTTGTGCTCGTATTGGCAAGAAGAGAAGGAAGGGGCGTTTTTTCTAATGCGCGCGCAAGAGGATATCCCAGCGCATACATGACAACTGCTTCTCCTACCGCAAGCGATACTGCACCAAACAGATACATGAGTATGTAATTCTGGTCGAGCGAGATGCTTGTGAAGGGAATGGTGTAAAAGCCCATACCCTGCAGAATGAGGGGAAGATACACAGGCACGATAAGGGCATTGGTCAGAACCGGACCAAGAAGTGCAACGCCTAGACGCTTTCTAAAATGCCATATCCAGGCTGCTCCAAGTCCCGTTGCAAGGGCGCCAAAAAAAACGTCGAGAAGTCCCAGCGCGCCCAGTCCCCCCATAAACATATTGATGAGGTTTGCCGCAGCGCAACCAAGCGAGAGTCCAATAATTGCATCGGGCGTAAAGAGTGCGAGAACACAGAGCGCCTCAGATATGCGAAATTGGATGGGTCCCCAAGCGAGACTACCAAGAAAAAGAAGCGCGAAAAGGGAGGCGGCAGCATACACAGCTGCAATCATCGCTATATTACTTACACGTTTTGCGTTCATGGTACTCCTCGTATCCTTGCTCATACATAACTGATAAGTACGACAACTGATAGGTAAGTATGCCTACTCTCTTTGAGAATGAGGACGATTCTAGCAAATTAGGCGACAATGTACGATACTGCTAGAATAGAGCCCTCTACATAGAAGGCCTTCAATGCAGAAGCGCCATATTTATATAAAGATATAAAGCGAACATAAGAAATTATGAATCCAGCAATTGTTATTCCAACTTATTGGACGGCCGACCTCTCTGCAGTGGGTTCGTATGATCACACAACCCTTGTAGACTCTGAGCACCCCGATTTGGCCCGTTGTCTTGACTCGCTTGATCAGGTCAAAGGTGTCATGCGTACGTTTATTTTGCTCGTTGCTCCTCCGGGTGTTGAGGAGGCTGCGCGCGCCCGCGTGGACGAGATTGCCGCAACCCATCCTCACCTTAATCCGCTCGTTATTGGCCGAGAAGAAGCGCGTCCCATTCAAAACGCTGTTGTGAACTGTGCCCCACGCCTCTCTGGCGAAACGGTTGGACTTAGGGGCTACGGTGCCATTAGGAACCTCGGCCTGCTTTGCTGTGCTGTGTTTGGTCATGATGTAGCAGTGTTTCTCGACGACGACGAAGTAGTCCTCAACGACCAGTTTCTAATTGATGCGGTCTACGGATTAGGACAAATGACGAAGCAGAATCTTCCCGTGGTGGCAAAAACGGGTTACTGGGTGGATAAGGATGGGAACTATCTTTCCAAGGGCAATCCCAGCCCAACTGGTAAAAAAACATGGGAGGATCGCTACTGGAACAAGACCGAGGATTTCAATACTTGGATGCGCCACGCCCTTGCTACAACGCGTATTTCTCGGTCAAACACTATGTACGGTGGTTGCATGTCGATTCATGCTGAAGCATTTTCTCGAGTGGGATTTGATCCGTATATTTCGCGCGGCGAGGATTTAGATTACCTTTTTAACTTGCGTCTTTATGGGATGGACGTGTGGTTTGATAACAAGTGGCGCGTGTTGCACCTTCCACCTACAACGCCTGACCCCGCAAACCGCTTTAGACAAAATGCGTACCGTTGGATGTATGAGCGCGAAAAGTTGGGACACGCGGGGGCAAAGATTGATTTGAAGCAAGTGACGGCGCAATCACTCATGCCTTATCCTGGAAAATTTCTCACGGCGGATTTGGAGCGCAATATTAGAAGAACCGCTTTGCGTAGGGCACTCAAGACTAACAACCATAAAGAGTACTTTCAAATTTTCATTCGCGGCGTGGACGAAGCACGCCTCAACGCGCAGCGCTACGCGGCTCTCTATCTCAATTTCCAGTCGTTTTGGCCAAACATCGTGGCGACGCTTTGGGAGTCGCGGCCGTTAGAAGAGTATATATATGAGCGCGGTTGCCCCGAGCCCCTTCGCGGCGTAAACCCATATACCTCTTCTGCCGAGCGACCCTCTGAGCCCATTCCGCCCGTAGGAGAGCCAGACGGTGTGGTGGAAGCGAGCGAAGCGCTCGATGTTTCATCAAACGCATAATGATTGTTGATTGCAGTTGTTAGTATTTTGCATCTATGTCGTTTCTGGATTATAGGGCGTAGGAGGTGCGTACCTGATGAAAACATCCTCTCAACGCATTGATATCATCTCCGACACACACGGGTACTTGAGCGAGGCCTTACGTTACGAATTAGTCGGTGCCAACCTTATTGTGCATGCCGGTGACATTATTTCCTATGCAGATTATCGGACGCTGCTTTGCATTGCAGACGTACAAGCCGTTTTGGGGAACAATGATTTCGAAGGATCATATGGTCCCAGGGTTGAGCGGCATGGTAGGTTTAGCGTGGATGGTCTTGTTTTTGATGTTTGTCATTTTGAGCAGCGCCTGAATCCAGAAGGCGCCGATGTTTGCGTTTTTGGTCATACGCATCGTCCTGTTCTAGAAGAGAGACCATCCATTCAGTCAGAAAACTTGCAAACCCTCTTTGTGAATCCAGGATCCCCCACCTTTCCCCGTGGTGGCTATGGTCCCACCATGGCAAGGCTTTGGATTGCTGACGGAAGCATAAAGAACGCAGAAATGCTAGAGCTTGCTGATTAGTGCCCGAGAAGCGCCAAGGCAGACGAGGAAACAAAAAGCGGAACATGTACCAGCGTGGCCTGTAAGGAGCTGCAAGGCTCGCAAGGTTTGGTGCGATTAGTAGGGAGCGCCGAGCGGAGGAATCTGTTTGAGGCGCACCCACATGATGCGCTTTTGTTTTTGGTCTAAAAGGGCGTCCGCAAATCCTCCCAGATTAAGCATGCGTATCCCCATTACGTGCACAAGCTTACCTGCCTCTAGGGTTGAGGCGGCCGGGTTTTCCAAGAGCTGCAATTCTTCAGCATATGCTTCTCGCACGATACGCGCCGCTTCCTCATCACAGATGATGAGCGTATTTGGCTGTAAGCTGGTAATAGTGAGGCGCAACAAATCCCCCGAAAGAGGGGCGCCAGATGACTGTATGGTTGCTGCCGTGCACCATGCCTCTGGTGGGTATCCCAGCGCATCAAGTGCTGCGCGAAGAGCCTCTCCGTCTGGACCACTGAGGAGTTCGGCACCGTTTTTCTCGGCATCTGAGAGATTACCTTTGAGAATGAGAAGGGGTGAAAACGCCTGACCTGCGAGATTAACTCCGTCATCTTGGAGCTTCCGCGTCTCTTTTTGCATTACCTCAAGGTAGGCTGCGCGTATGTCGTCGTTTGTATGGGTCATGATAGAAGTATTGTTCGTCTCTATCATCATAGCGTAATCGCTGGCGTACTTACGAGCGTGCTTACTGAGATTGGGTTGCAAATCATAAATTAGGTTTCATACAAAAGCTTTGTGGGTGAGTTGTATCCACTAGCGCACTTGCTAGCGTACTCGCTTAGATTAGGTTGCATATAAAGGCTTGGTGGGGGAATATAAGAAACGTTTGAGTAGATGGCATCGGTCTTGATCGGTCGCATGGATCTAATACACCTTTATAGAGCAGCTATTTAGGAGGGCACATGGCAGAAACAGAGCTTACAAAGAATAATTTTGAATCCTTTATCTCTAAGGGCGATAAACCCGTTCTTGTAGATTTTTGGGCAAGTTGGTGCGGTCCCTGCCGCATTCTTTCTCCCGTTGTTGATGAGATAGCAGATGAACTCGAGTCCAAGATTGAAGTAGGAAAATGCAATGTGGATGACAACCAAGAATTGGCTATGAAGTTCCAGGTTATGAGCATTCCTACGCTCATTCTCTTTAAAGAGGGAAAGCCTGTGCACACTATGGTTGGCGCTCAATCCAAAGAGGCCATAGTCGCTGAGATTAATAAACACCTATAACTGAGACCAATAAACACCTATACATAAGTATCTATCAACAGGTCTTTACTGATAGATACTTACACGGGGATATCTATACGTAAGCATTCATTACTAAGCAAGCATCATTTTGAAAACGATGCATGCGCCATGCATGCAAGGGGCCAGAAGGCCCCTTTTTTACTGCGTTTATCCCGTCTTTGCGCTAAACTAGACCGGCGTATATTCAGAAAGGACGAAGTATGTCGGACAAAGACCGTAAAGAAACGGCGCAACAGGTAAATCCTGCAGCGCAAGACAAGGGTGCTATTGCTGTTAACCTTGTAAAGAAAGACAGGATCAAACGCTTCCTCGCACAAAGACAGCGCAACGCTATCTGGGTTGCCGCGATTGTCGCAATCCTTATGGCAATTTTGTATCTTTGTGGTGCGCTCAGCGGGTTTGATTCCTGGGCACGCGATGCCATTATCGCCGCACGCTTTAACGGAGCAACTTTTTTCTTTAAGCAGCTTACGCAATACCTCAATCCCTTCGTGCTAGCCCTGGTCATAACAGTTATTGCAGCTTTTGGTCCCGGAAGACACCCGGCACTTTCTCTCACGCTGAATACTGCCGCTGCGTTTCTTCTTAATGAGATTCTGAAAGTTATCTTTACGCGTGAACGTCCAACCGGTTCGCACCTCCTCACAGAAACAGGTTATTCGTTTCCCTCTGGCCATTCTGTTCTTGCCATGGTCTTTTTTGGTTTTATTATTTGGCTCATTTGGCAAACTCTGCGCGATCGCACGGCTTGGAAATGGTTCCTTACGATTATTTTTGCATTTATCATCTTTAGCATTGGCTTCAGCCGAGTTTACCTTGGCGTTCACTGGCCGAGCGATGTCATTGAAGGATGGGCAGTAGGATTTATTTGGTTGATGTTTTTCATAAAGGTGTGCGCTCCCCGCTTGCAAAATTCTGAAGTCGTTTTGAAGACTACGGCGTTTTATCGGCAGCAAGGCCAAGAGGGCGCCTCCAAGAATCGCACCCCCAACTGCCTCCGCTCAAAGCTCCAAATGACTCGTCTCCATAGGGGCTTGCAAGAAAAGCGTTCATTTGCGGCAACGCAGTCCAAGAACACTGCTGCGGCACCGCAAGAAAAGCGCCCATCTGCTCAGGCGCAAACCCCCCGTCCTTCTTCAAATGATCGAAAGAACGCGTCCAGAAAGTAGAACGTGGTCATGAGCTATCCTGCACCGGTTGATCCCACACAAACTTCCGCTTGGAAGAAGCTAGCGGAGCATTTTGAGAAACTGAAGGCTGACGACTTCAATCTGCGCCGCTGGTTTGCAGAGGATACTCAGCGCGTTGCCTCCATGACGTTTGACGTAGAGGACTTACGCTTCGATTTTTCTAAGAACCTCGCCACGCAAAAAACGCTCACCCTTCTTTGTGAGCTTGCAAAAGAGGTACATCTTGACCAACGCATCCGGGATTTACAAAGCGGCGCGCACATTAATACGAGTGAAGATAGGGCTGTTCTCCACTCTGCACTGAGGCGTCCCAAGGATGAAGATCACCTTATCGTAGATGGGCAAGACACCACACAAGACGTTCAAGAAGTTCTTGAGCACATGTATGCATTCGCCGACAAAGTGCGCTCGGGCGCCTGGAAGGGTGCGTCTGGCAAGCCCATTAAGACGGTAATCAATATTGGGATAGGTGGCTCTGATTTGGGCCCAGCCATGTGCTACGAGGCCCTCCGCTCCTTTGCGGATGCCGGTATCTCAGCGCGTTTTGTCTCCAACATTGATCCCAACGATCTCGCCGAGAAAACCCGCGACCTTGATCCTGAGACAACCCTTTTCATCATCGTATCTAAAACATTCACCACGCTCGAAACAATTACTAACGCCAAACTTGCAAGAACGTGGCTTTTGAAAGGCCTTGAGGATGCGGGTGTCATTTCTACAGATGAGGCAGCACAAAAGCAAGCCATCGCCCGTCATTTTGTTGCTGTTTCCACTCAGCTTGATCTTGTCGAGGAGTTTGGCATTGATCCTGAGAACACGTTTGGATTCTGGAATTGGGTTGGGGGACGTTATAGCGTGGATTCAGCAGTGGGCCTGGTGCTTGCGGTTGTCTTTGGACAGGAACGCTTTGAAGAGTTTCTTGCTGGCATGCACGCTATGGACACCTACGTTGCCGAGACGCCCTTTGAGAAGAACGCCGCTGTACTTATGGGCCTTCTTAACATTTGGTACGTGAATTTCTTCCATTTCTACTCACATGCGGTGCTCCCGTACAATCAGTATCTCTCTAGGTTTCCTGCGTATTTGCAACAATTAACGATGGAGTCAAATGGGAAATCAGTGCGCTGGGACGGCACGCCCGTTACCTGTCATACCGGTGAGGTTTTTTGGGGAGAGCCTGGCACCAACGGCCAACATGCTTTTTTCCAACTGCTTCATCAGGGAACCTCGCCCATTCCCGCTGATTTCATTGCCTTTGTAAACACGCCCAATCCAGTGGTTGAAGGGGCACAGGATGTGCAAGAACTTCTGTTGGGAAACTTCCTGGCGCAAACCAAGGCACTCGCGTTTGGAAAAACGCCAGAAGAAGTAGCGGCCGAAGGCGTGGACGCCCAGCAGGTGAGCGCTCGTACGTTTTCTGGCAACCGCCCTTCAACATCTATTTTTGGTATAGCGCTCACGCCCTATTCTTTAGGTGAACTCATAGCGCTTTACGAATACATTACGTTTGTAGAGGGAAGCATCTGGGGTATCAATTCTTTCGATCAGTGGGGCGTGGAACTGGGGAAGGCACTGGCAAAACGTATTACGCCGGCTCTCTCGCAATCTGATAATGCTCTGCAAGAAGAGGACGCATCCACCAAGAGTCTCATTGAGTTTTATCGGATGCACGTTACTGATTTGGACTAAATGAGTTTAATAGGATGCACGTTACTGACCTGAACTAAAATTACGAGAGAGATGAGGTATTTGTGCTAGAGCTTATTAACATACAGAAGGTTGTTGTTGGACCCAAGCATCTTGTGGCAACGCTCAATTTTGCCCCGGGCGGACCAGTCATGACCAACGCAAATCCTCAGGCGACGGAGCGCGTTAAATGGTTGCTGCCAGAGATAATGCGTCATGCTTGCACCGGAGATACCGGCAAGAAATTTGGAACCTCTCTCTCCCGTACAGAGATTGCTCATTTGGTGGAGCACGTCACCCTTGAGCTTATGGCGCTTTCTAGCGATGCCACCCCCATTATTTCGGGGCGGACACGCCGCGTAGCAGATCACCTCTATGAAGTTGAAATCGCTGCTCCTGATGACGTTCTTGCCGTTTCTGCGCTTTGCTCGGCAGTATTCATTGTTAACTGGGCATTCCAGGCGCGCGACAACAAAGGAGCTCCTAACGTGGAGGCAATTGTTGGCGGCATCCAGCGCCTTATGGGCAAGACGAGTGAAATTGAGGAAGAGCTTCAAAAGAAAAAAGAGGAAAAAGAGGCCAAGGCAGCTGCAGAGGCAAAAGCTCGCGCAGAGGAAGAAGAGGCCGCCCAGAGACGCGCTGCTGAAGAGGCAGCCGCCGCTGAGGTTGAGAAGCTTGAGAATAAGCCTTCCGAGACAGGCTCGCTAGGCAGCGCTCATCTTGATGCCCCGTCTGCTGTCTCGGAACCAACGCCGCGCGATCCTAAGTTTATGACCGGGCCTATTGAAATACTGTCTCCTACGGATGAGATAAGCGTCGATTCGCTCGCATCCTCTGTCTCATCCGCTACAGAAGTGTCAAAAGAAAGTCCTGAGAGCATCGCGGCATTAGAGAACGCTGCCGCAACAACCGGTGGCGGGATTTCCTCAGGTACCGGAGACGCAACAAGCGTCAAAGCTTCCGGAGGCGAGGCTTGTTCAGAATCCGCGCCAAAGGAGACCAAGGTACCGGAGAAAATTCATCTTGGCACTACTGTTGGGTTTATGAATCCCTCTGCCCCCAAGATGGAAGATGACTTTTAAACAAGATTAAGGAGACATGATGGTTAAAAAGAAACACGGTTTTGCGTTTGGAGCATTCCTTGGAATGGGCATTGGCGCCCTAACAGGACTACTTTTGGCCCCGCGTTCGGGCGAGGAATCAAGGAAGATGCTGGCGGGAGCAGCTAATGATGCTACCGATAAAGCCCTGGAAGCCATTGATACGGTTAAGGGCGCATACGAGCAGGGAGCACGCGATATCAACAAAAGCGTGCAACACGTGCGTCCCGTTTTGGCATCACGCACCGACGAGTTGCGCGCAAAGGTAGAACTTGCCCGTGCCCGCATGGAGCAGATGCGCACAGAGCTTTCCTCTACGATAGATTCAGCCTCATCTTCAGTTGATGCCGCCGTGAGCCATGCGGTCTCGCACAACAATCAGAAGGGTGCCAATATCCGTAGGACGAAAGCGGCTGCTTCTGCGAAAAAAGCACAGGCAACAAAGCAAAAGAAAGCAGCACAGGCTAAGGCAGCAAAGAGAGTTAAAACCGCCAAGAAGGCTGCCGTGAAGGCGACAAAAAAGACAGCCGCTGCCGCAAGGCGTTTAGCAAAATAGTGACGCTCAAAAACGACAGCGACGAGTAGCTCAATACTTTGAGGTCTTTGCAAAGCAGCATTCTGACGGTGGAACAAACATGCGCAACAGCGATGAAAAACAAGAACGCATCTCGGGCGAGAAGAAGTATCGTCGCGCTTCTCGGCGTAGCGATGTTCAAGAAGTCAAGCACGTAGATGATACCCGTTATCAATCGGCGGTTGCCGGTGCGTATCCCACTCCGCCGCAAGAAGATCCGCATCCTGCGCGCTTCATAGAAAATCCCTACGATCTGCAAACTGCCAAACAGACCAAGGCAGCCAAGTTAAAAAGCCAAAAGGTAAAGGCCGACAAAGCCGCCCAGGCGCAAAAAGATGCTCCACGCCATTTTGCTGTGCCTGTTGAGGGGGACGCCAAAGAAAATACTGCAGCAAAGAAGCAAGCCAAATCCACGCCTTTCAAAAAACGCAGTAAGCCAAAACATGCCGCGCCTGCTCCTCACGCTGCAGGATATAAAGCTCCCGTTGAAGACCCCCTGAAGCATCTCTCGGAATCTGAATCAGACACGCCTTTGGCCGCTCCAAACAGAGTGGGCTATCAGTCTGCCACAGAGGAATTCAGGAAAAGCAGCACACCTCGCCGGCCTGATAAAAAGACCGTATTTAAGGCCGTCCTTATTATTGTTGCTGTTTTTGTTGGCGTTGGGCTTCTTGGTCTTGTCGCGTGGGTTAATCGCAGTGTTACCTTCACGTTGAATGGTGACGAAGAAACCACTCGAGCTGGGACACCCATCACAAGCATTATGGAGGAAAAGCACCTGTCTTACACTCCCGGAAATCTTGTGAGTGTGACGGGCAATGTTCTCAAACAAGGAGATGGCAATCCGTTTTCGCTTAAGCTCAATGGCCAAGACTTGCCCTATGACGAAGCGAAGAGTCTGTGCATCTTTGGAGAGGAAATCGTGGAGTTGGGCGATGGTGGCAACGTGATGGAACCCTACGATTCTACCGTCCAAGAACAACTGCCAACACTTGTTATGGATGGTACCGGGGGCTCTATTGGCTACGTGAGCCAGTGGCCTTCTCCTGGAAAGATTGAAATGCGCACGGGCAAGATGAGCGGAGAGACGGCTCCTGGCGACACTATCGAACCGCTTAAAAATGCAATCATCACCAACAAACTTATTACGCCCGCTAATGGCGAGAAACTAGTTGCGCTTACGTTTGATGACGGTCCGTCTGAATACACCGCACGCTACCTTCAGATTCTTGCTCAGTACAATGCGCACGCAACGTTTTGCGAGCTGTACGGCAATATAGTTCAGTATCCAGAGGCAGCAAAGGCCATTATTGCCGCGGATAACCAAATCATTTCACATACCAAAACGCACTCCGAGCTCAATAGTCTCACGCCCGCAGAGCTTCAAGCGGAACTGAGTGATACTTTTGCATTAATCCAAAGCACTACGGGTCAAAAAACGACGTCCGTGCGTCCTCCTTACGGAACAATTGATGAGAATGTTTGGCTTAACAGCAACGGTCTTATGAGTCTCTCTGTTTTATGGACTCAGGACTCCCGCGACTGGGAGCGTCCAGGCGCTTCCGCAATCGTATCCAACGCGCTTGCCAACATTGGCCCTGGCAGCATAATCCTCATGCATGATGGTGGCGGCAACCGCGATCAAGACCTAGAAGCCCTCCCGCAAATCCTTCAGACCCTTACGGCACAGGGATACAAGTTTGTCACGCTCAAAGATCTGCTGGCCTCAGATCCAAGCATCCCCAAGGAGATCGCTTCTTGCGATGCAACGATGCCTGAAGGGCTTACGTGGCCCACAACCACTGGCGATTGATAGGAGAGGACGATGCAGCAATACTTCTCTCAAATGCTTGGCGTTCCGGTCCTAGATGCCACAGGCGAAGAAATTGGAAAAGTAAATGATCTAGGAATTGCAACGGGAGAAGTCTTTCCCCGCGTCACCTCGCTTGCATTTAAGGGTCCCGGCGCCGAGCCCTTCATGATTAGTTGGCGCAAGTACGTTGACTCCCTCGATGATGACGGGCTGCATCTAAAAGTTCCTGCAGGAGAAATCCGCTTTTCCTATCTGCAGCCTGAAGAAGTTCTCATCGCGCGCGACCTTTTAAATCATCAAATTGTTGACACTCGCGGCCTCAAAGTTGTGCGCGTAAACGATTTAAAGCTTTCGCAATCTGGCACCAACCAAATTCGTCTTCTGGGTGCAGAGGTTGGAGCTCGAGGCATTCTCCGCAGCCTCTCTGTGCATCTAGAAAAAGCAGTTCTCAAAATTGCAAGACTCTTCCATCACGAAATTCCTGAAAAGATAATCGCTTGGAGTTATATGGACCTTCTCGACAAACAACTCAAAGATGTGCAACTCTCTGTTTCACACAAAACGCTGGAGCAAATGCACCCCGCCGACATTGCAGACATTATTGAAAAGCTCGATCCTCGTCTACGATCTCAAGTTTTTGCGCAGTTAGACGTGGCTCGCGCCGCCGATGCTATGGCGGAGTTGGATGAAGACCAGGCTGCAGAGATTATGCACGACATGGATGCCAATGAAGCCTCTCGTATGCTCTCTGAAATGAATCCAGACGACGCTGCTGAGCTCGTGAGCGAGCTGGATTACGAAAAGGCCGAAACGCTCCTGCGCATGATGGGAGTTAAGGAAGAGCGCGCCATCCGCCAGCTCTTGGGCTACAAAGAAGATACCGCCGGCCGCATTATGACGAGCGAGTTTCTGGCCCTCAACCCCGAGAAGACCGTCGCTGACGCTATCGTTGCTGTAAAGCAGGCGGAGCGCGATGAGGCAGAGATGACAAACTACCTCTACCTGGTGGACGACGAAAAGAAGCTCAAAGGCGTTTTGTCTCTGCGTCAGCTTCTTGTAAATAAGGATTCCGATAAGCTTTCCTCCATCATGGAGAAGGAACTCATCACTTGTAATCCGGATACGGATCAAGAGGACGTTGCCGAGAACATCTCCAAATACAACTTACTAGCGCTCCCCGTTGTTCAAGAGGATGGAAAGCTTGTAGGCATTGTCACGGTTGATGATGCACTCGATGTTCTTGAGGAGGAACACGAAGAGGACCTGCAGTTAGCGGGAGCACATGCAAGCGGCGATAATGACCGGCGTGATGGTCCTTCAGAGCTGCAATGGATTCTCACAAATCAGCTGTGGTTTTTCTTCTGGGCAATAGGCGCGTTTTTGCTTGGTCTTTTAGCAATCTGTTTTCATCTTCCTTCGGGGACCTTCCTTTCTATCATTGCCCTTCCCGTGGCACTTCTCATGGGAGATGCCATGATTAACTCGGTTACCAATTTCTACATTGAGCATGACAGCGATGACGAGGACAAACCAAGTCTTGTGGGCTTTGCACTTAAAGGGTTAAGTGGCGCGTTCATTTTTATGCTCCTGATGGTTCTCATCGTGCTGGGGCTGTCCGGCCTGGTGACGGGAAGCAGCATCTTAAGCACCGCTCTGCCTTTTATTGATTGCGGCTTTTTGACGGCAGCGATTGTCTCTCTTTTGCTCTACGCGTGTGCTCCGCTTTACTTGCGCGTTCTTTATATACGCGATGAAAACGGTAAAGATACGTCCCGTACCACGATGCGCATCATTACGTTCCTCCTTGCGGTGGCACTCTTTATCGTCTTGGCGTGCGTCCTTTGTCAGATACCGGCTCTTCTAGGATTCATGGGATAGTGGAGACGTCTCCTCAAAAGAAGAAGCATTTGCGCATCGCCATGGTCCTGGCGGCCATGGGACCTGGTCTTGTTGCTGCGTTGGCCGGCACCGATGCGGGCGGCATTGCAACGTATTCAAATGCGGGATCGCTATTTGGATTGCAGCAGCTCTGGACGTGTCCCGTCATGTGCTTCTTTCTCATTGTTGCTCAGGAGACGGCCGCGCGTATGGGATGCGTTACGGGCAAGGGCCTTGCCGGTCTCATCCGAGAACAGTTTGGCGTACGCCTCTCGGTCGTTGCTATGCTGGCCGTGCTTGTCTCGAATTCGTTCGTTACGCTATCCGAATTTGCTGGCATAGCTTCCGGCATGGAGCTCTTTGGCGTGCCTGCCTACATTTCCGTTCCTATAGCAGGCATCGTGGTTTGGCTCCTTACAATCTCCGGCTCCTACAAGCGCATCGAGAAAGTTCTTCTCGCCATTGCGTGCATCTTTGTCACCTACATCATTGCTGGTTTTCTCGTTCAGCCCAATTGGGGTCAAGCGGCTTTCTTCACGATTGTTCCCCACATAGAGCCCACTCCGGTGTATTTATCGCTCCTTGTTGCAAACATTGGTACCACCATTGCGCCTTGGATGCTTTTCTTGCAGCAGGCCAATGTTGTCGAAAAGAACGTTGGACCAGAGGAAGTACCCTATCAGCGCATAGATACAGCTACGGGCGCCATCATTGCGAGCGCTATCAGTTGGTTCATTTTGCTTGCCACAGGCTCTACGCTCTATCAGCACAACGTGGGAGAAGTGCACGAGGCGGCACAAGCTGCTCTCGCCTTAGCGCCTGTTGCAGGAAATGCCGCTTCCGCTCTGTTTGGTCTTGGTCTTGTGGGCGCATCACTCTTGGCGGCGTGCGTGTTGCCGGGCATAACAAGCTCTGCTATATGTGAGGCATTTGGCTGGGAATCAGGTGCAAATACTTCACTTAAAGAGGCACCCGCTTATCATTTCATCATTTCGGCTATCGTGATCTTCTCGATAATCCTCGTTCTGATACCGGGCATTGATCTCTTCGCCGTTATGATGGTGGCTCAGGTTGTGAACGGCGTTCTTTTACCAGTGCTCATGATTTACATGGTGCGCATTGCCTCCAATAAGCGCGTCATGGGTAAATATAAGAACTCTATGTTCTGGACGGGCATTACTTGGTTTGCCATTGTCGCTATCATCATTCTTACAATCATTATGTTTGTGTTGCAAGCAATGGGTTATGGTGGCTGATAGATGAAACGAAGTGTACCGGCTCTCACCATACTCTCTGCTGCGCTTGTGCAGTTTATTGTGTGCCTTGACACATTTATCATCAACGTAGCTCTTCCTACGCTCACCACGCAACTCAATGGCAACGCCTTTACTGCGCAGTGGACCGTGGATGCCTACACACTTGCATTTGCCAGTCCGCTTCTTTTGATGGGAAGTCTTACCGATAAATTCGGCGGAAAGCGGCTCTTTACTATAGGCATTGTGGGTTTTGGAATCAGTTCGCTCATATGCGCGCTTTCAACCACCATGGAAGCGCTTATTGTAGGGCGCGCGCTCTTGGGTTTGTGTGCGGCAAGCACGGTGCCCGCCTCTATGGCACTTATTAAGGAAGCTTATCCCAACGAGAAGAAACAGGCAGTAGCTCTTGGGTTCTGGATGAGTGCGGGATCGGTTGCAGGAGGCGTGGGTCCCTTGGTGGGTGGCCTCTTAACGCCTATAGATTGGCGTCTCATCTTTACTATCAATATTCCCGTATGCATTGCCGCGCTTTGTCTCATACCCTTCTTAAAGGCGTCTAACAAAAAGGTGGCCTCTTTTGATCCTTTAGGGCAAATCCTTTCGACCATGGGCATCGTGCTATTTGTTGGAGGGATTATTGAAGGGGGAGAATGGGGCTACGCGGATCCTAAAACGATTGTGCTTCTCTTATTAGGACTTGCGGGGATTGCGCTATTTCTACTTTGGCAAACCGAGGCCAAAACCCCTATGATGCCGCTGAAGCTCTTTCGCACGCGTGCCATGCGCATTGCTGATTTTGCCGGCTTTGGCTTTATTTTCAGTTGGTTTGGCGCCATCTTTATTTGTTCAAGCTACGTTCAAACATCGCTAGGGATGTCTGCGTTGGCTGCAGGAGTACTCTTCATCCCTGCATCTATCGGAGCGTTTCCGTGCAATCTTCTTGCTGGTGTAATGACGGCGAAATTTGGCGAGAAGGTTCCCATGGTGCTTGGCTTTGCTGGCGCCGGAATTGCGTGCTTTGTTCTTGCTTTCTTCGCCTTCTCGTTTTCCACGCTGCCATACCTTTTGCTTGTCTGCATGTTGCCTTTTGTTGTTTTTGGTGGATCCATCACTATGCCGCCGGCATCAGCATTGGTTCTTGAAAATACTTCGCAAGAGCTGGCAGGCATTGCGAGTGGTGCATTTAATACGTTCCGACAAATTGGCGCAAGCATCGCTATTGCCGTTTATGGTTCCATCATGACAGCAACGGTGCTACAACCTGCGGTAGGGATGGGATTATGCTTTGCCCTTGGCGCCCTACTTAACGGCGCCGTCTTCTTAAGCTGCCTTGGCCTTAATAAGAAAGCAGCATCATAAAGATACGCTTTTAAAGGCCGCCAGGACGTGCGGTTAAAGCAGGTCTTGTTTTAATGAAAACGCAGATCCATACAGGCCGGATTCTAAAGACCAGCGGGACGCGCTGTTTGCGTTAAGAGGCGTGCCCCATGCGCGGGGATTTCAATCGTCATTTGCCAGTCGTTAAGAGTAAAGGTATCGCCGGTAAACTCATCTTTGTAACCCGGTCGGCCTAGACCGTCAACGCTTACGGTTGCGGGGTTATCGGAATTGTTAACGGCAACGATGACAGCATCGGTATCAGTGATACGGGCAAAGGCATATTGCTCGTTGGTGAGGTAAAGCTGACGATACTCTCCATAACTGAGGGCAGGTTGCTCCTTGCGCACTTTTCCTAGGGTGGTAAGCAGGCCTGTGAGAGGATTGTTCTTCTGGGCGCCTTTGAAATCCGAGAGGCTCAGTTTGGGGCGCACGACCTCGTCGGAGGTGTCAGAGCGAGCACCCTCTATGCCAAACTCAGATCCGTAGTAGAGAGAAGGGACACCTGAGAGCGTGTAGACCAGTGTGTAGATGGGAAATAGGTCGGCCCTGTTGTCCACTTTTGAGGCAATGCGCGAGACGTCCTGATTGTCGACAAAGTTATAGAGACCAAGAGCTCCCGGTCCTCTCCAAGGACCAGTGGCGTCGCCAGCGTCGTTTTCTGAGACATCGGTCTTGCTGCTTTCTGAGGCATCGTCGTTGTTGTTTCCTGAGACATCATCGTTGCCGTTTCCAGATTCTCCAGCGGCATTGTTGTTGTCGCCGTGCGCTTGAATCTCAGCGGCTAGGCCTTGTAAAAGGTCAATATTTCGGTTTACGGTATGGGCAATTTCAAAGTAGTTATGCGTATTGTGCGCATTAAAGAGTCCCTGATGCAAAGAATAATTTGTCACGGCGTGCAAGAGGCCCGGTTCTTCCCAGCGGTTGTATTCGCCATGGATAACCTCACCCATGAGCCAAAAGTCTGGCTTGGCGGCTTCCGTAGCGCTTCGGAGTTCGCGCATAAAATCAAAGTTGAGAACGTCGGCCGAATCTAGGCGCAAACCATCAATATCAAACTCCTTAATCCATTGGAGCGTTTGGTCTATGAGATAGGAGCGAACCTGGGGATTCTCTAGATTGAGGCGCACCAAAATGTCATAACCACGCCAGGTGTCGTAGCTAAAACCATCGTTGTGATAATTGTTTTCATTAAAGTTGATGCCTGAAAACCAGCTGACGTAGGCCGATTTCTCGCGATTTTGTTGTACGTCCTTAAAGGCCCAAAAATCACGACCCACATGGTTGTAGACCGCGTCAAGAATGACGCGCTGGCCATTTTGATGTGCTTCTTTTACAAGCTTCTTTAGATCAGCATTGCTTCCCAAGCGGACATCCACCTTAGCGTAATCCGTAGTGTCGTAGCCGTGAGTGGCAGATTCAAAAACAGGTCCAATGAGGAGAGTATTGGCGCCCAAGCTTTTAGCATGTTTTGTCCATGCGCTTAGACGTGGAATTCTATGCTGGATCTTTCCATAATCATTGTGCTTGGGAGCTCCCAAGAGCCCCAGTGGATAGATGTGATAAATGATTGCTTCGTTATACCACGCCATAAATCAAACCTTACTCTGATTAATCTCTACTCTGATCAAACCTTACGCTTATTAAATCTTACTTTGATTAAACAGTACTCCAATCAAAGCCTACTCTAATTAAACCTTACTCTGCATAATCAATGTCTAGATGAATCTTGTACGTGTAGCCGGGAATCTTTTCCTCAAGTTCCTTTTGAATGGCAGCCAACCATTGCTCGGGGTGCTTAATGTCAAAGCTGCGCACAATATCAAACTGGATGATGTTGTCTGTGCGGTTCCAATAGAATCCATGGATGGAAAGAGCATTTTTATGCGCCATAACCATGGTGCTAATCTTCTCAAATAGAGCTTGCTCCTGAGGATCCTCGGGAGAAACGCCGTAAACACCGCAGGTTATTATAATGTTGTATTGGGCAAGGATTTTGGCAGAAATATTGCGTGATAGGATGTCGATTTTATCGGCAGTCATGCTGTGATCGACCGCAATGTGTACGGACCCTATCATCTGATCAGGGCCGTATGAATCCAAGAAGAGATCGTGTACACCCAAGACCTGTGGAAATGAAGCAATTGTATGCTTGATGTCTTTGGCGAACTGCGGATTAATCCGCGTTCCCAGGACCTGGTCAACAACGTCGCGCGTAATATCCCATCCAGCTTTAATTACGACGAGCGAGATGAAAGATGATACCCACCCGTCTACGGTTATGTGCAAAAGCACATCACATCCCATGGCGATGACGGCGGTAACGGTGACAAGCGCATCAAAGAGTGCATCCACACCAGAGGCCTTAAGTGCATCTGAGTCCGTACGTTTCCCTTGCTTGCGCGTATAGATTCCTAGCAGCAACTTCACGACAATTGCCGCAAGCATAATCCACAGATCAAAGGGCGCGTAATCCCCAAAGCTGGGATGAATGATTTTTACAACGGCATCGCGCAGAGCAAAAGCGCCGGTTGCCATAATGATGAGCCCTATGATGAGGGCGGAGAGATACTCCACACGTCCATAACCCATGGGATGCTTTTTATCGGCAGGCCTTGAAGCCAGCTTTATTCCAATAATGGTAACCACCGAGGAAAAGGCGTCGGTGAGGTTGTTAATGCCGTCAAGGATAAAGGCAAGAGAGGAGGCGGCAAAGCCAATTATAAGCTTCACTGCAGAGAGCAGGACATTGGTTCCAATGCCAATAAACCCCGTCCTTACGATTACGTGCTTACGCGTCTCACTCGCCTCTTTGGGAGGCGTATTGACACCAGATGAAAAAGGCGCATCCGGCGAACCCGATGCACCTTTACTGGATATTGAGATACCTCGTTTTCTAGGCTTCACCTGTGACATTTTCAGAAATACTTCCGTAGGAATTGCCGTCCTCGTCTGTTCCGGCCTCCGTTGTTTCTGTAATGAGTTGATCTGGGGCATCCTCTATTGCATGTGCAATTTTTTGCTCCGGATACTTATCTTCAATGTCATGCTGGGGCGTAATGGATGCTTCCATAGAGCCAGTCTCATTCTCTAGCTTGCCCTCTTCAAAAATGTCATTGATGATTTCTCTCTCTGCATCGGACTCTGCCATGATGACCCCTTTCACTTGATTGAAGTTGACGTTTACGTGCTGGGCGAGGTAAGGTTTTGCGCTCTCTAGATAGTGCGCACAGCATATTTCCAAATCACTCATGCAGCGCGTTTTGTGTTTGTATCTTTACCCGTTTCCTCCCTCAAAAAACAGCCTGTTGACATAAAATGAGCAGAGCTATTTTGCGGTTCCTTTGGCAGAGCCTCATTGGGAGAGCTTTGATGGCAGATGCTTATTAGGAGATCCCTATTGGCAAGGCCTTATGAGGAGCTGTAAGAGTAGAAGATTGTTAAACACGTATTGCCGGGAGAAGCGCCATGAGCACGAATCGCTATAGATGCCAGGGAGAAGCGCAATGAGCACGAATCACTATAGAGCAAAGCAGATGATAGTCATGCGTCGTGATCTTGGCATGCGCAAGGGAAAAATTGCAGCCCAAGCCGGCCATGCTTGTGTTGAAGCTACGCTGCTCGCTCTCTCGCGCTACGGTATGCTCGATCGCATCCGCACGCAAGGTCAGCGCATCGAGCTTGTGCCCGGGGGAGCAAAAAAACGTTTTGGCCATGGCTCACGTACCTCTAACGGCGAAGCACTCCAGACTTGGTTTGAAGAAGGAATTGCCAAGGTGTGTGTCTACGTTGACTCCGAGAAGGAACTTCTTGAAATTGCGCAAAAAGGCCACGATAAAGGCTTTATTGTTGCCCTCATCAAAGACGCCGGAAAAACGGAATTTGACAATAGGCCAACGCTAACGTGTTTAGCCTTTGAGCCCCTTTACGCCGAGCAAATCGACCCCATCACCGGATCGTTGCCGCTCTTTTAGCATTTGAGAAACACCTGCTGCACTGGCAGCATCCGTTGCACCGTTCGTGCCACTTATACCAGCAGCACCCTTGGGAAATCAATTTGTGAAAAAACAGATACCATCAATGGGATGCTGTATATGATGCTGTCAAAATAGTAGTTAAACAAAACCAGGAGATAGTTTTGGATCCGATAGCTATTGTCGCCCAACTCGTCGAGAAGCATGCTTTCGCGCATCCACTCTTCGTGCGGAACCTTCTTGCTACTGCCTACAAAACAGTAACGTTGCGAGGAGCTTTTGCAAATGTGCATACGTATCGCGGAGCAACGGATCGTTTTAACGGCGAGATTGCTAAAACTATCACTAGATCTTTCCTTCGTCCCCATCGCGCCGTCATGGTAAACGTCTTCATGCCCTGCGAGATGCTCTATGCCGCCAACGTCACTGCGATGTTTCCCGAGGGGATTTCCGTCTATGTTGCCTGCACGCAATCTTCGCTGCCTTTTGCGCAGGCTGCTGAAGAAGCGGGCGTTCCTGAGTCTTTTTGCTCGTATCACAAGATTATGCTTGGCATGGACGCGCGAGGCGTACTTCCAAAAACTGCCATGATTGCCAATACAACTCTTGCATGCGATGCAAACCAACTCTCTTTCCGGCTTCTTTCCGAGAAACCAGATGGCACTCGCGTACCCCGTGCGGTCATAGAGGTGCCCTACAGCGGAACGACCTCAGAGGATGCTGTGCGAGACGTTGCAAAACAGTTGAAGAATATGGTGAAAGAGATGGAGAGGGCACTGGGTGTACGGGTTTGCGAAGACGCTTTGATTGCAACTTGCAAGAGGAGCCATAAGACGCTTTGTAACATGCGCGACTACCTAAAGATCCGATCATCGATTGATTTGCCTACCACACTGAGCGGCGAGCTCTGCACGCTCATTGCTACTCACATTATGGCGGGATCTAAGGCGGCACTTGAGTTTTCTAAGAATCTGCTCTCTCTTGCAGAGCGGAAAGATCTGGATATTGAGACACAAGGAACAGCCGCTTTATGCAAACGAGATACGACTCGCATCTTCTGGATACATACGCTTCCCAATTGGCAACAGGCCATCATGGATCTTTTTGAAACCAATAAGGCATCCTCTGATGCTGCAGCAGAAATTGTTGGCAACGATATGGCCTACGATTTTCTTTATACCCTTGAGGATCTGAATCCCCAAGATCCCTATGACTATATGGCGCGGCGGCTTGTTATGAGTTCTTCAAACGGTCCGGCAACGAGAAGAATTGCATGCGCCCTTTCTGCTGCAAAAGAGTCGGGCGCAAACGGTGCTATCCTCTTTGCACATTGGGGCTGCAGACAGACTGCTGGAATGGCACAGCTTGCCAAGGAGGCATTTGAGAGGGAAGGAATACCTCTGCTGGTGCTTGACGGAGACGGTTGCGATCCACGAAATGTTCCAGATGGCCAGATGGTGACGCGTCTCGAGGCCTTTATTGAGCAGCTATCTTAAAGCGACTCACGTGTGCGCGTGGCGTTTGCCGGGTCCATCGTCATCGTTTGGAACCTATTCTGCATGTATGCATCATCGTAGTGGCGCTCGCAGAATTTCTCTACCTGTGTGGTTATGGGATCACCTGCTTCTCGCTTGTACCAGCAGTCAATTGTCACGATGGTGAAGAGGCCATCAAAAATAAGAAGCAATGCACATGCAGTGGTAAGGGTGTAGCGAATACTCCAAGGGATCTTTTTGACAAAGTAGAGCATGACGGGCAGAAGTAACTTAATCCAAAGAACGCCGAGAAGACCCCAAAAGCACATGAACATAAAGTTTGTGCGTCCACCAATACTTAAGAACGTTCCCGTGTAATTCCAGGCGGTTATACCAAAGGCATATTCCATAAAGTAGGAAACACAGAATTCAAAAGCACCACCCAAAACAGCCGACACAAGAAAAATGAGCCAGATGGGCTTTGAATGAAATCTGTTCAAGGCAATCGTCATGATGACAGCGCCAAATCCATAAATAGGACTGAACGGCCCCCATAGAATGCCCGCGCGATCCTGGTATCCACCAAAAACGATGGCATGATAAATCGTTTCGATGACAAGACCAAGAATAGCAGCGATGACGAAAATCCAAAACAGATTGAAAAAATTGAGGGTGATGTAACCTTTGCCCAAAGGTCGGCCGGGTACGTATGTGCGCTCTGAGCTTGCGTGAAGCATTTCCTTCAGAGTCTCGTGTTGCGTATCTTCGTTTGCGCGCTCAAGGGCAAGCTGCGGATCAAAATAAGAATGCAAAGCAATGAGGAGAGCAAGCATAAGGCCATAGAAGATGAGGATAGAACTAATTCCAAATAGCATCATGTGCGCAAGGATGAGAGTGACCACATCCAGAAGGAGCGCCTCTGTGATGTGCAGGCGCCAGTAGGTGACACCTCGTAACATGCGCAAAGCAAGCCAGATGGCTCCAACCGAGAAAAGCACCATACAGATAATTTCTATAAGAAGAATTGAGATGGAGATAGAGAGATTTGCCACATAAGCTGTACCTTGTGCAAAATCAAGAACGGCGTGCTGCGTAATAACAGCACAGAGGGGTATCAAGAAGCAGGCGGCAATAAGCAGAAGAACCGCATACACAAATGCCGGCGCCTCAATAACGTGGGTTCCCACCTTAACGGTATGAGGGGCATTGGGAAGGTTCTTTGCGAGGCGCTGCACCGCCTCTTCTTCACGGTTTTTGAGATTGCGATGGGCCTCTGAAACTTTGTTCTTTATCACTGCGGTCTCCTTCTTATTCAATGCTCATTACACGTATTTACTTTCCCAATCATTCGGCGGTTAGTTTTCTATTACCTGTTTAATGACATCCTGAGTAACTTTCATAGCATTGCCAGCAACTTCTCGGGCTGCTTCACCCGCCGCTTGCACGGCGGCGGTCACCTTGTTCTGTAAATCCTGTGCTTTACTGGTGGCTACATTGCTCATGAGGCGGCCGAAGAAATCCATCACGTAATCACGCGTTTCTTTTGATGTGGCAGGAATCTCAGCTGCAATCTTGCGGATCACTGTTGGATCGGTGGAAAGCAGCTCGCTTAGCGTGGTGATGTTTGCCCGATCCAACATGTCAAAAAACTCTGTAAACACTGCACGCCGCTTCTCGTTGCTTGCTGACTTAAACCAGGATTCAAAGGTTTCAACAATAGGGGCGGCTCCCTCTTCAATTTCTTGTGTGGTTGCCGGAACAAAAGCACACTTGTCGACTTGCCATGAAAGGCCGCTATGTTGGTAAATGCCCTTCTCGGAGCTTTGGATGATCTTATTGGGAAGGGGTGCATAGAGAAGCTGTCCCACTACGTCAAACGCGGGCAGAATGGTGAAAATTTTGGGTCTTATTGCGTTGAGCGTCTCACGCGAGAGAACATCCTCGGTGAATCCAGGACCGTCATTATCCCAAATCTTCACAATGCGTCGTTGTATGCTGGGCTTGGCGAGCGCACCGGCGTACATTGCAAGATTGGCACCTTTGGAATGGCCGCCCAGCATTATCTTGGAAAACGGGGTATTCAACATGTTGCATGTTTGATTGACGTAGCTCAGGGCCTCACGTTGCGCCGCCGCGGTCATGTAGGTCATGGCAAAATTTTCGCGCCAACCCAAAAGTGTGTTGTCCGTTCCTCTAAAGCTAATGTATGTGGTTCGGTTGGGCAGTGAAACGTGAAAAGCAAAGAACTGCTCTTGCGAGTCGTGATCAAGCGTGGAACGCAATTTGGAAAGCCGTGCTTCTCTGAATCGCCTGCCATTTGCCATCTTTTCAGGTAGAAAGTGCGTGAGCGGGGAGACCACTCCTTCGTAGGAGTTGACTTCGTTGGTTCGACCCAAATCTGCGTATTTCTGCGCCATCTCTCGCACGCTGATGGAGCCGCCTTCTTCCACGGTGGAAATAATGCCATCAAGATCAAGGTAGGAAAGCTGTGCGAGTATTGCGTTGTCTACCTCGTTAAAGGGAGCGACGTTGAAAGGAACGTCGCCGCGCCAATCAAGATAATCGAGCATATTTGGCATAGAAACTCCTTCTTAGCTTGTACGTTAGTTTGTATCCCAGCATCCGCCTTGGTGTAAGCGTTGGCATGCTTTTTAGCACGAGCCTTAAGATGGACCGTGCTGCGAACCTTGGCACGAACCTGGGCATAAACCTCGGATCTGAGCGGTTGCCCTTTGTTCTTTAATTATCTCCTTTTTGCCTTTGCTATACAGAAAAAGTAGGGAAGCCTCAAAAATAGGCATGGCCTATAAAGAACTAGGTATGTTCTAAAAGTAGATACGCCCTACAAGAATAGATATGACCCAACAAGTAGAGAGCCCTGTAAATAGAAGAGCGGAGAGCTCTATAGAAAACAAGAGTGGTGAGTTCAATAAAAGAATTAAGGTGCGAATCCTGTAAAAATATACGTCCCAAAGAATTGCCGAGAAATCTCGCTGGGTCTCACTACTGGCGTGAAAAAAGCTTACGGAATTCGCTAAAGAAAGCTTCACGAAAGAAGACAAGCAATACCAGTAAAAAGAGCGCCCCACATCCTGCGCTTACCCAGGCGAGTGGCCTAAACGTTGACCACCCGGCCCACAGGCAAACCAGCGGAAGCATTCCGCAAACGATATCAAAGATGAGATATTTGGCGAAGTTTTCAATAAACGACGTGCGAAGCATGCAGCACATAACCATGTCAAAGCCAAGCGCAACAAGACAAACGATAGGAATGGCAAAATCAACTACCCATTCCAGTCCCGTAAAAGCATAAAGAAGAAAACCAGCCGCAATCAAAATCAATATGTAGCGCGAAGAACTTCTGATAAATCCGGGGTTTACCCGCAGCATGTTGTAGACAAAGCCAAAATTAAGCGCCACGGCAATGATAGAAAGAAGAGCTATGTTGCCCGGAAGCACGTGTGTGCCCCACAGTATTGCCAACGCAATGATTCCCGCCCCCGAGAAAAACTCAACAAGTTTAAGTGCAATGCGCCAAGGCTTAGTGATGAGCTGGTGCGGAAAGACCGCAGGGGACGGCGTCCCGCGGAGTTCTCCTCCGCAGAGTGAGCAATGCATAAGCTTGCCCGTATAATCCACTTGACAACGATTACATCGCAGCATGTATACCGTCTTTCTCGGAACCGGAAAAGGTTTCCAAAAGTTCCGCTCGACTGGAATTTATGTAAGTATCAACACCTGATTCGGTAAAGTAGCGCACCACATGGCGCACCATATCGAAATTGGTGTAGACAGTGGAGATACCTATGGACAAGTCTCCTGAACAACTGGCAATGACAAAATTGATGCCGGCAGTTCCTGTAAGGATATTGATGTTCTGAACGTAGTGCTCCAGTGCTGGGTCAAGCTTCACGACGCCTACATTGGAGACGGTCGTTGTTTGGTCTTTACGCGTCATCCAGCTGATAACGGAAACTACCTTGTCTTTTATAAACACGGGAGCCATTTGAATCAACCGATTCTTTTCAAATGAGACCATCTGCATCATGCGAGGCTTGAGATTTTCGCGTTTGCCGCCCTCTTTTAGTTGCTCTTGAATCTCACGAGCCAGCTCTGGGATTGCGGGTTCCTGGCCAGCCGGCACGACGGTATGCGACACAAAGAGAAGCCCGAAAAAATTCTTCGTCGTCTCACTCTTAAAGACCGTGCGCAAATCCACGGGAACTCCTATGCGGATAATCTCTCCGGCCTGCGCATCCTTCATATCGCGGCGAATGGAGCTTATAACTACGGCGATAACAAGAGAGGTGAGACTTACGCCCATCTTGTGGGCAAGGTCCAGAACATCTGACACTTTCATATGGAGTTCCATGAACGTTGGATCCTCTTGCACCTTGATGCCGCTAATTTGATAGGCGCTTTTCAGCTTTGTTGCCACTCCTCCTACACGTTCGTAATACTTGGAGTAGGAATCCTCAGCTTTTTCACTGTCGGTACCTTGATAGGCAAGCTCAACGTTTTGAATTTGGTAGCGGATCAGAATGTACTGGCGCAGAAGTTCTTGAAAGAACGCCACGGTGCCGCGGCCATCAGAGACCATATGTGAAACCTCAAAGTTAATGCGCTCTCTAAAGTAGCTTATGCGCACAAGGGGCGACTTTGCACCAAAATGGAGCCGCGCGCAGATAGGTTGATTCTCTGGCGTGACCGTGGGAACCGTGTCCATCTCCTGCAGGTAATGCCAAAAAAAGCCGGTACGCAGACATACATTAAAGTTGGGGAACTCTTCTATGGTTTTATTAAATGCTTCCTGCAGAACCACAGGGTCTACGGTTTCGGTCATTTGCGCGCTCAATCTAAAGACCGTTTGAAAGGGACGCCCTAGTTCTGAAACGTAGTAGTTGCCAATGTTGTCGAGCCTGTACCACGCATCCCGCTTGGGGATTTTTTGTTTTCTGACGCTCGCAGCGCTTCGTGTGCGCGCCTCGTTTCGATCTTTATTTGACCTGCAACCTGTTCCGCCCGAGCCCACCGAGCCGCCTTTGACTCCCGAGCCGCGCACATCTACCGTCCCGCCCATTCCGTGTGCCCGCTGCTTGCTCATGATGTACGTTCCGGAAGTGGCTCGGTGGTCTTGGGATCCAGATGCAGCCAGCCGTAATCTCCACGAAAGAAGTTCTTGTAATGTTTTTGTGCTGGCAGAGACGTCCCATCAAGGAAGTACGCAAGAATGCGATATGTGTTTTGGATGGTTTCCGCCGCAACGGGGCTCAACAGATATCCGTGCATGGCAGAGAGTACTCTAAAACTCTCCACCTTGTTTTGCGCTTCATCAAGAAGGTGCGCATAGTGTTCGTCTTCATCGCGTAGAGGGCAAAGCTCCGCACTAATGATGAGGGTACGGGGCAGGTTAGTGTTGTCTTTTTCCAGTAGCGGTGCAAAGTAGGGATTCTCAAGATCCTCTGCTCGAGATGCGTAAAGTTCTACGTAATCTACCATGTCTTTAGCGGTCAGCATGAAATCCTTGCCGTTTGCGTGTACCGAGTAAAAAGGCGAATCGGGTCCGTAGTCGTTATTGAGGGCGGGGTAGATAAGCACCTGATTCTTTGGCGAAAAATCACCTCTGTCGCGCGCCATTAAGGAAACAACTGCCGCAAGGTTTCCGCCGGCGGAATCTCCCATGATGACAATCTTATTTGGGTCAACATCGTCCAAAATGCGCCCTGTAAAAAGCTCGCGCGCAACCAGGTAGCAATCTTCCGCCGCAACGGGAAAGCGGTGCTCTGGCGCACGACGGTATTCAACGGCCACCACCCGGCGCTCCGTAGCATGGGCGAGGTCTGCAAGGGCATCCGCATAAAGCTCCGTAGTGCCAGAAACCCATCCGCCACCATGGAAGAAAAGAATGGTGCCCCGCCAAGTTTGCGCAATTTCCACTCCTGTCTCGCGCGAAAACTCAAGTGTACGTGGAGTAAAAATACGTAATAGAAGCTTTGTGCCATCGTTTGCTTTAACATGCTGCGTATCCTGCGTTACCCTAAAGTTGGGAGGCTCCACACGAGCAGCGCCGTCCTCTAAAGCCCTCTGGGCTCGCAAGCTCTCTTCCACGGAAGGCTTAAAGTGTGTGTACGCACGAACAATCGCCCGCCTCGTTTTTTCAAATGGATGAATCATAGTGATAAGCTTACCCAATATGAAAGAGAACATAGCGCACAAGCACTTAGATAATACCGAAGAGAATCAGTTGGCTTCAGCCGACTTTCTTGACGGGATCATTGATATCACTGAGGCAGTCTCCGAGGTGGCTCACCCGCTTGAAGGCATCGCTAATGCTCTCGTGGGAGAAGCGAGAGGTCTAAGCAATGCAGTAAATAATGGAAGAGGATTCGCATCCGAAGTAAATGCATCAAATTTGCGTAACCCTGTGTATAAGGAGGACGCAACTTCTCTCGATCCTTTCCTGCTCCTTAAAACTATGCTTCAGACTGCCTTTACGTATGAGCGGGCTTATCTAACGTGTGTTCGCACTGCTCAGAAAGCGGGCCTTTTGCCAGCAAACAGAGACCAGCCAACCATATCAGCCGAAAAAACTGCAGCAAGCACAACCACCAAAGGCACCGCAGCCCCTGCATCCGCCGCAACCAGCACAACCGCCTCCACCAATGGAACACTGCCCCCTCCCAACCTCATCGTTGTACCGTGCCTTGCGTCTATCCCCTCAGAGGTTTGGCTGGCAGTGCTTGCAGAAGTCCCCAATATCGATATCTTCTTGCCAGCTTTTTCCTGCGACAGATGCCCCGTTAATGAGGAAGGCGTTGCCGAGAAAAGCTATGCCAAAGCTATTAGCTCAGCAGAAGCCGCTGCCTCTCGTGGTCCAGGTCTCGTTGGCGATGTAAGAGAGATAACCACTCGCCATCAGCGTGCATCAAAGCGTGAGCATTTTGTAGAGAGTGTCTCGAGGTTGCCCCAAGCCCTTTTGCAAGGAAAAGCCCCGCAGTCATTTGAGGAGCAGGCTGCCGCGCGTGCGGAGGAGATCATGGCAGACCTCTATGCCTATATGCGCGCAATCCGCAAAGAACGCTCATTTGCAACACCCCCTCATGAGCTTCCAGAGGATTTTAATAGAGTGGAGGCAGGCTCAAAGAAGCTCATTCGTCCCGCCCGTCTTACAAAAGAGCAGGTTTTATTGCTGGCCACGCTGCACACACATCCCACCGTCGCGCAGAATTGCACGTATATGTATCCCGTGCGAAACCAGGCGCTTTGCACCCTTTGTGGTGCATGCCAAATAACGTGCCCTACACAAGCCATACAATTTAGACGCGATAATAGCTTCCAGGTGTCTCAAGAAGCCTGCAGAGCAAGTGCTGGTTGCGATGCTTGTGAGCGCAGTTGTTCTGTGCATGCCATACACTATGAAGCGTGCGATGCAAAACACTGCCCAGAAGCCTCGTTTAACGACCGGAGTAGCACTGAGAAACGCAGCGGCACCTAGAAAAATTGAGGACTTGGAACCACAGCAATCCTTAGAAACCCTTTAAGATGTAGAAATACAGCAGTACTTAGAAAAAAAGAATAAGAGGAGATTCCCTTGGCTCTCTCAATTGGCATAGTTGGTCTTCCTAATGTAGGAAAGTCCACCCTTTTTACCGCCCTTACAAAGCGCAGTGGCCTCGCGGCTAATTATCCCTTTGCAACTATCGAGCCCAATGTTGGCATTGTGGACGTCCCCGATTCACGCCTTGGCGAGCTGGCGCGCATAGTTACGCCTCAGCAGATTGTTCCAGCTACCGTGGAGTTTGTCGACATTGCAGGTTTAGTAAAGGGGGCCAACAAAGGAGAGGGACTCGGTAATCAGTTCTTGGCAAACATAAGAGAGACGGATACCATCTGCGAGGTGGTGCGCTATTTCTCTGATCCGGATGTGATTCATGTGGATGGGCGCGTGAATCCGGCCTCTGACGCTTCAACCATTCAGACAGAACTCATCCTAGCGGACCTGGCGACGCTTGAGAAACAACTCCCGCGTCTGGAGAAGGAATCAAAGCATAAGAAAGAAGAGCTGCCTAAGTATGAGTTGGCCAAGCGCTACTACACGTGGCTTAGTGAGGGCAAACGCGCCTTTGACATGGAGATTTCTGAAGACGAGAAAAACCTGGCAAAAGAGTTCTTCTTACTAACGATGAAGCCCGTTATCTATGTCGCCAACGTTGATGAAACTGACGCTGGCAAGACGCTGGAGCCACTTGAGGGACAAATTCCACTTGCTATATCGGCAGCCGTAGAGGCGGAACTTGTTGAATTAGATGAAGACGATGCCCGTGAGTTTCTGGAGTCGCTCGGATTGGAACGAAGCGGTCTTGAAGTCCTCGCACAAAAAGCCTACGAAACTCTAGGACTACAAAGCTACTTTACCGCTGGTCCTAAAGAAGTAAAAGCCTGGACTATTCCGGTTGGAGCAAAGGCGCCGCAAGCAGCAGGTGTCATCCATAGTGATTTTGAACGCGGATTCATCAAAGCTGAGGTTGCATCCTACGACGATTTTGTTGAGCTAGGGGGAGAAGCGGGCTGTAAGGCAGAGGGAAAGCTCCGCCAAGAAGGTAAAGACTACGTGGTCCAAGATGGCGACGTGATGCATTTCCGCTTTAACATCTAAATTGCATTTGACAAAATGCGGGGGGGGGGGTAGCATTCTTTGCTGTTGTTAATGCAAAGAAGGAGCACCCCGTGAAACGTTTATTTGCAACCTTTGTAAGCTGTATTGTCTTATTGTCTGCAGCAGTGACTACACCTGCTTTAGCGGAAGTAAAAGATGAAGCAGAGCAGAGCAATGTGGGTGTCTTCCAAGACGCCCTTACAACTGCTGCTGATGGTATCCAATCCGTTTTAAACGGCGTGAAAACAAGTATCGAAGGATTATGCGCCACAAGTGAGCAGATTGTATTAGAAAACTGCGAGAGCGTGGAAGCATCTGAGGCTGTTGCTTCGCAAAATGTAGGAAATGCTGCAGTTATTCCCTCAGATGTCCCAGGTGTGATATGGAGCGGCCCCGAAGAGGATTTAACGTGTACGCTTCTGTCGGGATATAGTTTTGACGGACAGGCTTTGCGGAACGAGATTTTTGCTCATCAGCGTTTAACCACTTTTATTGCGGAAGCCAATACGAGTTTGACCGGTAATGCTTCGACGCTATTTCGAGGATGTGCGGCTCTTTCCAGAATAGAGCTTTCGGCGTCTTTTGACACAAGTCAAGTCACAAATATGAGCAGCATGTTTTTTAATTGCTTTGCTCTCAATTCGCTCACCCTTCCGGAATCTTTTGATACAGGCTTAGTCACTGACATGGCAGATATGTTTGGAAATTGCTATGGGCTTGCCACCCTCAAGCTCCCGGAGGCCTTTATAACAACCAATGCCAACATGACTCGCATGTTTGGTTCAGCTGAGAACAGCGGGTCATTACGTTCTCTGACATTACCTAAAGACTTTACGATGAAGGCAGGAACTGGATTGCCTGGACTTGCATCGCAGGGCAGCTCTAAATACTACTGGACTACGAGTATTGATTCTTGTGTCAACTATGGTACAACCGAGGATGAGGCCGTTGCTAACATTAATAATGCCTTAGCTGCAAGTGCTGATTCTGTGACCTTCCGAAAGGCCAATGTGACTCTTGACTTCAATTCCAATGGAGGTACGTATGCTACCACGACCGATGCACAGCAGGGTTCCGCATCCAATGCCGATGAAGTAAAGACATTGTTCGGGACTACTAATGAAGCAATCGATGCGGCAGATGCTCCTGCGCCCAAGCTAGCAGGCTTTAAGTGCGCGGGGTGGAGCGCCACGCGCGATGGAGCAGTTTTGCCTAGCCCCATAACCTTCCCAGCCGCCAATGCAACTTACTATGCCGTGTGGACACCAGTTATTGCCATTACGTTTGACACCAACGGGCATGCTTCCTTTACAGGAGACCAAAAGACGCTCTCTATTGATTGTGTCTCCGGAGAAAAGCTCACGCTTCCAGCTGAAGACGCTCTGACAGTAGAACCAAGTTATATCTTTAATGGTTGGTTTACTGAAGTCACAGGTGGTACCCAAGTAACGGACGAGACCGATTGCCCCGCGACCGCCACTACCTACTATGCGCAGTACGCAGAAGTACCTGGTCCTGCCCCAGATGTAATGCCCGCTGGAGACACAGACACGCTCCCGCTCACTGACGATAGTTCTGCTGCCCGTACTGGCGCTGTCATTGCAGTGCTTATGGGTACAGTTGCCCTTCTTGCCTGTGGCTATAGTCTCACCCGCAAACGTTTGCAGTAGTCAAAAGGCGATAAGAGCAAAGATTAAGTCTGTTAATAAGTTATAAACAAACACGCCTTAAAAGAAAAAGACAAAAGAGCTGGAGACAGTCGAGTTAGTAAGAGAAATAGGGTAAGGATAGCGGACGAGTTTTTTGAAGGTGGTCCAGCTGTTTGAAGTTCGCGCCTTGCTCTTTTTTCTTTCTTCCATCTGCAAGCTCAAAAAAGTCCGCGCCTTATCCTTTTGCCCTATTCCGGCTCCAAGTTCCCAGAAGTCCGCGCTTTACTCTTTCCTCCCTATCAGCACGCTACCCCATCACTTGTAGTTTGTACCCCTGAGGCCGGTTCCTTTCGGAATTACTTATACCGCCGCGGTGACTGAAATGTTCCAGGGTTGGTATATAAAATCCTATGGATACCAAATGCAATACAGCAGAAAGCAAGCATCGTTCGCAAAGGAAGTCCCCGCGAGAAGTGCTTATCGGCAAACATGAACCCTACCATGGAGCATCGCGCTTTAGTTGGAGGCGATTCTTTTCCAAAGACGAAGTGGGCAACTATGCAATTCTTACCTGGGATTATTGGCGATGTCTTATCGTTTGCTTTTGCGTTTTTGCTTGGCTTGGGCACTTCCTTGAAATCCCTTACATTTCTTTTATGAGCCTCTTTCCAGGCGTTGTTGAGCCGGATTATGCGGCGCTTCATGAGCCTTGGTTTTATCCCTATTTTGTTTACGGAATTGGTGCGGTTGCCATGACGCTACTTTTGGAACCGTTTAAGGAATCAATCGTTAGACGCAGAAAGACGCTCTGGGGTGGCATGCTGGAAACGTTTGTTTATACAACGCTTCTTGCGGCGATTCTTGAGACCACAATAGGCCTTATCATCAATCAGCCAAACGCCGCAGGAGTATATCCCTTTTGGGATAACTCGCAGCTACCGTTTAACATTTTAGGGCAGGGGTGGTTGGTTAACGATATTGTTATTGGCCTTGTTGCCGTGCTGTATCTTTGGTTGTTTTATCCGTTGATTAGTTACGGACTATCTCGTCTTAGTCCTGAAGTGGCAAATACTTTGACTGTAGTTTTGATTGTGTTGTTTATAGTGGCTTCTGTCGTTGGGTTTACGGACGCGGCACAACTGGTTGACGCCAAGATGGGCACGTAAAGGTGCTAGATCTAAACGACTTGCAGCGTGCGTGAAGAGGTTCTTATTTGCGCTCTTATGCGGAGCAGGCAGGACCGCTCATTTTCTTAGATGACTTATTGCGTGCGCTAAGAGGTGCTATTTCGTGATGCTCTTGAGTGTCTCGTAGAAGCGCTCAATGGTTCCTGCCTTTGCAAGACCAGAGCTTGCAGCCGTGGCAGACCCACAAGCAACAGCAAATTGAAGCGCGTCTGCATAATCCATCCCTCGGTCTACGGCAGCCAAAAATCCCGCCACCATGGAATCTCCAGCGCCGGTGGCATTGACCAAACGAGTGGGTGGCGTGATGGTGGTGTGTTCGTTGCCATCTGCATCTACCAGTGCGGCTCCTTCGCCACCACAGGAAACGAGGACATTTTGCGCGCCCTTATCGTGTAATTGATGAGCGTAGGGAAGGACTTCCTCGGGTGTCTCGGGGTCAGCGTCAAAGAGCGCTCCCACCTCATGATTGTTTGGCTTGATGAGGAAGGGTTTGGCGTCGAGCGCCTTCATGAGAAGAGTGCCGGGTGCGTCTACCACAAAGCGTATACCGCGATCGCCAAAGCGGCTCATCATAATGTCGTACATATCGTCAGGGAGACAGCTGGGGATGGAACCGGTGAGCACGAGTGTGTCTCCCTCGCCAATACGGTCAAGACGTTGGAAGAGCTCGTCTACCTTGGAGATAGGGATGTTGGGACCCATGCCGTTGATGATGGTCATGTCGGCACCGTTGAGCTTTACGTTGATGCGTGTATAACCCGAGGCAAGCTCCACAAAGTTGCAATTTATGCCGTCGCGTTGTAGAGCCTCAACTACAAACGTGCCTGTGAAGCCAGCGATGATGCCCATGGCAACCGTGGCCACGTTGAGCTCAGTGAGGATGGTGGCAACATTGATGCCGTTACCTCCGGCATAGTATTCCTCAGAGCTAGAACGGTTGGTGCGCCCCACGTTGAGGCTGGATGGGTGCATGACGTAGTCAACAGACGGGTTAAAAGTGAGTGTGTATATCAAGCGTGTCTCCTATTTTGGCGGCCAAGCCGGTTTGTTCTCGTGCCATTATAGCCCTTGCACAGAGAGAGCTGCCCACTCTTTAGCAAGAACAAGCCCCTCCGCGGAAAGGTCACCCGCTCCATGGCAAGAACACGTCACCCCATGGAAGACAATCTACTCTATGGCAAGAACAAACAACTCCATGAAAGAGCAGCCCACTCTATGGAAAGCAAATCCAGTCTAGGAGCAGGTGTTACGCCAGGCCCTCGTTCATCATATTCGAGATCTTTTGAGGATCATCGGCGTTTTTGAGCGCATCGCAAAACTTGGGTTGCATGAGAAGAGCTGCAATTTTTGAAAGAAGCGTGAGATGCTTGGTGGGGGAGTCGGTAGGAAGCAGGAGCGCAATCACCATAGTGACGTCCTGGTTATCGACGGTCTTCCAGGGTAGTGGCTGATCAGATTTGAGCATATAGATGGCCGGTTTCTTGATGCACTTCGCTGTAGCGTGGGGAATGGCAAAGCCGTTTTGGAGCCCCGTAGCTCCTTGCTTCTCGCGCTCTTCAAAAGCATCCATAAGCGCGGCGGCGGAGTGGCAAACGCCCTCAGCCTCGGCCTTTTTGGCAATGTAGTCTAAGGCCTCTTTTTTGGTTTGGACAGCAACATCAAGAAAAATGCGGTTTTCAGGCAGGTAGTTTTCCATGGGATACCTCTTTTAACAGCAAGGATATAAAAGAATACTGGTGGGCCGTCAGGGGGTCGAACCCTGGACCTTGGGATTAAGAGTCCCCTGCTCTACCAACTGAGCTAACGGCCCACATGGGACGGGTGAAGGGGCTTGAACCCTCGACCTACGGAGCCACAGTCCGTCGCTCTGCCAACTGAGCTACACCCGTCGAGTTGCTGTAGTGCACTTTTGCAGCACGGCATATTATGCCACAGCATTCGCAGAACACGGCGAGAAATGTTTGGGAGTGGCGATTAGGGTTGGCGATTGAGATGGCACTTGAGTTGGCGATTGGATGCCTATCTCGATGGCAATAGAGTCTTCCACTATAGAGCCATCTTCTATGCAGCCACCCCAAGGAGAGGCTTACGACCGCGAAGCATTAGTCATCTTTAGGCTCATATAAGAGGTCAAGGTAGAAGCTCTGGAAAAAGGTTGCGCCGTACTTCTTTCCCTGGTTGCGTATTTCCAAAAGCTGGGGTACAGATTCAAGGAAGGGTCTCATGTCTTTCTTATCAACAAAGAGATCTGGATAGGAGAACAGCTTTTTAAAATAGGGAAGATTCCAATCCTCAACGTGCATAAGATTGAGAACGAGGGTCTGACCTTTGTCGATTGACGGGTTCTTTGTTTCCT
This sequence comes from uncultured Atopobiaceae bacterium, assembly GCA_910579165.1. Taxonomy (GTDB): domain Bacteria; phylum Actinomycetota; class Coriobacteriia; order Coriobacteriales; family Atopobiaceae; genus MGBC105563. The sequence continues at coordinate 158,367 of CAJTTF010000001.1, forward strand.
CACCATCAAAAAGCAGTTCCGAGAAATCATTATTCCTCAACATGCAAAAACCACCCGTAATGCGGGGATTACATTCCAGTATGTAATACGTATCGCCTTGCTTAATGAAATCAAACGAGAGATTGCCTGTAAAGTTCATTTTTTGCGCGATTCTTTGTATATACTCTACAATTTGTGAATCATTCTCCACTGGGGTGTAAAACGTCACCATTCCAATCCCTGTTTTGGACTTGAAATCTCCGTTATCATACGTAACGTGATACTTGACCTTTCCATTCTTAGCGAACGAATATACACACACCAAAGGGCCTTCTATGAACTCTTGTAGAAGCCATTCTTTGTGCGCCAAGTCAATTTCGTCGATATTTGTTGTCTTGTCAATAACTATTACTTCAGTACCAAAAAGCGAATAGACTGGCTTAAGAACGAATTTTGATTCATCAGAGGCCTTCAGCGCATTTTTTAAATCTTCGATTGAACTAATTAAGTATGTTTGAGGCGTTGGAATGTCTAACTCTGAGGCAATTTTATAAAAGGAATACTTGTCATGAAGGGCGATGAGCTTATCAAAATCATCCATAAACAATTGTACGTTTGGGCATTGCGTACAGATGTAATCCTGATTTTTAGCGATATAAAAGATATCTTCCATAATAGGAAAAACGATATCAATGTTGTATTCATTAATAATTTTGCAGAGCTTATCGATATAAGCTTTCTCTTCAAAGCGTACGGATGGCATAAAAAATGCCTTTTTGCAATATCGCGAAGCACCAGCCATGGTGTGCTTGAGCGAGTCCGCTGTATAAACGGCGTGGCCATTCTTTCCAAAGTTCCTTGTTAAGTCCAGAGCAAGAAAGTGCCGAGAACCTGAAAGCAGAATATTCATTGCAATAACCAATCTCTTGAAGTTATTTGAATACGATAGTATCTACCATAATATAATGAATAAACCTTGAAAGATACACAAAAGGAGATGTTGTGGAAAATGTATTAATAGTCGATGGATATTCCTCAGCCCGTTTTTATCCAAAGATTTTGAAAAAATTGGGTTATGCCCCGCATCATCTCATGTCGGGAATGGAGCTGGAAGATAATTATCGAACAACGTTCAATCTTCACCTTTTTGACGAAAACGAGTATGAAAAAAACATATCTGGCAACTACAGGTCTGTTGAAGAACTAGCAGAAGAACTCGCGCCTTATCATTTCAGTGCCGTATTGCCGGGCTGCGAGGGATCTGTTCTCTTTGCCAACGCGCTTGCAAAGCAAATGGAACTTCCCTATAACGAAGGCGCTATTACCGGAGTGCTCAGAAATAAATATGACATGCAGCAGGCACTGGCCAAGGCTAACCTTAAGCATATTCGTTCTCTAAAAACAGCCGATATCGAAGAGCTGCTGGCTTGGAAAAAGGAACAAAATCTAGAAAAAATTGTTATCAAACCGCTCGCGGACAGCGCAAGCAATTCCGTTTTTATTTGTGAAGATGAAGACTACATACGAAAGGTGTTTAGCGACGTTCTGTTTTCAAAAGATGAGTGCGGCAAGGTCAATCAGGAGCTTATTTGCCAAGAATTCATCGATGGAGACGAATACGTTGTTAATCATGTTTCAAAAAATGGCAAGCACGTTTTAGGGGACATAGAACGCTATTCAAAAGTAATATCTGCTGACGGTCATCCTCTCTACGATTCTGAAGAGCTGCTCAACCCCCTGAGTCCAGAATACGAGAACATAGTTGTCTATGTTCAAAAGGCGCTCGATGCGCTCAATCTAACGGTTGGTCCTTCCCATGCCGAAGTAAAACTTACAAAAGAAGGACCGGTCCTCATTGAGGTGGGGGCTCGTCTTGTCGGTGGTATTCCGGAAGACCCACAGTTGTTCCAATTCTTTGCGCCTTTTATTGAGCTGGCAGCAAAAGCGTATTTAAATCCTTCAAAATCGCTTTTGGAAGAACCTTACACTCCCATCCATCTTCCTGGTATGACCGGATTGCTCAAGTTCTTACTTGCGTATGAGGATAAGAAACTAGAGTCCGTTCCAGCAAAAGAGATATTAGCCAGCCTGCCAACGGCAAAGGTGGTGGATGTTGATAAAACGATGAAGTTGCTTCACATTGAAGAAACCCGCGGCCTTGAAACCACTACCGGCAAGGTTTTCTTAATTGGAGATAAAAATGATGTCATGCGAGATTATCGGGCTGTATGCTATCTTGAGAGGGAGAAACCCTATTTGCTGTATAGAGCGTCCGAGGATCCCCAACCAACTTCCGATGACCTGCAACTTCTTGAAGAGATGAAACGCGGCGAGTTTGTATCGTCTTAGTGTAAACTAATAATCTTCATGTAAAGCCTTACGAGATGAGTTGCGAAAAAGCAAAGCAAACCGTAGTAAAACCGACATAAACCATAGAAAGGATTAACCATGGTTTCTGAAACAATCACTATTACTAACCCTACCGGCCTTCACATGCGTCCTGCGGGTCTTTTTGCCTCCACCATGGGAAAGTTCAAGTCTAATGTCACCATTAAGGGCAACGGCAAAGAAATCAACGGCAAGAGCCCTATGGCCATTATGGCGGGCGGCATTGGCACCGGCACTGAGGTGGAGATTGTCGTAGAGGGTGAGGATGAGCAGGAGGCCTTGAAAGAGGCTATCGACCTCATCAAGTCCGGACTTGGCGAGTAAGCATTATGCTAACCGGCGTTAATGCATCAGATGGAATCGGCATCGGCAAAGCCGTTGTCGCCATCGAGCCCGATCTCACGTATAAAGCAACTGCCCACAACGATCCCGAAGCAGAACGTGCGCGCTATCAAAAGGCGCTCGATGATTTTTGTGCTCGCACGCAGGAGCAAGCGGACCGCATGGCCGTGACCGTGGGAGAGGAAGAAGCCCAAATTATGGCCGGCCACATCATGATGGCGCAAGATCCTTTCATGATGGAAGAAGTGGGAAACCGCATTGACTCAGGAATGGGTGCAGAGCAGGCCGTAGATGAAGCGTGCGAGATGTTCTCCGGCATGTTTGAGTCCATGGAGGACGCCCTCATGCGCGAGCGTGCGGCTGATGTTAAGGATATCCGCCTGGGACTTCTCGCAAATCTTTTGGGCAAACAAGTGGTGGACCTTTCTTCGCTTCAGAAGGATTCCATTGTTGTTATTCACGACCTTACGCCGTCCATGACGGCCACCATCGATAAGGACCATGTCGTGGGCATCATCACAGAGACGGGCGGTCGTACCTCGCACTCTGCCATTATTGCACGCGCCTTGGAGATTCCGGCGGTTCTCAGCGTGGAAAATGCGTTGCAAAAGATTACGCAGGGCGATACGTGTGTTGTGGACGGGACCAAGGGTGAGATCACGCTCAATCCGGATGCTACGGCCCTTAAGGGTTACCAAAAGATTGCCGACGAGGTAGCAGAAGCCAAGGCGGCACTCAATGTCTTCAAGGGCAAGGAAACCGTCACCGGAGATGGCGAGAAACGCCTGCTCGTTGCCAATATTGGCACACCCGAAGAAGCCATCAATGCTGCTGAGCACGATGCGGAGGGCGTGGGCCTTTTCCGTTCCGAGTTCTTGTTTATGGATGCCAGTGAGCTCCCTTCAGAAAACGAGCAGTTCGTGGCGTATCAAAAAGTAGCACTCCGCATGAAGGATAAACCGGTCATCATTCGTACGCTCGATGTGGGCGGTGACAAAGAGATTCCTTACCTGGGTCTTACTAAAGAAGAGAACCCCTTCATGGGCAATCGCGCCGTTCGCTATTGCCTCATCAACGCCGATAAGTACAAGGTGCAACTGCGAGCGCTCCTGCGCGCGAGTGCTTTTGGCGATGTGAAGATTATGGTGCCGCTGGTCACCTGCGTAGAAGAGATTCGCGCGGTCAAGAAACTGGTGGAGGAGTGCAAAGAAGAGCTGCGCGCAGAGGGCACCGACTTCAACGAGAACATCGAGGTAGGGACGATGATGGAAACGCCCGCAGCCTCCCTCATCGCTGATGATCTTGCCGCTGAGTGCGACTTCTTCTCCATTGGTACGAACGACCTTATTGGATACACCATGTGCGTAGACCGCGGCAATGATTCTGTGGCATATCTCTATAGTGTTTACAATCCCGCCGTGTTGCGCTCCATTCAGCGCATCATTAAGGCGGGCAACGACGCCAACATCATGGTTGGTATGTGTGGCGAAGCCGCTGCTGACCCCCTCCTTATCCCGCTTCTCATCAGCTTTGGGCTGGATGAGTTTTCTGTTTCTGCGCCGTCCATCTTGAGGACTCGCAAGATTATTAGCGAATGGAAAAAGGCTGATGCCGATAAACTCGCCGCAGAGATCATGGAACTCAAGACCGCTGCAGAAGTGAAAGCAAAGCTTGCCTCAGTCGTAAAGTAAGACTGAAGCGCGTCTGAAGCTGAAGGGTTGATTAACAAAGGGCGATTACCTAGGGGAGCTTGAAGCCGAAGGTTGGTTAGTAAAGGGCGATGCCTAGGGCAGCTTGAAGCTGAAGGTTAGTTAGCTAAGGGCGATACTTAAGTCAGCCTGAAGCCGAAAGACTGGATTACTGGGAAGCCTCGAACTGGAGAGGCTGGACGCCTCAGGTAATTATGAATCGCTTGCCATGCGGTGATACTAAGGTATACTTATGATGCTGTTAACGAAAGTTGACAATAAAAGTGTGATAAAAGGTAGTAAATAATGCGTTACCTTTTATTAACAAGTGCCTAGAGAAAGGATTTACATGAAAGGCAAAACAAAAAGAATTCTTGGTGCTCTCTTCGCGTCAGTGGCTCTCGTGGCCCCTCTGCTTATTGGAGCCTCCACGTTTGCGCAAGCAGAAGCAGAGAACAGCGTAGATTCTTCCTCTACGACGCTTGGTCTTGCAGACAGAAGCAAGATTCAGCTTGACGAAGGCGAGCAGTGGGTTGATGGTGAAACGTTCTCTCAATATGCTATTAAAACCGGTGATGATTACGTATCCTGCAATAACGACGCCCGTTATTTAAATACGGTAAATAATCACTTTGGTCTTAGACGTCATCCTGGTAACGCTGATTGGGGTCCTGATTTTGGACACGCTTGGGCTTTTACTTGTGAATGGCATGGAGACAAAGGGGCCTATGCCATCAAAGTAGGTTGGAAAGCCGTCGATAATGACACCGAGAAAAAAATGAAGTACAAGGATTGCACCTGGAAATACCTTAACCTCACTGATAAGAAGACCTCCAACCACGTTAAGATCAAAACATGGGGCATTAAGAATCCTCAAAAGAAAGCAGAGCAGCTCTTTTGGGTTTCCAAGGGACCAAATGGTTATAGACTGTGGAGTGCTCTTGCTGGAAGACCCCTTGGCTACACCAGTGATGATAAAGACAATATAAAGACCCTTGATAATAGAGAAGCGGGAACCAAGCAATACTTCAACTTGGTAGAGATTACTCCAGCAGTTTGCAGCGATTCCTGGGCTTTTTACTACGGATCAACCATTTAGTTAACCTCAACTAACGTTCGATAGAACCTCGCTGGTCCCCGTTAGCCTTTATTAATCGCTATAAGCATTAAGCCCCCAAAAGCCTTCGTGCGAAAGGCCTTTGGGGGCTTTCCTTTTTGACCCTCTCTCTTTTTCAGAGAAAGCTGGTCAAAAGATTTCTTTCTTTTCATGATTCGCCTCCTTTCCCAAAGAAAGAAAAAGTGGCGGCACATAAAGTGTAAATAATCAGGAGGTTATCTCAGACTAAATGCACGATTATTGCGATTCAGATAGGAATTAAAGGGCTGTCCTAGATTCCTTCGAAATGCTTGAAATCGACCTCCAAATTTTTATATAATTATCATGTAACGACTAGAAGGAGAAATGATATGAACAGAAAAATCAAGACAATTCTGGCAGCTTCATTTGCGGCTGTTGCACTAGTGGCCCCCCTGCTTTTTGGGGCTTCCACGTCTGCTCAAGCAGAAACCGACAAAGGTGTTGGTGCATCCCTTCTTTCTTCCTCTTCGTCTGGTCTTGCAGACAGAAGCAAGATTCAGCTCGACGAGGGTGAAGTATGGGATGATGGACTAAATCTCCACAGACACGCCATTAAAGCTGGCAATGAGTTTGTATCCTGTAATAACAATGGTGGCGATCTCAATACTGTCAACAATCATTTTGGCTTAAGGTCAACAACTGGACACGGAGTAAGCAGTTATGGGCATGCATGGTCTTTTACGTTCGAATGGCACGGGAACAAAGGGGCTTATTGTATTAAGGTAGGCATGCAAAGTGTCGACCCCGAATACCGGAATGATAAGACACAGACTAGAATGAAATATGCGGATTGTACTTGGAGATACCTCAACCTCACTGATAAGAAAACCTCCAACCACGTTAAGATCAAAACCTGGGGCATTAAGAATCCTGAAAAGAAATCAGAACAGCTCTTCTGGATTTCCAGAACACAAGAGGGCACTTATAGACTGTGGAGTGCTAAAGCCGGTAGACCTCTTGGCTACACCAGCGATGACAAAGACAATCTGAAGACGCTTGATAATAGAGAAGCTGGAACCACGCAGTACTTCACCCTGGAGCAGATCGATTCAGAACTCTGTGCCGCCGCTAACGCATACTACTACGAGCGATAATATGGCTAAATTTGCAAGGCCAAACGAAAGGATTCTCATGAAAAGTAAGACGAAAAGAATTCTTGGTGCTCTATTCGCGTCAGTGGCGCTGGTGACCCCTCTGCTTGTTGGAGCATCCACGTTTGCACAAGCAGAACCAGAGGGTGGCGTTGATTCATCCCTTGATTCTTCCTCTACCGCGCTTGGTCTTGCAGACAGAAGCCAAATTCAGCTCGACGAAGGTGAGCAGTGGGTTGATGGGGAAACCCTCTCTCGATACGCTATTAGAATCGGCCATCAGTACGTATCTTGCAACAATAATTGTCGCAACCTAAATACGGTGAACAATCATTTTGGCTTTAGGACTCAGCCTGGAGATGACATTTTGGGTCACGCATGGGCCTTTACTTTCGAGTGGTATGGAGATAAAGGGGCCTATGCCATCAAAGTAGGTTATGCGGCTGTCAACCAAGACGACTGGAGCGATATTCAATGCAAAGATTGCACGTGGAAATACCTCAACCTCACCGATAAGAAGACCTCCAACCATGTAAAAATCAAAACCTGGGGCATTAAAAATCCTCAAAAGAAAGCAGAACAGCTGTTTTGGATTTCTGAAAAGTATGGCGAATATAGGATTTGGAGCGCTCTTGCCGGAAGGCCTCTTGGTTACACTAGTGATGATATGCTCAATCTAAAGACGCTTAATAATGATGAAGAAGGGACTACCCAATTCTTCTGGCTGGATAAGATTAATGCCGACATCTGCAAGGACGCCAACGCCTATTTCAAAGGAGCGCTTTAATCTGTCCTCATTAGTTCCCGCTAACCTTTATTAATAGATACAAGCATAAAGCCCCTAAAGCCTTTGTGTAAAAGGTTTTGGGGGCTTTCTTTTCCTGACCTGACTTCTTTTTTCCAGGGCTAGAAAAAGTGCTGGAGAATTAAATGTAAATAGTCGGAAGGTTATCTCAAAGTGAATGCACGATTGTTGCATCTCGGATAGGAATAAAATGACTTAAACCCGGGGTCCTCGGTTGCCTTCGAAGTGTTTTATCAGCCTTCAAAATGTTATACTTTTACTAACAAGTGCCTAGAGAAAGGGTTTATATGAAGGGCAAAACGAAAAGAATTCTTGGTGCGCTCTTCGCGTCGGTGGCGCTCGTGGCCCCACTGCTTATGAGTGCTTCTACGCTTGCACAAGCAGAAGCCGAGAATGGTGTTGATCCTTCCACTACCGTGCTTGGCCTTGCAGACCGAAGCAAGATTCAGCTCGATGAGGGTGAAGAATGGGTTGATGGGGAGACTCTCTCCCAATACGCCATTACTCATTACAAAGATTTTGTATCTTGTAATAACGACTATACCTACTTAAATACGGTGAATAATCATTTTGGCTTAAGGCCTAAGCCAGGAGACGGAGTAAGTGAATCTGGTAATGCATGGGCGTTTACTTTCGAATGGCATGGAGACAAAGGGGCCTACGCTATTAAAGTAGGCTGGAAAGCAGTTGATGCTAAGTATAGGACCGATAAAACCGCAACCAAAACTTTTTATCATGACTGCACGTGGAAATACCTCAACCTCACTGATAAAAAAACTTCCAACCATGTAAAAATCAAAACCTGGGGCATCAAGAATCCTCAAAAAAAACCAGAACAGCTCTTTTGGATTTCCAGAGGACTAGATGGCTACTATAGAATTTGGAGCGCTCTTGCCGGCAGACCTCTTGGTTACGCAGGCTTTGATAGGGACAATCTCAAGACGCTTGACAACGGAGAAGAAGGATCCATACAATTCTTCAAGTTGACAGAGATTACTCCAAGTGTCTGTGAAGTTGCCAACGCTTTCTTCCTATCATAGACTACCCTTCGAACTGTTAGCAAACGTTGGCAAGAAATGTGATTATAGAAGTTAAAAATAGGATCATCTTGCAAGAAACGTTTTAGCTTTTGTTGGCAAGAAGACCATCCACGGGATTATATGTGGTGGTTGGCAAGATAAGTGCAATAACATTTGTTTGCAAGACCGCAGGAAAGGATCGTTATGAAAGGCAAAACGAAAAGAATTCTTGGTGCTCTGTTCGCGTCAGTGGCGCTGGTGGCCCCACTACTTATTGGAGCTTCCACCTTTGCACAGGCAGAAGCCGAGAATAGCACCGATACATCCCTTGCTACCTCATCTACCATGCTTGGTCTTGCAGACAGAAGCAAGATTCAGCTTGATGAGGGTGAAGAATGGGTTGATGGAGAAACCCTTTCTCAATATGCTATTAAAGCGGGTAATGATTTCGTATCTTGTAATAACAATTGTGGCTCTCTCAATACGGTAAACAATCATTTTGGCTTAAGGTCAACAACTGGACACGGAGTAACCGACTTTGGTCATGCATGGTCTTTTACATGCGAATGGCATGGAGATAAGGGGGCTTATGCCATTAAAGTTGGCTGGCAAACGGTCGATGCCAGATATCCGCTTGATGAAGTTTTCAATACAATGAGATATAAAGATTGCACCTGGAAATACCTCAACCTCACCGACAAGAAGACCTCCAACCACGTAAAGATCAAGACGTGGGGCATTAAGAATCCTCAGAAGAAAGCAGAACAGCTCTTTTGGATTTCTAAGGGGCCAAATGGCTACAGATTGTGGAGCGCCCTTGCCGGAAGACCTCTTGGCTATACAAGCGATGACAAAGACAATCTAAAGACGCTTGACAATGGGGAAGCGGGAACCACGCAATACTTCAGCTTGTTGCAGATTAATCAGAATATTTGCTTTAGCGCCAACGCGTTACATTAGGGAGAAATGCTTTAGTTCACAGCTGAAGTGCTTGAGATTAACCTCTAGAGTGCTTGAGTCTAGTACCCGTATTGTTTGAATAGACTCACGAAGTGCTGCATTTCAATATACGGAGCGCTTGACCAATTCTAGAGTTGCGAAAAGTCAACATCTTGTGCGCTTTCTTCAATCTACAAAGCATTTGAGACTAACCTTTTAGCGATCTCATTGTTATTTGTAAGTGCCTAGAGAAAGGTTTTTATGAAAGGCAAAACAAAAAGAATTATTGGTGCTCTGTTCGCGTCATTGGCGCTCGTGGCCCCTCTGCTTGTTGGAGCTTCCACGTTCGCACAAGCAGAAGCCGAGAATAGCACCGATACATCCCTTGATGCTTCTGCCAATACGCTTGGTCTTGCCGACAGAAGTAATATTCAACTCGATGAAGGAGAAGAATGGGTTGATGGGGAGACTCTTTCCCAATACGCCATTAGAGCCAATAATGAGTATGTATCTTGCAATAACAATTGTCGCTTCTTAAATACGGTGAATAACCATTTTGGTCTAAGATCTAACCCAGGTCATGGAGTAAGTAACACTGGAGTGGGTCATGCATGGGCCTTTACTTTTGAATGGTATGGTGACAAAGGGGCTTACGCAATAAAGGCGGGCTATAAGGCTGTCGATTCGCTCTACACGCTTGATTCTAGGTGTAACACGATGAAATATAAGGATTGCACTTGGAAATACCTCAACCTCACCGACAAGAAGACCTCCAATCAGGTGAAGATTAAAACCTGGGGCATCAAGAATCCTCAAAAGAAAGCAGAACAGCTCTTTTGGATTTCCAAAGGACCTAATGGCTACAGACTGTGGAGTGCCCTTGCCGGAAGACCCCTCGGCTATACCAGTGATGACAAAGACAATCTGAAGACGCTTGACAACAGGGAAGCGGGAACCACGCAATACTTCGATTTGTTGGAGATCGCACCAGGTGTCTGCGTGGACGCAAATGCGTATTTTTCCGGATCAAGCCTTTAGATAATCTTCGAAGTTTTTTAGATTAGCCTCTTGAGTTTCGGAGGGAAAACTTCAAAGCTTTTGAGGGAAACCTTCAAACTATCTTATTGTTTTTTAGGAAGTGCCTAGAGAAAGGATTTACATGAAAGGCAAAACAAAAAGAATTATTGGTGCTCTGTTCGCGTCATTGGCGCTCGTGGCCCCTCTGCTTGTTGGGGCTTCCACGTTCGCACAAGCAGAAACTGAGAATGGCACTGATACATCTCTTGATACTTCTTCAATCACGCTTGGATTAGCAGACAGAAGCAAGATTCAGCTTGACGAAGGCGAGCACTGGATTGATGACTACATTGATGGAATGGGTTGGCGGCAATGTGCTATTAAAGCGGGTGATAATTACGTATCTTGCAATAACAATTACCGCTACACAAATACGGTGAACAATCATTTTGCTTTAAGACGTCAGCCAGGACATGGATACAACGCTTTCACTGGTCATGCCTGGTCTTTTACTATTGAATGGCATCAAGACAAAGGAGCCTATTCCATTAAAGTAGGCTGGCAAGCTGTCATCAGCAGCTATGTAGATTCTGGTAGTTCATTCGCCATGGAATATAAAGATTGCACCTGGAAATACCTCAACCTCACTGATAAGAAAACCTCCAACCACGTAAAGATCAAAACGTGGGGCATCAAGAATCCCCAAAAGAAAGCAGAACAGCTCTTTTGGGTTTCTCACGGGCCAAATGGCTACAGATTGTGGAGCGCCCTTGCCGGAAGACCCCTCGGCTACACCAGCGATGACAAAGACAATCTGAAGACGCTTGACAACCGGGAAGCGGGAACCACGCAATATTTCGACTTGGAATATATTGATCAAGATATGTGCGCTGACGCAAACGCCATTTTCGCAGATTAATTAATGCTCACAAATTTGAAGCCCCCAAATGGCCTTGGCGTAAAAGGCCCTTTGGGGGCTTTTTGTGTGCGTTAAAGCTGTACAATAACTAACGATATAAATTGACTATACTTCTTTTGTTATAAAGTCGGGACGTGGCGCAGTTTGGTAGCGCATCTGCTTTGGGAGCAGAGGGTCGCTGGTTCGAATCCAGTCGTCCCGACCATTGTTTATCGTATAATGAAGGTTACAAATGCGGGTGTAGTTCATCGGTAGAACCCGAGCCTTCCAAGCTCGTGAGGTGGGTTCGATTCCCATCACCCGCTCCACCCAGAATGCGGGCCCTCTGGTGCTCCCAGAGGGCCCGTTTTTAGAGAAAGAGGCAAACGAGGATAAAACGCTCCCATGCCTTAAAGGATTTGTTTTTACAGAATGATGAAACGATTACAAGTGCCTATTTCCATAAAAGAGCTAAGCCTCATCAAAGATGCTTCCAGACGATAGTAATTAGCACGTTTCCTTAGAACCTTTACCGTATGAATTCGAAGAACTCTTCAATAAAACAATGGAATCCTTCTGCAGAGAGGCGCATAGGATTCTGGGCTCTTGCCTTTCTTGTCATTTCTGGAATGATAGGCGGCGGCGTCTTTATGATGCCCTCCCAAATGGCAAATCCTGAAGCCGACGGTACGCCTGTAGTGGGCCCTGGCTCTGAGCTTATTGCATGGTTTATAACGGCAGTGGGAATTTGGTTTATGGTATGCACGTTTAGGATGCTTTCAACCATGCGCCCTGATCTTAAGGCTGGTATTTTCAGCTATGCGCATGCTGGTTTTGGAAAGCTCGTGGGGTTCTTGGTTGCATGGGGGTATTGGATTTTCAATACGGTAAGTTGTGCGGCATACGGCATGCTGGTCATGGGAACGCTACATTATTTTTTTCCGCAGGTGTTTATATCACCCAACGGCAATACGCTCGTTTCCATTGTGTGTGCTAGTGCAGCGAACTGGTTTATGGTGTACCTCGCGAATCGCGGAGCGAAGGAATCGGCAGCACTCAACATCGTGGGAACGATTGGAAAAACCATCCCTATCATCACCTTTATTGTGGTGTGTGCATTGCTCTTTAATCCTCAGGTGTTTACTTCAGACTTTTGGGCGCTTCAAGCCAATGCGGCAACGAGTGCTGCTGTCAGTACTGCGGCTCACGGGGTGGCAAATATTGCACCGCCCGCCACAGCGCTTCAAGGTACTCCGTCATTTGCCTCTATTGCCTCTCAGGTGGGACCGTGTACCATGGTTACGCTTTGGGTTTTTCTTGGTATTGAAGGGGCCGTTGTGGCCTCTGGAGAGGCCAAAAGTCAAAAGGATGTCTCTCGAGCAACTCTCTTTGGCTTCTTGGTGACTTTGTGCATCTATCTTCTTGTTTCGCTTCTGCCGTTTGGACTTTACTCGCCAGGGGACCTGGGAAGCTTTCAAAGCCCTTCCATGGGCACGATTCTGGCTGATGCTTTTGGCCCGGGAGCGCTTGTCTTCATTAATCTGGGGATAATTGTCTCCGTGTTAAGCTCCTGGCTCGTATGGGTGGTGCTTTGCACGCAGATGCCCTACTTTGCCGCGCGAGAAGATCTTCTCCCCGCCTCTCTTGCTAACGAAAACAGTCATGGAGCACCCACTAAAGCTCTCATATACACCGGCGTCGTGACGCAAATTGCTCTCGTTCTTAGCTTATTTGTGAGCGGCAATGTATGGGACATGATTACTAACACCATCAGTGCGATGGCAGCACCTTGTTATCTATTCTGTGCCTTATTTCTTCTCAAGATTGCTTTGCTTGATCGCGAGTGGAGAAACACAGAGACTGCGCATATGCATCGCAAACGAGCGCTTATCGTGGGACTCTGCGCAATAGCCTTTTCCATTTTCCTGATTCTTGCTGGAAATACGCACTATATTTTGATTGCATGCTTTCTCTACGCCATTGGCATTCCTTTCCTTCTATATACACGCTATAAAAGAGCAGGAAGCCTTGCGGTGCTGCGTGACGATTTTTATCCGGCTGAATGGGCTGCCATGGGCATCGTTGTTCTGCTGGGAATCATAGGAATTTGCTCTATTTGTTGCGGGCTCAGTGCAGGACTTTGCCTCTAACCCCAAAACCTGCTATGCTGCCACTGCTGCAATCGCCCAAGAAATAATGATATTGTCGTGCTCGTAGTACAATTCTTTTTGTCGATTATAGAGACGACGTCGGATAGCTTCGTATTGCTCTGCAGATAGATGGCTATACTTGGGAAGCAGCGCTTACCTTGCGAGCGTGGCGGAACTGGCAGACGCGCTAGATTTAGGTTCTAGTGGGCAACCCCCGTGGAGGTTCGAGTCCTCTCGCTCGCACCATTTTTTCATTCTTCTTTGTAAAACTAGTGATAAGAAAACGCCCCTCCAGCCCTCATGTTACGAGCAGGAGAGGCGTTGATCGTTAATCGTTAATGAATACCTTGATGTAGCCGTGGGCGGCAGGGCGCTTTAACGTGCTGCGTTCTTTTCGGTCGTTTCAATTAGATCGTGCTTTGCACCTATGACACCCGTGACAATCCAGGCGATAATCACAATTATGAAGCTCAAAATGAAGGAATCAAGCACTGTGTCGTTGGCCGTTAAGATACCGGAAATCTGCGTGAATGCACCCTGTACCAGTGTACCCAGGGCTGTGAGTACAAAGAGGATAGAGGTGTACATGTGCTTGGGCACAAGCTCCATAAGAGACGTGTTAAGGAAGATACGCAGGAATACGATGCTACTAGCCATCACTGCTGTTGCTCCCAAGAAGGCATAGGTTTCTGGGACAAAGAGCATAACGGAAAGAGCAGCAAGGAAAAGGACCCACATAAGCGGCACGGTAATGCGGGCCTTTTTTAGAAGGAAAGCCGTGACAAGAGACATGATGATGCCGCCAACGGCGTAGGCAATCTGCGAGGCACTAAAGATGTAGGTGGACATCGCTTCTATTTCAGAATGCGGCATGAGCATGGCGTCATGCAGGTGCGAAACGAGCATGTCATCAACATAACTGGGGAAGGCGCTGTTTGTAATAGCGACGACAACAGTGGGTGCCCACACAAGGATACCAAAGATGAGAAGCGATACATGCTTGCCAAGATAGCGGAGGCTCTTCTTGGTTCCTACCTTCTCGTCTTTTTGGGCATCGTCTGCTGCATTTGCCTGCTTGACGTCTGTGTTGGTAGTTTTTTGCGCGATGCAGACGAGGGCAATAGCAATGGCCATCGAGACAACAACTGAGATAAATGTGAGAACACCAAAGGTGTTGTACATGGCGCCGAGGCAAATGGCGCCAATGATGCCGGCAATTTGGCACCCAAGCTCGATTACGGAGTTACCGGCAGCGCGATCCATGGGGAGATATTTTGTGTCGACAATACCGCGCGAGACAATCTGGAAGACGTAGATAGCGGGCGCGTTAATAATGGAAAGCACGAGGATAAAGGTGAGCATGTAAGGGGCCTCTGCCATAGCAGCGCCTGCAAGTGAGGCAAAGAGCGTCATAGCGGCAATGGCTACGAGTTGTACGAAGCATGCACCTTTTAATACCGAGAAAAGATTTTTGTTTGAGAGGAGTTTATTGAAGAAGATGAGGCCTACGAAGCTGAAGAGGATAGAGAGGGTGAGAAAGAGAGCCACGAGCTGAGAATCGTGCGTGACCTTTTCGATATACCAGGTAACGCCTGCATTTGCGATGGCAAGTCCCATGTAACCAAAGAGGTTAATGAGTAGATAGAGGATGAACTCTTTGGTAAAAATGCTTTTAGATAGTTTTTTTGTAGATGCCATGTAAATCCTTTTTTGAGCTTACAGTTCTTTGAAAATCCAGAAGAATCGAAGATTCCATTGAATTAACAAGGGTTCATTATACCTAAACTTGACGTGGGCTTTCCCTAAACTTAAGTTCTGCTTCGTTGGCGTTTCTATAGCTCTTACATCAGGGCGTGATTCCTTAGCATGCGTACAGTTTTAACGTGTATCGCCCTCCTTTAGTGTGCTTAGAGCTTCTGCCTCGAGTGATTCCTTGGCGTATGGACCGCTTTAACGTGTATCGCCCTCCTTTAGTGTGCTTAGAGCTTCTGCCTCGAGTGATTCTTTAGCGTTTCTTTAGCTTTATAGAATGCGAGCGCTCATCGCAGGAAGCCCAGCGTCTTTCCGCATAATGAAGGGAGTTGTTTACAAACAACCGAGAAATGGAAAAGGAGCCCTATTATGGTAAATCGCAGTAAGGCCCAAGGAGCGCGATCTTTAAGCAAAGACCAAGGAGCTAACCTGAAAGCGCGTTCTTTAGGCGAAGCTCAAGAAACGGACCTGGAAGCGCGTTCTTTAAGCAGCGTTCAAGAAGCGCCCCAAAAAGCGCGTTCTTTAAACTTTCCTGTGTACGCAGTTATTCCTCTCGTCGTCATCATTGCGGCCCATTACCTTACATACGACCTTGGGGCCTGGATTGGATCGTATTTTCCTGGTTCTTCGCTTGAATTGCACATAGACACCATATTTCCCTTCGTTCCAGCATGGATACTTATCTACATAGCAGCGTATCCTTTTTGTCTCCTGAATGACATTCTTGCAAGCTATGCGGACCGTAAGCGCTTTTTTGGGTTTTGCACGGCATACCTTCTAATCCATATCATTGCAATGGTTCTTTTTGCCGTTTTTCCGGTATTTGTTGACCGCCCCGACGTATCCCAATCAGGCATTTTGTACGATCTTGTTCGGGCAATGTATGAATCTGACTTGAGTGGCAATTGTTTTCCGTCGCTTCATTGCGGGCTTGCAGTTCTCGCCTTTTTGGGAATTTATAAGGTCAAGAAAATTTCCAAGGCATATCAGTGGTTTAGCTTGGTTTTCGCCATTCTCATCTGCTTCTCAACACTCTTTACTAAAGAACATTTTTTAGCGGATGCCCTCGCCGGCGTGGCACTTGCGATATTTCTCTATTACGGATCGCTTCGATTTAAATGGTATGTCCCTGTTGAGCATGCGTTCAATTGGATTAATCAAAGAATCTGGGGAAACGTGATACAAAATGAAAATTCATAGTAAAATCCCAGGGGACACAAAACCCTAAGGAGAACTATGGATATCAAAGTTTCAACACCAAAAAAAGAAAAAGATGCGCTGCACGCTACGCTTACTGTTCCGGCTGCTGCCGTTGATGAGGCAATTGCGCAGGTATATAAAGAGATTGCTCATAAATATAAGTTTCAAGGTTTCCGTCAAGGCAAGGCTCCGCGCCCTGTGATTGATTCGATGGTGGGCCGTCCGGCCGTGCTTGCAGACGCAACCAATGTGGTACTTGAACAGGCTGAGCCGTTGCTGTTTCATGAGCTAGATGTAGTTCCCATGGGCCAAGTAACGTTGGGGAAAGAAGGAGAAAATGCGCCTCACGTTGCCTTAGGCGAGGATTACGTGGTGGATGTCACAATCCCCGTGCGCCCAGACTTTGAGCTTTCTGACTATAAGCCGGTTGCTATCCAAATGCCCCCCGAGAAGGCCACCCCTGCAGAGGTTGAGCAGCAAACAGAAATGCTCCTGTCGCTCCAGGCTAATTTAGGGCAGGACGCTGCTACCGCAAAAGATTCAAAAGATGCGAAGGACACGGATAAAGAGGCCGAGGCAGCCGACAAAGGATCGAAGGTAGCTGATAAAGGCGGAAAAGACACCAAAGGCAGCAAGGCTTCCAATAAGACAGCCAAAAAATCCGCAACTCCTAAACTGACTGATGAAATTGCTAAGGAAGCCTTTGGATTTGAATCCGCTGCTGCATTCACCGAGGCAATTACGAAAGAAATCCAACAAGACAAAGACGCTCACTTAGGCCGACTTAAAGAAACGCGCGCCCTTGAGGCTCTCGTCAAGCGTCTTGGCGACAAGAAACCGCCAGAGGCCTATGTGGACGAAGTATTCCAGGAAAATGCCCGTATGTTTATGAACAATCTTCAAGCGCAAGGGCAAACAGTTGATTCGTTTATACAGATGCGCGGCATCAAGATGGAGCAACTTCTTGACGACATGAAAAAGCAGGCCGCTGAGCAGGCTTTACAAGGACTGGCGCTCGATGCGCTTGCTAGAGAGCTCAAGATTCAGCCTACAGACGATGACGTCAAAGAGGAGTTTGCTGGCGTATACAAGAGCGATAAGGAACGCGACCGTGCTCTGGAGGAGTTCGTTCGCTCCGGTCGCGTGCCCGCCATCAAGGAGGCTATAAAACGTCAGCGCGCTCTCAAATGGCTTGTCGATAACGCCCAGGTAACAGAGGTTGATGAAATCGCCGAGAAGCGCAAGTAGCTCATTTCAACTCTATACATTTCTAGCCGTATGCTGACTGTTAGAAAACTGGACAAAAAAGATTTCGCTACGGCTGCGCGCTACGGCGCCGAGGGAATGCATTTTGACTGGTATGCGCATGGATGGGGTTTGCGATTGTTCCGCTGGTTTTTCTTCCACGAGATGCTTAACAAGGCAACCCGTGCGTGGGGCTGCTACTACCGAGGCTATTTTCAAGGTGCTCTCTTGGCTCGCATTGAGGGCGAGGCGCCGCTCTACAAAAATCCCTTCATGAGTGTCTTGGTAAGGGCTGTTGATTGGCTTATCCGTCATTTTGATATTGCCGGAATGGACGATTATGACAAAGCCAACGAGGATATGCTCTCCGCCTTCATAAAGCGCCGAGACGAGCAGACCGCGCAGCCGCTCAATCTGGGGACTACTACGAATTCTTCAGGAAGTCTTCAAGCAGAAGCTGTGGCTGGTCGGCCACCTGTTTCTCAAAGCTCGCTGGAAGATCCAATGCGGGCGTTCTCGCAGAAGCCGTCAGCCGAAATACTCTTTCTCACCGCCAACCCCAAAGGGCGCGTGCACGGAGTGGGAACGGCGCTTCTCAATCAGTTTGAACGCGCTGCTGCCGGAAGATGTGCGTACCTCTATACCGATACGGGGTGCACATACTCCTTTTATGAGCGTAGAGGATTCGTGCGCGAGGGAGAGAAAAGCATAGAGGTGAAGCACGGAAAATCAAGCTTCACACTGAGCTGTTTTCTCTACGCCAAGCAGCTTTGAGCTTTTCTATGCATACAGCGTTATTTTTTTCCAGTGTTAAGTAGGTTCAGATTTCTCTACCCAAACAGCATCATGATCTTTTAACAAATGGCTTCATGCCTCGCTATTTAAAAAGCTATAGGCTTCGCAGCTTAAATGCCAGCAGACATCTTTAAGCAGATATCTTTAGGTGTGAAGCTAGCGTCTAGTATGACTCGTACGTGACAAGGTCAGAGAGCGGCAGGCGATCTGTGTGGAGATGGGAAGCCGGCTTGTCCGTATATCCCACCATTAAATAAAGGTAAGGCACGAAGTCCTCGGGCAAGTTGAATTCAGTGCGTACGGCATCGGGCTCGTACATACCAACGATGCAGCTCCCCAGCCCTTGCGCCTCCGCTTCGAGGGCCATCTGAGAGATAGCAATGCCGCAATCAATCCAGCCATAGTCCGGATTAACTTTAGGGTTTTTCTCGGAAGCGGTTTTATCAAAACTGACAAGAATAGCCACAGGAGCATCAAACCTGCAAGGAGAAGTTTTGCCTACTTTGTTCAGGCCTTCGGTAGTCTCTATTACGAGAAAACGCCACGGCTGCTTGTTTTTAGCCGAGGGAGCAACACGGCCCGCTTCCAAAATGTTGTTAACCTGGTCTTTTGTCAGGAGTTTGTCGGAGAACTTCCGGCATGAATAGCGATCCTTCATGAGTTTTAGCACGTCCATAGCGTTCCTTTCTATTGAATATTTCTTTCTATTAATCATTTATAAGATTGGTTTTAAAGCTCAGGGTTTGTTCTGCGTTCTTTTACCCAATTGTTTTCAGCTCTTGAGGCGGATTTGCACAAGCGTGTAGTCTTCGAGGTACAATCGGATAGTCCCTGAGGTATAAGCGGATAGTTCCTGAGAAATCTAATCATCTTTTACGAAAAGAGCGGTGAGGAAGGAAGCGGGTGTGGGAACAACTTGAGGAACGCATTGACTCTTGTGCTATCATTTTGCCGCTGGAAAAACGGACTGACAGGGATATAGCCAAAAACGTACGCACTTTTTAACCTATATCCCACTGGCACAATCACTATAAGAAAGGACTCCTTTATGTTCCAATGGTCAACTCGCACCGCTTGCGCGAACTCATGCAGAAGGCGCATCTACGCATCTTCTAGCAAGCACTATGCTTCTCGCAAGCACAATCTCTCTCTCTCTCTCTCTCTCTCTCTCTCTCGTAGTCTTTACTAGCATTCTTGCGCTTTCGTGCGCACTCTTCCCGCATTTTTCCTATGCGGCGCAAGGTAAATCAAGCACAAATAATTACACCAAAGCATCTCAGCCAAACGACACAAAGCCCTATTGGACTTGGGATGATGCGACTAAGACGCTCAATTTCTACTACGGGGAGATGCCCGCGGGGGCAACGGAGATTAGTCTGGATAAATACCAGCAACAATCAGGGGTAGTTCAGGGAAGATCTTGGAACAGCCACCAAGATGACTGCCAGCACGTTGTCATAGATCCATCCTTTAAAGATTTGCCTTCTGTTCCTTATTTAGATTTTTGGTTTGTCTATATGTCCGTCTTGAAGGAGGTTTCGGGGATGAGCAATCTCAATGGTGTGACGAGTCTTAGGTGTACCTTTCAATTTGCTTACAACCTGTCTCAAGTAGATTTTACGGGATTTAATGCGAGTTCCGTGACCGATGTTCATAACCTATTTTATGGATGCTCAGAATTGCAATACGTTGATTTATCCGCCTTTGCAACTGCAAGACTGCCTGTGCTTGACAGCACCTTTGTTGGCTGCACAAAACTGAAAGAGATAAATTTATGTGGTTTTAATGCGGAGAATCTCAATAAACTTCAGTATACTTTCCAGAACTGCACTTCGTTGATCAATATTGATTTATCGTCGTTCGACAAAGACATATCTGTGCCGAACTCCTTTCTTGGCGTCTTTTCAAATTGTATCGCGCTGAGAGATGCGAATTTCATCGGATTAACCTTTTCAAGTGAGACCCGAATATACGATTCCCCGGATTCGGCGTTTTATCAGACAAACAACCTTCGGCGCATCACGGTCGATCAAGGATTCTTTGATTATTCGAGCGGTAATGATGGGGCGGAGCTTCCTTCAGGGAACTATTATGCTTATTGTGATAGTACGGAAGTACCTGGCGATGCATACGGTCCAATAACGAAAGACCGAGCAACAGGAGATTTGCCAACTACATTCATAACTGACAAGACAGCATCTTATGATGATTACTTTTTTGCAAATGGCGGTACGTTTAGTTCTGGAGAGTCTGTTGTAACTACCTCTGGAACAATAGATCAAGACGCCACCGCACCTACGAGCCCAACCCGGCCAGGTTATATATTTAAGGGCTGGAAGACATCTGATGGTACTGCGATTCCTTCCAGTGCTAATAACGACTACAGCTTTGGTAAATATGGCATAGCCTCTTACAATACGTTTTATGCTGACTGGGCAGAGGACAATCCCGTAACACTTACTTTCGACGCTAATGGCGGCACGTTTGCATCAACTGGTAGCACGACAATAACGCTTGATAATCAGGTTCCTGGTGAGACCTTAGCATCCGTTGAAGAACCGAAGCAGGAGGGCTACACGTTCGCAGGTTGGGTAGACGCTTCAGGCACTACCGTGGTATTCCCTCTCACCATTCCAGAAGCTAATACAACTTATACAGCTACTTGGACAGCAGAACCTGGTCCTGGTCCCACGCCTCCCGACCCAGGTCCTGGTCCGGAACCAACTCCTTCGCCTTCCACTGATGGCAGCGAGCTCCTACCCGTGACAGGAGATACATATCGCACCGGAATCATCGCAATAACGATTGCCGCAGCTTTGGCAGCGCTTGTCGCCACTCTCGCTTTAGTTCAAGAAAGTGTCGTTAGAACAACGAAGAGAAATGTAACGTCACTTTAGAGACTAAAAGCGTCGTCAGGAAGCGAAAAGAACGTTTCACGCTTTCTATTGCTAGAGAAAAAGGGCGACGATCGCGGACGAGTTTTTGGACATAGTCCAAACTGTTTGCAGTCCGCGCGTTGCCCTTTTTGCCCTCTAGGATTCAAGGACCTCATCTGTTGCAAGTTTGATAGAGAATAAGGGTAAGGCTAGCGGACGAGTTTTTGGACAAAGTCCAAACTGTTTGCAGTCCGCGCCTTACCCTTATTCTCTTCTACGGTTACAAACGAAATCGCCTGTAACCTGGGATACGATGGAGTTTTTACAATCTGGTGGAACTAGGTTGGCTAACCCATTACCTTGCGGAAGAGCTCAATGACCGTTGCCTTATCGGCATCGCGGGGAGTTCCCGGGAAACACGCATCTGCTAGAGCGTCATCGGCAAGAATACTCAGATCTTCCTCCACAATTCCTTCGCAAACAGTGGGGATGCCCACGTCTTGGCCAAGGCGCGCTACGGCTGCGCAAACGGCAGCATTGGCGTCTTCTGTGCTCATCTCATCGATGCCTTCAATGCCCATGGCCTGACCAATGTTGCGATAGCGGTCACCGCAGGCAGGTGCGTTGTACTCAAGGCCAATAGGAAGAAGCATTGCGCAAGCAACGCCGTGCGGAGTGTCGTAATGAGCGGAAAGCGTGTGAGCCATAGAATGGACGATGCCAAGGCCAACGTTGGAAAAGCCCATGCCGGCAATGTATTGTCCTAGCGCCATTGCCTCGCGACCGGATCCTGGCGTGCCAGATTTTGCCTCAGCAACGGCATCACGCAGATTGTGCGAGATGATGCGGATAGCCTCAAGATGGCACATGTCAGAAAGCGCCCAGGCACCCTTAGTGGTGTAGCCTTCAATGGCGTGAGTAAGGGCGTCCATACCAGTAGCAGCGGTGAGCGCAGGAGGCATACCTTGCATCATGTCCGGATCAACTACAGCAACCTCAGGGATGTCGTTGGGGTCAACGCAGACAAACTTGCGCTGCTTGGCAACGTCGGTGATAACGTAGTTGATAGTGACCTCAGCAGCTGTTCCTGCAGTGGTGGGAACGGCAATAGTGAAGACAGCGTGATTCTTGGTATCAGCTACGCCTTCAAGGGAGACGACATCTGAAAACTCTGGGTTTGTGATGATGATGCCAATAGCCTTGGCGGTATCCATGGCCGATCCACCACCCACAGCCACGATGCAGTCTGCGCCTGAAGCCTTAAAGGCGGCAACACCGTCCTGGACGTTTTCAATGGTGGGGTTTGGTTTAACATCGCTGAATACTTCCCAGGCAATGCCAGCACCATCAAGCTCTTTGGTCACGGTGTCTACTACACCAAACTTGACGAGGTCTTTATCGGTGCAGATAAAAGCCTTGGTCTTGCCGTGTCCGGTGATCTCGCCGGGGATTTCTTTTACGGCGCCCTTGCCGTGATAAGAAACGGGATTCAAGATAAAACGTTGTGCCATAATGTTCCTTTCGCTGGCTTTCGTTTGTTTGGGATTGAAGTGCACGCTTCGTTGCGCGTTCTATACATAATAGTATAGTTTTGAGGGGTCGCGTCTGCGGATTCTAAGAAAAGAGATGATGAATGTGGCAGAGATTCTTGAGGCGATAATGCTCATATGTTTTGGCTTTTCTTGGCCGATAAACGCGTATGAAACCTACAGGGCCAAAACTGCCAAAGGCACCAACTGGCAGTTTTTGGCTCTTATCACGGTAGGCTATCTTGCTGGAGTTGCGGCCAAGTTTGTAGCGGGCTCTATCAACTGGGTTTTGTGGGTGTACTTTTTAAACCTTCTTTTTTTGGGCGTCAACTGGGGTGTGTATGTTAGGAATCGTAGGCTCGATGCCGCGCGAGCATCTTAGGAGCAGAGGATGGAAGTATTAGTAGTAGTAGACGTTCAGAATGATTTTATAACGGGCGCGTTGGGCACGGATGCAGCACAGGCCGCTCTTCCTACCATTCGCAAACGTATAGAGACATTTCTACAGGAAGAAAATGAAGAACAGAAACTCGTTGTGTTTACGCAGGACACACACGACGCGGACTACTTGCAGACGCAGGAGGGTCATATCCTTCCAGTTGTGCACTGCGTGCGGGGAAGCGAGGGCTGGAAGATTCCAGACGAGATACGACGCCTTTCCTCCGATGCACCGGTTTTTGAAAAACCAACCTTTGGGTCAGAGAGCCTCGCTGTATATTTAAAACAGGTGAACCAGGATGACCCCATTACCTCAATTGAGTTACTTGGTTTCTGTACCGATATTTGCGTCATATCAAATGCGCTTTTGCTGAAGGCAGCATTGCCGGAAGTTCCCATCAGCGTTACGGCGGACTGTTGCGCGGGCGTAACGCCAGATTCTCATGAAGCAGCCTTGCGAGTGATGCAAAGCTGCCAAATTGAAGTTACGAGTGGTTAGGTATGAATTTCTTGGAGGGAGCTCACGTTTTTTGAGCCACTCGCCTGCACGCTCTTAATTCCTTCAGCAGAAGCAAGTCCTGCTGCAACCGTAGTCATGAGCGGAATGCGCGCCTTAAGGGCTGCTCGGCGAATAAGGCTGCCATCATCAGCAGAGGCAGTGGAGGGCGATGGCGTATTAATGATGATGTCTACATCGTGGTTTGTGATGAGATCGATTAGGTTGGGACGTCCTTCAGAAGCTTTCAGGGTGAGGGTTGCCGGAACGCCTGCCTCAACGAGGGCTTTGCGCGTGCCTTGCGTGGCCACAATCTCAAAACCAGCTTCTACGAACGCTTTACCAAGAGCTGCCAGCTCATCCTTGTCATTATCGGAAATGCTCATTAAGACGGTGCCGGAGAGAGGAAGCACGGTCTGAGTTGCCTCTTGCGCTTTGTAAAAGGCTTCACCAAAGCTGTCTGCAAGACCAAGGGCCTCGCCGGTTGAGCGCATCTCGGGACCCAGAATGGGGTCGACCTCTGGGAACATGTTAAAGGGGAAGACGGCTGCCTTAACTCCGTAGTGGCGGGAGTGACCTTCTTTGAGCGCAGGAACTGGGCTCGTGTGATCGGTGAGCGGCATCGTAATGACGTCGGTGGCAATTTGTACCATCTGGATGCCACAGACCTTTGAGACCAGAGGCACCGTGCGCGATGCACGCGGATTGGCCTCAAGGACGTAGACTTTGCCTTGCTCAATGGCGTACTGGATATTCATGAGGCCGCGTACATGCATAGCCTCTGCAATGAGGCGCGTGTATTCTTTAATCTTGGAGAGGTTCTCCTCGCTGATGTTGATGGAGGGAAGAATGGCGGCGGAGTCTCCCGAGTGAACGCCTGCAAGCTCAACGTGTTCCAAAACGGCGGGCACAAAAGCGTGTTCCCCATCGCAGATGGCATCCGCTTCACATTCGAGTGCGTTGTTAAGGAAACGGTCGATAAGAATGGGGCGATCAGGCGTGACGCCAACGGCTGCTTTCATGTAAGCGCGAAGATTGGAGTCGTCGTAGACGATTTCCATGCCGCGTCCCCCTAAGACGTAGCTGGGGCGCACCATGACGGGATAGCCTATCTGGTGGGCAATATCCAGGGCCTCATCAATGGTTGTCGCCATTCCTGCCTCAGGCATTGGAATCTCTAGCTTGTCCATAATCTCGCGGAAGCGATCGCGGTCTTCTGCGAGGTCGATAATCTCAGGGCTTGTGCCCAGAATGTTGACACCAGCCTCTTCAAGCTCGTTCGCAAGGTTGAGAGGCGTCTGCCCACCAAATTGCGCAATGACGCCCAACGGCTTTTCCTTGTGATAGATGGAGAGAACATCCTCCGTGGTTAGGGGCTCAAAATAGAGCTTATCGGAAGTGTCGTAGTCAGTGGAGACGGTTTCAGGATTGCAGTTAACGATGATGGTTTCAAAACCGAGCTTTTTGAGCGACTTAGCAGCATGGACGCAGCAGTAGTCAAACTCAATGCCTTGGCCAATACGATTGGGTCCCCCACCTAGAATCATGATTTTGCGCCCGTCTGATACGGGGTCTGTATCAGGTGCGTTATACGTGGAGAAGTAGTAGGCGCTGTCTTGGGTTGAGGAGACATGCACGCCCTCCCACGCTTGCGTGATTCCAAGCTCTTCGCGTGCTGCTCGTATGGCAGACTCCTTAAGGTTCATGAGCTGTGCGAGGTATTTATCGGAAAAACCGTTTTGCTTTGCAGATGTGAGCTGTTCTGCAGGGAGCATGGCGGCGGGATTTTTCGCAGCGTAATCGCGAATGGTCTCTTCCTCTTCAACGAGCTCTTTCATTTGCTCAATAAACCACGCTTTAATAGCGGTAAGCTCGTGGATTTCTTCCACGGTTGCTCCCTTGCGAAGTGCCTCATACATGATGAATTGGCGTTCAGAGGAGGGCGTCACGAGAAGTGCGAGCAACTCCTCTTTGGTTTTGTCGTTGAAATCCTTTGCAAAGCCAAGACCGTAGCGACCCTGTTCCAAGGAACGGATAGCTTTTTGGAACGCCTCCTTGTACGTTTTGCCAATGGACATGACTTCGCCCACAGCACGCATTTGCGTCCCCAACTTATCCTCCACACCCTTGAATTTTTCAAAGGCCCAACGCGCAAACTTGATAACGACGTAGTCTCCATCAGGCACGTATTTATCGAGCGTGCCGTATTTGCCGCATGGAATTTCATCAAGCGTAAGGCCGCACGCCAACATAGAGGAGATAAGGGCGATAGGAAAGCCGGTAGCCTTGGAGGCAAGGGCAGAAGAACGCGAGGTACGGGGGTTAATTTCGATGATGATGTCGCGGTCAGACACCGGATCGTGTGCCCACTGAACGTTGGTGCCTCCAATGACCTTTACGGCGTCAACGATGGCATAGGATTTTTTCTGGAGGCGATCAATCGTCTTTTGGTCGATGGTTTGCATAGGGGCAGCGCAGAAGGAATCGCCGGTATGCACGCCCATGGGGTCGATGTTTTCAATGGTGCAAACGGTAATCATCTGACCCTTGGCGTCGCGCACAATTTCAAACTCCAGCTCTTCCCAGCCAAGCACGCTCTCTTCTACCAGGACTTCTGTGACAGGGCTTGCCGCAAGGCCGCGAGCGACTACGGTCTTAAGCTCCTCAATGTTGTAAACAAGACCGGATCCTGTTCCACCCATGGTGTAGGCGGGGCGAAGGACGCAAGGATAGCCAAGCTCTTCAGCGATCTCTACGGCTTCATCAACGGTATGAGCCACTCTGGAACGCGCCATTTCAATGCCCATGTCGGCCATTGTTTGTTTAAACATGTCGCGATCTTCTCCGCGCTCAATGGCATCGATGGGCGTGCCGATAACCTCTACATTGTATTTCTCGAGAACGCCTGCTTTTGCAAGGGCGCTTGAGAGGTTGAGACCAGATTGGCCTCCCAGGTTGGGGAGGAGCGCATCGGGACGCTCTTTTGCGATGATTTCTGTGAGACGCTCCAGATTGAGGGGCTCAATATAGACGGCATCGGCGGTTTCTGGATCCGTCATGATGGTGGCAGGATTGGAGTTGACGAGTACTATCTCGTAACCCTGCGCGCGCAACGCTTTACACGCCTGCGTTCCCGAGTAATCAAATTCACATGCTTGTCCAATAATGATAGGACCGGATCCAATGATGAGGATCTTATTGATGTCGGAACGCTTTGGCATAGATGCCTCCTTGCACGCAGATTTTGAACATGAGCTTCGCTCTCACAAGAAGAGTCCCAGGTCATGCTTTGGCGCTGCGGTTTTACCGAAGAAGGAAGGTGCAGACCCAAGAAGCTCAAACAAGGTTGCCAAGATTTGGCGCGAATTGGGTGCAATTGGCCGCCGAGTTCGTAGGTATTGTAGAGCAAAAGATTGCCCTTACTTTTAAGAAATTTGAGAACCTTGAGGATTTTTGCGACGCAGAGTTCTAGAGAAAGATGTAAGCACTGATTAATACGTGCTACCCTTGTGTGCTAAGGGAAGGGAGAGGTAATTTGTGCCGTAGTACTTTCAATATAATTAGGCATCTACGCATTACTGCTTTCTGTCTTTGCTTGGCCGCTGTTTTGGGGATTGGCGGCTGGGTGTGCCTGAAGCAGCTGAGTCTTTGCCAAGCGCGAGTACAGCAGCAATGTGACCTTATTATTGATGAGCGCATACAAAAGATTGATGCCATAAGGGACACGATTGACCACGCGCGTTTTTCAGGGAAAAACGCTGAGAAGGCGACGGGAGACGACGTGCATTCCTTGCAGCAAATGAAAGAAGCTGTCACAACGTCTCTTGATGAGCAGAAAGCAGCACTATATTCTCTGTACGGATGCTGTGCAGGTCAAGGCGTTTTTGAGACCGTTCCTGAAACTGTTTCTAGAACCGTTCCTGAGACCGACCCGCTGATCGCGCATTATCAAACAATCTTGGAACACTTGGACGAGTATGAACCCTATCTCATTACTTTCTTGATGCGCGATTCCAGCCGTGTAGATTTTGTCCTCGATTGGCCCAACCGTACTCAGTATCAGACGCCTCCAGCTACGATAGCCGCAAGTATAGAAACGTTCCCGCTGATTATTCAATGGGAGAAAGTCTGGGGCTATCTGCCTTATGGAGATGGAGAAATCTATCAAAATGGGTGCGCCCCCACGGCGCTCTCAATGGTTCTTTCGTATCTCAAGCATGATCGCTCTCTTACTCCCTGGAAGATTGCCTCCTATGCTCAAGAAAACGGATATTGGATTGAGAACGAGGGAACGGCATGGTCTTTTATGGAGGAGGCGCCAAGCCATTTTGGCGCCCAGTCAACGAGTATTCCCACTACAAAAGAAGCGCTTACTCAGAATCTTTTAGCAGGAAGGCCCGTTATTGCTTCTATGCAACCGGGAGATTTTACAACGGTGGGACATTTCATTGTGCTTGTAAGCATGCAGGATGGAAAGGTATTGGTCCACGATCCTAATTCTTATAAAAACAGCACGTTGTGGGATATGGATACGGTTCTTCAACAGACGTCAGCCCTCTGGGCGTTTTGGGCTGCGAGTTAAAATGGACCCGTCTCTACAACGGCATCAGCAAGTTTTTTTCGATACAATATATTCTATGAAAAGAAGGAAAACGCCGTATAAAATCACGGTCATTACTCCGCTTCATGACACGGATCCTAAAGTGTTTGAGCGCGCACACCAATCAATGCTCAAGCAGACGTACGGGTTTGAAAACATTGAGTGGATTGTGGTGCTGCATAACTGCAACGATGCCACCAAGGCATACGTTTCAGAGCTTCTCGGCACATATAAAAACGTGATTCTGGAAGTTTTGGATAACGAAATCTACACGCCTTCCAGCCCAAGAAATTATGCCTTCCCGCTTGCGCATGGTGAGTTTGTTGGTTACCTGGATGCTGATGATGCCTATACTCCTACCTGTCTAGAGCGCGCCCTTGAAGCCATTGAACGCAATGATGCTGACATTGTTTCATTTAGAAGAGAGTACGAGACAGAAGATCCCTCAGAGCAAATTCTGAATGAGATTGTCTTGTGGGATCAAACAAAAAAAGAGATTGTAGTTTCGCCTGAAACCTGGGACGACACAAAAATCTTTTGCGGCATTTGGGGGATCGTAACATCAAAACTCTATCGCCGCAGTTTTCTCGAAGAGCAGCATTTGGAGTTCGATTATGACATTCCTTTTGCCGAAGGCTTTGCCTTTAACATGCAGGCGTATGTACGGGCACGTCGCATTTGCTTCCTGCCGCAGTTTATTGGCTACACTTACTATATCCATAAGGGCTCGCTCGTTCAGGATACCAATAAGGATCCCCACGAGCTTATCGCCTATGCGCGTGGTTTTAAGAAAATGTTTGATGCGGGGCTCGCTGAGGATATCTACATGAATGACATCATGACGAGCATTCTTTATCACATGTCCTGGTTTATTTCTAAGAACAAGGATATGACCGACGAGACCCTGAAAGAGATTCAAGAGATTCTCTCGCCCTATGTTTCACGTTTGGAGCCCCTTCCCGTTTCTAAGCTCTATTCATCGCAAGATTCAAATTTGCGGTTCACCTTTACACGAGCAACGCTGATGAATCCTCGCGATAAGCGCGCACATCATCCTTTGATGCTTCTCGATTCGGCAGATGAGAAAAACACGAGGCAAGAACAGGTGCTGGAGCGCCTTATACGTGCGGGCCAGGGGACGGATTTGGGCAAGCGCTACAAGTTCTCTCATGTTTTTTCTATCGAAGAATTTCAGAATTCTGTGCCTCTTTTGGATTATGAGTTCTATCGCCCCATGATTGATCTTATGACGCGCGTGGGGGAACGCGGTATTTTTACACATGAGAAGCCAGAGGCTTATCTTTTGTCGGAATACTCAGAAACGCCAGAGGCCTCTGAAGCACAGGCTCGCTATCTACCCGCCTCAGAGTCTGTGGTGACTCTTACGAGAAAGCAACTTGAAAAAATAATTGAGAACCAGCGAAGCGCTGTGCTCTTCGATTATCGGGCGGATAAGGTCTCGCCGCACAGTGACGAATATGTTGACACTTTGTTTGGTCATGCATTTTGGTCATACATTTCGCGCAATCTCAACTCCACGAAGCTTGCGAATGCGTTGAGCACACCGCTTTCATTCATATTCCACAAGCAGAATTCAAATCCAGCGTATTACCAGCTTTTCTTTGCACTCGTTAATGATAGCATCACGCAGATTATTGCACCGGATGCGCAGCAACTCTGTCACTATATTGACCTCCTTGCACAATGGGAATTTGACCTCGCTGACGACATTGAGGCGGGAAAGATTCGCTTTAATGATGAGGTGTCGCGCATTATTAATACGCGATTGAGGCCTAATAAAAAGCGGGCGGACGCCATACGTCAAGCGCGCCAAACTGATGATCTCGTTAAAAAGGTAAAGATTCTCTGGCCAAATTTGAAGCGTATTGTCACGGAAGGCGTAGGCAATTTCAAAGAAGCCCAGCAGCGCTTAGTAACACTGTTTCCCGAGGTGACCTTTGAGAATATGATTTTTTCCTTTCCGGAGGCCCAGATCACAGAGGATTCCTTCGCGGGTGAAGAGTTTGCGCTTAACCAAGAGGCGGCATTCTTTGAATTC
Source organism: uncultured Atopobiaceae bacterium (assembly GCA_910579165.1). Lineage (GTDB taxonomy): Bacteria > Actinomycetota > Coriobacteriia > Coriobacteriales > Atopobiaceae > MGBC105563. Next base: position 188,811 of record CAJTTF010000001.1, read on the forward strand.
GTTTCGCTGAAAGACGAAGAAGAACCAAATGATGCCAGAGCAGAAGAACGTCCGCTCCTCCTATATGACCTCGTCCCCAATACGACGTATCAACCCATTGTGAGCAATGATATCGGCCTCTACCGCTACGTGGTGCCGGCACGTCTCCACTTCCTAAAAGAAGAGGATGGTGAGTACTTCTTCACCTACGAAGGACGAGATAAGAGTTAGCGAATACTGCTTCGCCTGCGAGGGAAGAAAGTAGGCGCTGGTGAATACCACCTCGCCTGTGAAGGAGAAGGAGAAGTAGCGAGCAGGATTTCACCTACGAAGGAAGAAGGTAGACGCCGGTTAAACGTGTGGAAGTTCTTCCGTAAGAAGGCAGTCAGCGACAGTCTCTGAGATGAGCGGTTTGGTAAGAGTGAGACCCGCCTCGCATAATTCTGTAATGATCATCTCTGTCAACTTCATGCTCTCAAAGCGCTGTGATATGCCCAACGAGAATGTATCGTTATAAGAGTGGAACCCAGCTGCATAGAGAAGTCCGGTGTTGCCACCAAATCCCGTCTTTGCAATCAGGTCTCTGAGAGTCTCTGGCGGCTCGAGTTTTCCAGGGTAGGAAAGGCCAAAGGTAAACGGTGGATTTTTGTCAGAGATGAGTGCCTGCTCGTATCGCTTGGCAAGGTCAGCGAGGGGCGTACTCGATGCCTCCTGCTCTTCGATCCAGAGAACACGATCGTAAAAACCGTGGGCAAATTGGTTAGGGGACATTTGTTTCTTCATGACGTCTCTGAGGGCCTGTGCTTGTTTGGCGTAAGTTGTTTGTTCCTCTGTATCGAGGGAAGTCATGATAAGTGCATCGGAAAAATTGCGCAGTGTCTGCGTGGGAAAGAATTGGCGCAAGTTTGCGGCAACCATGCCCACGATGGTCTCATCGCCAACGTCATACGTTTTAGCAATGGCCTGGATGAAAGCGTTCATGATAAACGGAGCCACCGACGTCTTGAACGACTTCGTAAGAGAGAGCAACTCCTCTAGCGAACACGTGACGGTGGTGGTTTTGATTACGTTTTCGTTTCGGCGCTTTTCTGGAATGATGAAGAGAGGACCTGCATAAAGCTTTGCCGGAGGTGTGGCGTTTTTATCAGCAAAGAAGCGGTAGGGGTCGTTTTCACGAGTATTTGTTTGATCGTAATCGCGCTCTGTTAAATACCCGATTCTTAAATATCCGATTCGTTTAGCGTAGTGCTCTAAGACGCACATGAAAAACTTCCAGCATCCATCAACATCTGAAATCCCATGATAGAAGGAGAAAACGATTCTGTTGCCCGTGCGGCGAAAAAGATAGGGATAGCCATTTGTTTCAGGTGTAGCAAAATGGCGGTGCTTCTCGTCCTCCACGAGAGGAGCCGCCGCGTTAAGAGGTTTATGAAAGATCTTGTTATGGGAAATGACAGGCGTACGTGCAAATTCCGGGTAGTCCTGGAGTGCATCTTGAAACCCTTCCAAGAAGGCAGTGCGCTCAAATGGAACGTTAAGCGTGGCGGAGACCCAGATGTTTTGAGACCCTTCCTCGCCGCTCGACGTATAGTAAAAGAACTTATCGGCAACGCCTATTTCTTTATACGGGAGCTTATCGGGAATACCCATTTCCTCACGAGAGAACGTATCGGCAGTGCCTATTTCTTCACCCGAGAGTTTATCGGCAACGCCCACTTCTTCACGCATTTTTCCTCCGTTTGCAGCGACTTTTGCTACAATATCACAAGTTCATCAAGAAGACGTTAGGTTTAGGATACACGTTGGAGCTCATTCAAGTTGAAGGCGGTTTCCCCCTCTCTGGAGAAGTAGTCGTCGAGGGGGCGAAGAACTCCGCTCTTAAATTAATGGTGGCCACACTGATGGCTCCAGGTGTCAATACTCTCACCAACGTTCCCAATATCTCTGACGTTCATACAATGGGCACCGTTTTGGAATGCTTGGGTGCTGTGATTGACGTTGCCGATGAGCACACGTTGCACATCGATACTTCGTGCATCGATTCTTGGGTTACCCCGTACGAATTAGTTGCACGGATGCGCGCCTCTACTGCTGTATTAGGGCCGCTTATCACGCGCTTTGGGAAAGCTGTCGTTGCTATGCCGGGCGGCTGTAATATAGGTGCTCGCAAGATCGACATGCATCTGCAGGGACTTGCCGCTCTAGGCGTAGAGTTCACCATTGATCACGGCAATATCCATGCTGCTGCTCCCCATGGCCTTAAGGGCGCAACAGTGGAGTTGGAATTTGCAAGCGTTGGTGCAACGGAAAATCTTTTAATGGGCGCCGTGTGCGCGGAGGGAACCACGATTATCGATAACGCTGCCCGCGAGCCAGAAATTGTTGATCTGGCAGACATGCTTAATGATATGGGTGCGCATATAGAGGGTGCGGGAACTCCCTCTATAACCATCGAAGGCGTTTCATCACTCCATCCTGTGGCACACCGCGTGGTGGGGGATCGTATTGAAGCTGGCACGTTCATTGCCATTGGCGGCATTGCGGGCGGTCCACTGACCGTAAAGGGATTTGATCCCAAACACCTCGACATCGTGTTGCGCAAATTTGAAGCCATGGGCATCAATATTGAGCGCGAAGAAGACGGTGTGCACGTTTCTCGCGCTGCGGATACACCCATTCAACCTTCTGATATTCAGACCCTTCCCTTCCCCGGCTTCCCAACTGATATGCAGGCGCAGACGATGACGCTGTTGGCGCTGGCAGCTGGCGATTCGTTCATCACGGAGAATGTTTTCGAGAATCGCTTTATGCTGGCAGCAGAGTTGAATCGCATGGGTGCAGATATCAGGATTGAGGGCCACCACGCTATCATTCACGGCGCGAAGGGTTTCTCGGGTGCGCCTGTAACGAGTCCCGATTTGCGCGGAGGAGCGGCGCTCGTGATGGCTGGCTTGGTAGCTGATGGCTACACCAAGATAGACGGAGTGAATCACATTGATCGCGGCTACGAGCATTTTGTGGAGAAGCTGCAGAGCTTGGGGGCCCACATTGAAAGACATGAGGAATGCCCGTTGAACCTTGATTCGTTTGCACCGCGAAAAGCATAAGGATAAGGAGAAGGTATGAAAGCTTTGATTCCAGCCGCTGGGTTGGGCACGCGCTTTTTGCCCGAGACAAAATCTGTTCCCAAAGAATTGTTTCCGGTGGTGAATAAGCCGGTTATCCAATATGTGGTCGAGGAAGCCCTTGCACCGGAAGGAGTGGACGAAGCAGTCATCATCAACTCTCATCTCAAGCCACAGATTGAACAGTATTTCTCTGAAGACGGAGCGCTGATTGCACATCTTCAAGAGCACGAGAAAAACGATTTGGTGGCAGGTGTGACAGAAGTAGCCAAGTTACCGGTTTCGTTTGTGTATCAAGATGATCCCAAGGGGCTCGGCCATGCAGTCCTCCAGGGAGCAGACAAGGTTGGAGACGAGCCGTTTTTTGTTTTGCTGGGTGATTATTTTGTGCCGGACAAATCAATGTGTCTCGCAATGCAGGAGGTCTCTCAGGCGCACGATGGCTGCTCAGTTATTGCGGTGGCATCAGTTCCGCATGATCAAGTGTCGCGCTACGGCATTATTGCCGGTGATGTAGTGCCCTCGCCTGATGGCAAGACGCGCGGAGAAGAGGAGCCAGGGGCTGTTTTAAAGTTGACCGGTCTTATCGAGAAACCCGCTCCAGAAGCTGCGCCAACTAACCTCTTTATCGTAGGACGCTACCTTTTGAGTTCGCGCGTCATGGAGCTTTTGAAAACTCAGACTCCGGGAGCGGGTGGAGAGATTCAGCTGACCGATGCGCTCTCTCGGCTTTTGGAAGAAGAAGAGATGTACGCCGTTGTTGTGGATGCCAAGAGCGGCTGCGATACTGGCACGCCTGCGGCGTGGGCGGCTGTGAATGCGCGCCTTGTGATGGAAGATCCCTGCTTGCGCGCAGCTTTTGAAGAGGAGCTGGGTCGCAAGATCTAGCTGCCGGTTTGCGCGCGCCGGTACCTTTGTGTGCGTTTCGATAAGGGACGAAGCGACATAGCGACGAGTAAGCGGCGGTGCGACTCATAAGGGCCGTTGCTACGTTAAGGCGAAAACAAAGGATTCTCCCTTTGAGCGCCTTGCATCTCACGGGAATTGAATCTCATTTCAATAGAAATAGATTAGGGGCAAGGAGCAAACACTACTATGAATATCCTCTTAACAGGAACTCGCCATACGGTTGCTGTTGACCTGGCGCGCGATTTCAAATCTGCGGGGAACAGAGTTTTCTCGGCAGAGACACAAGAAAAACCCATCACTTCCTACTCAAATTCTATTGAGCACCATTATGTCGTGCCTTCTCCACGCTTTGACGAGGAGGGATTCGTAGCGGCACTTATTGACATCTGTCAAAAAGAGAAAATCGATCTGCTCTATCCCGTGCTGGAGGAGATCCTTTATGTCTCAAAGCACAAGGATGCAATTCTGGAGGCCTGTCCTGGTCTTAGCATCATGGCTGATGATTTTGACAAACTTGTCGCGCTTCATAATAAACACACCTTTTACGAAACGGTCACGAAGCTTGGGATTAAGACGCCCTTTACGCAAGAAATTACGAGTCAGGCTCAGCTAGAGGAATATTTGGACGCAGAGCCTTCCAAGAAGTTCATTCTCAAGCCTGTTTATTCGCGCTATGCCATGGGGACGAAGGTTGTCTCGGCGGCCGATAAGCCCCAGGAGCTCGATTTTAAGGACACGCAATGGATCCTGCAGGACTTTATTCCTGGGGACTTGGCTTGCCTTTACTGCTTTGCCGAGAAGGGAACACTTAAGTTTCATATTGCTTACCACAACGGGTTTCGCCCTAGGAAAGGCGGAGGATTTGAGGTGGTGAATTTCCTCGAGCCGCTGGAGGAAGATGAAGCGCTTATTGTTGCGGCAAAAAAGATCATTGAGGCTTATAACTTTTCGGGGAATATTTCGTTTGATTTTATCCATGCCGAGAAGAGCTTTTCTGACGCAGCAGTTGCCAAAAGTGAGGTTCACGTTAGCGAGGAGAACGGTGTGCCCGTTGACGAGAAAAATGCTTCTTTGGCTGAAAACACATCGAGCTATTCTGAGAAGAAGGATGGCTTAGGCAGCTATTACATTCTTGAGTGCAATCCTCGCATTACGGGCGGCTTTCATATTCTTCGCGAAAATAACATGTTTGAGTTGATGTTTGGCAAAGAGCCAGCTGCCTCTAAAGCACTTGTAAAAAGACGGTATCAGTTCCTGAGCTTTGCCAATGCTCTTATGTTTCAAAAGTATAGTTTTGGATACCTGAGAGCGCTTCTCACCTACCCTGATGTTCTCTTCAGAGCGGGCGACATGCGGCCTTGGTACTGCCAGCTCGGGATCATCAAGTTGGCAGTAGAGGATGCAAAACGCTATGGCATAACTGCTGATGAGGCTGCCGTCTACGATATTGCCTGGATGGGTTAATAAGTCCCAACAAATGCTGATGAGGCGAAACGCTTTCAATGAATTGCTTAATCAAGGCATTCACGACGTCAGGCGCATCGCAGTTCGAGTTGTGGTCAGCGTCTTCGATCCAATGAACCTTACGACCGGTGCGCTTCTCCCAATTCGTATAGTACTCGCGCTTGAGAGGACATGCGTCTATGGACACGAACCCGCGAATAGTACCAGGATAAAGTTCCATGTAGGATTGCGCGATATCGACACTCGATAGACGATGCTGCCTTTGGACGTGACTAGTTCTTTTCGCTCCGCTGCTACCATCTCCCTATCCAATGGGCTAATTGTCCCAGTTGCTCTGAACTGGCATTTCATTGTGAAAACGGCTGGTCGGCAGTTTTGACGCCCTTGATTGCGTTGACCATCGCGCGAAGAGACGCGAGCGCATCTTGCCAACTGATGGACTCAGCGAAGGGGTTTGACGCCTGATACCGGCTCCAGTGCTCCTCCATAATCTCGCTTCCCTCAAGCAGGTCGCGTGGCTCCCGCCTCCTGTCACTCTGCCAAAAGAGATGCTCTCCGCGTTGTTTTCAAGGATGGCGTCGAGTGTCTTATCGTATCTGGTAATCATTTTACAATCACGCTGACGTTCTAGCATGATATCAGCATGGTTGTAAAATGTCGTCAGGAGGCTGGTGGAGTAAGGAAGATGGTGAGACATCAGCAGTATTCAACGTTGAGGTATTTAACGTTGTGTTAACTCCTCTGCGCTATTCCCACTCGGCTAACAGTTTGTTCTTCCGTATAAGCTGGTATTAGTCCCTGTTGCTCGGTTTGGCTTTTTGATTACCAGATTTACACGAATGAGTGAGCGCATGACGTACTCACGAGATATTTGAACTGGTTTGATTAAAGCTCAGAATTGATCTAATAAACGATCTTGCTTCAATCATTTTTGGCTCGGTAGCTAAATTGTAGTGTTCGAGCACATGGTATACCCAGTCTTTCTTTTCTTTGTTAATGGTCTTATCAAAACACTCCATCTCGCCACACGGAACAATATACAGACCCATTTCCTTGCAAATTGATTCCACATTTTCATACGCTGCAGGGGCGTATCCGTCTAAACAGGCCTTTCCCGCGCTCTTTATCAAGGAATGCATATCAACTCCAGCACCTCTTTTTGCGTTGAAACTATCATGAACGATTTTCAGACCTGATGAACGAATACTTTCCCAGTCTTTCCCGAAGGCTTCAATTAGAGATTTAAAATCCTGGCTGGAATCAACAAGATCAAAATCGCAAATTGCTACAACAGGAACGTCTACAGCTCTCAGCGCACTCACAACATCTTTCGTGCGGGATTTGCCACCGCAATGAGTAAACAGTACGTCAGGCGAAATCTCTCCGCTGCTCTCATATAGCGCATTCATTACAGCCTGATAAAACATGCAGTCATAGTCGCTCTCGCATACGACAACCATTTCATGAAATAGACCGCTCAAAATATTTGAATACCGTAGTATTGGATTAGTCCAAAGCTTCTCAATTTCTTCATTTTCCAAAATACTCATCCAATTGATATCGTCTTGTCGGTTAATCCTAACGATAATGACATTGTCGTTAGACGAGTCAAGAATGCCCTGAAGGAAATCTTCACTATGAGTGGATACGATAAGCTGTCGGCTACTTGGATTATTCTGCCCAAGCATTTTCCCCATGATCCTTGCTTGAGGAGGATGCAGGAACGCTTCGGGTTCGTCAATGAGTGTTAAAGAATACTCAGAGGTAAATGTGTCTAGCAAAATACTTGCAAAGCTTCGCATCCCATCGCCCTGTTCCTGAAGCTGCGGCAATGCGTCAATTAGCGCATTGTATTCATCCTGATCTTGCATGGTGTACTGTGTTTTGTCCGGCGCCTTACCAACATGCAGTGGCACAGTCTGAAACATGTTCCGATTAACCACCAAATCCATGCCAAATGCTTGATGAAAATAACCGGAAACAGTCTGTGTCAGCTTCTCACTTTTCATCATCTTATGAATTGGATGTGCTGCCGCGCCATACCCGTCGCGAGATAAACTATTCGAAACGGATAGACGCATTTCTGTGTTGATTCGCTTAATAAATAGTGAACGCAGATCACGCGGCAAATGCTTTCGTTCCCATTCGTGCAATAAGGATTCCTTGTGCACTACACTCCTTGAACCATTCTGTTCTAAATGACCTTCCTCATTGATATGGAAATTTTTGAGTAAAAAAGCCTGAGTTATCTCGCCAAAAAGATGGTAAGAAAGGTCACTGACCACAACAGACATCTTCTCCCGGGAGTCATCGAAGCAATCTTCGACATCTCTTAGAATTTGGCTCTTGCCGCAATTATTTGCTCCCGTGAAAACAACTATACTGTTCGGTTCGAGTGCTAGAGTTGTTCCGTCATTAAAGCTTATGCTTTCTATCACAACACCAGGATAGTCAACGTTGAACTCTTTTTCATTATTTACAATTAGATTCATTAATCCAGTCACTCCAATTCGACTAAGGAATGAAAACCGTGTTTTACGGTTAACGTTTTTTTCTCGCATCAATCCTGCTTCCCCGTATACGGACTCTTGCCGCTGTCGGTTTTAACCCAAGTACCGTTGTCCCAAGTACGTTTCCATTCTTCGTATTCCTCTTTCGAGATCTCGTGGCTATCGCGCTTTTCGCGCATCACTGCCCAATCACGAACGAAATCGGCGAAGAAGTCTATGGCGTTGCCGTAGCCTTTCACGATGGCCGGAATACCATCAATATCGCGCACGGTGTAACCGAAAGTATCCTCATTCTCAAAAATCGCGTAAGCGAACTCGCGTCGGTTTCTGAACGTTGGCGCACTCAAGTATTCAGGTCTCACCCCTAGCGCTTTTGCGATCCTGTCAAGGATATCCGGCTTCGGATTGCGATCGCCAAGCTCGTACGCCCGATAAGCCGACTCGGTTATGCGAGCCTTATCCGCCACCTCTTTCTGGGTGAGGTGTAACTCGTCTCTAAGCTTCTTCAGCTTTTTCGCAAGGCTGGGAACTTCCTTTTTTTTCATAAACAGAGACCCCTCTCATGGCGTAGACCCCTGACAAGTTGTCAGGGGTACAGATTACCACCTCACGTAAATGTAAGCAAATTTCTCCATTTCTATTGACATCACAAATACGTGAGGTTATAGTCGAAAACAAGACATCACAAAAACGTGATGTTATGCCGATCAACAAAAGGAGTTCTGATGGGAAAAAGACTAATGGATGCAACCGAAGTTGCAAAGCAGCACGGCACATCCAAGGCATATGCCTACAAGGTTATCCGCAAACTCAACACGGAGCTGGCAAAGAAAGGCTGCTTGATCGTTCAGGGAAAAGTGAGCAGGATGTACTTCGAGGAGCGTTATTTCGCTGGCGAGCCGATGACCACTCCCGAGCGAGGTGGAAACGATGTCCGTTAGCAAAGATTCGGAGCGCAGAACCTTCTATGTGCAGTGCCGCTACAGGGACTGGACAGGAGAACCCAAGAAGAAGACCCAGCGCGGGTTCAAGACCGAGAAAGAAGCTCGAAAATGGGAATTCGAATTCCTGAAGCGCATGGAAGGCGCTCCAACCATGCTGTTCTCCAAGTTCTACGAGGTCTATGCCGAGAACACTAAGATGCGTCTTCGTCAGACCACCCGTGAAACCAAAGATAACATGATCGAGTCGAAGAGCCTGCCCTTCCTGGGTCATAAGCGCTTGAATGAGATCGCCGCGCTCGAGATCCTCAATTGGGAAAATGAGTTCATGGCCATGCGCACAAGCAATGGACTTGAATACTCGCAGACCTATCTGCACTCTATCTGCAATTAGCTCTCCGTCATGCTAAATCACGCCGTTCGCTACTACGGGCTCGATCCGAACCCTATGGTAAAGGTCGGCAAGATCGGAAGTAAGCAAGCCGACGAGATGAGCTTCTGGACGAAGGAATAGTACCTGCGCTTTAGTCGCGAGATCATGGACAAGCCACAATCGTTCATCGCCTTCGAGCTGCTTTACTGGTGCGGCTTTCGCCTAGGAGAGATGCTCGCGCTCACCCCTGCGGATTTCGACTTCAAGAACAAGCGACTGTCTGTGACCAAGAGCTATCAACGCATGCATCGTGAAGATGTCATCACCGCACCCAAGACCCCGAAATCGGTCAGAACGATCGTGATCCGAGCTTCCTCATTGACGAGGTCATCGACTTCATGAACTGCATCCCTGATCTGCGCGATTCCGACAGGCTGGTTCTTGCCACGAAATCATTTCTCCATCACGAGATGGATCGCGGATCGCAAGCCGCCGGAGTCAAGCGCATACGCATCCATGAACTGCGTCATAGCCATATATCGCTGCTCATCGAGCTTGGATACTCGGCTCTTGCCATCGCGTCCCGTAACCGTGAGCGTCGCGTGGCGTTGGGGACGCGACGCTCACGGTTACGGGACGCGATGTCGAATTCCGGGGGCTGAGGCTGTCGCTAAGGGATTGCAAAAGGAACCTCATCGAACGCACGAGCGAAGAAAAGCTTGAGGAACGCGAAATTCCGACTGTGTGTTGAGAGTGGTCGAATTCATGACTGCCAACGCCAATGGGTTGTAGTGCGGATCGGTCGGAGAGCTGATCGAGGCAGCTGCTGTGGAAGGCGTGACCATTGCAGCATTAGGCAAGTTTCTTGCGCAGCATAGCTTCTTCATGAGACTCCGCGGCGTTGCCTATAAAAAGAAGCACACGAGCACCGGACAAATTATCACGCTTGAACGAATCAGTTGTGAAGGAAGTGAAGGCAATGAAGGCTGACGTCGGATATAGCGGCCAGTCTTCACAGCCTTCATGGCTTTCATCAAATAAAGCCCTCAAAAGCTTAGAGAGGGCTCGTTCGGGCCTCATTCGAAGACTGATTCATTGAGAGCCGTTCGAAGGCCTTAGAAAGCTTTATCTGTAAGTAGCCTATGGCGTATTACGCCGCCAATCGCACTTGTTCGAACTCGGGAAACTGGTCGGTGACGGCCGCAGCCATCCGCCTCCCAGTTTGCGAGGGATCCCCCGCGCCCCTTGAATGACCTCTCTCACGTGATAAACTTTCTTTAATTTTCAATAAACTTAGAATCTAAGGGAACAGTTATGACCGAAACAAAAAAACGTGCGACAAGAAATCGCACTTTGACCTTAAGCGATTCCGAAGTTGAACATTACGCGTCTCTCTGCTTGAGTCCGACTCACAATGTTTCTGCTAGTGAAGTAATGAATAAAACACTGCTTGGAGACACCTTTGAGCTGCTTGGCAAGTTGTCTCAGAACAGCATCGATTTGCTAATCGTAGATCCTCCATACAACCTCTCAAAAGACTTTCATGGTCAGAAATTTGAGGCAGGTTCAGACCAAGAGTATGAACGATTTACTCGTGCATGGATCGAGGCTACGCTCCCTCTTTTGAAGCAAGATGGTTCAATTTATGTGTGCTGTGATTGGAGAAGCAGCTTAGTTATTGGACCCGTCCTTCAAGATTATTTTGATATCAAGAATCGTATTACTTGGCAACGCGAGAAAGGGCGCGGAGCCAAATCAAATTGGAAGAATGGAATGGAGGATATTTGGTTCGCCACTGCTTCAAAGAAAGACTATGTTTTCAATTTAGACGACGTGATGATTCGTCGACGCGTTCTTGCTCCGTACAAGCAGAACGGTAAACCAAAAGACTGGGAACAAACAGTTAATGGCGACTATAGAAATACATGCCCTTCAAACTTCTGGGATGATTGCACCGTTCCCTATTGGAGTATGCCTGAGAACACAGACCACCCAACTCAAAAGCCGGAAAAGCTTATTGCGAAAATCATATTAGCAAGCAGTAAACCTGGCGATACGATATTGGATCCTTTTTTGGGGTCTGGCACTACATCAGTTGTCGCAAAGAAACTAGGTAGAAATTATGTCGGGATAGAACAAAACCCGTTATATTGCGCTTGGGCAGAAAAGCGTTTGGAGCTTGCTGAAATGGATTGCGAAATCCAAGGCTATTCCGATGGCGTTTTTTGGGAGAGAAATAGTTTGGCTGCTCAGAAAAGCTTGAAAAAGAATCGAAAAACGAATTGCACCGCAAGACCAAAAACTGAAACGCTGTTTTAAGGGGCCTGTATGGGAATTTATAATTATGAAGTAATTAGCTTGCTGACAGATACTATCGAAGAAATCGAACCTGGGACGAGTAAAGAAGATGTTGTCGATATCTTACAAGACACATTCTCTCTTGTAAGAGACAGAAGCGTGTACAGCTGTCCTGAATTTGCAGTTCGTGTATGTTCTTCTAAAAATCGTTCATTCTCAAATACTGTTCTATCCCTCTCTTCATTACTTAAATATGACGACAAGCCTTTTATTGTCGTACTAGATACACCCGATGGCTGTGAGTTATTTCTAGCTAATACAACCTTCCTCAAGAAAATTAGTCATTCTTCTCATGAGTTGAGGGCTGATAACATCAAGGGCTCTTTTAATGGCTCCGACATCCTTTCTTCCTATGATGGAATCAAGAACACCCCATCAAATTTTGAAGAATTATTCGCCATACACCAAGCTTTTACGCCTGAGGAAAATATCGAACGGCTGGTTGAAACTACGAATAACATAGTTCCGCACAAAACAAAATTTAACGTAGACAGAGAGTCTGAATCTGTAATTCTTGATGCTCCATTTAGGGCAATCGATTTTCTTCAATCAGATTATATCCACGAACTACGCGATGATTTAGAGTCACGAGTTGAACGAGTTAAGGATGAAATTGTAATAGCTGCATTTAATGATAACGTTAATCTTCGCGGAAGAATTATTGAGGAACTTGTTACGTCTGACGATCCCCGAACAATTAGAGCTCTAACAAGAAGTCTTCGTGACGGAAAAATGCTATCGATAAACACGGATCAAGGTCTTGGAGACTATGGGCGAATGTTTGATGGATACGCTACGGAGACAGATATAAAAACGAAAGTGTTATTTCTGCAAAGTGCTCCAAAAGCCTATAACATTGACAAGCTCCTGCAATTTCTTGCAGAAGAAGAATCTGTTTATCTGCTTTTTCTAATTGGGATAGCTGAAGACGATGAAATTCATACTAAGTTAGTTCCTGTCTTTGATAGCGAGTTGCTTGATGCAACTAAAGTCCAATTTCATTGGGCTGGAAGAAGCTCCAGGGGAGTTACGCAGTTCGACGGGCATGCGCTTGAAGATATTATCTATTCCGACAAAATAGCCATTGACTCCGATAAGGCAATTGATTATTTAGAGTATCTAATATCGCTTTAGCTGCGTGAGTATCGAATGAATGCAAATACGACGAAACGACACCACTGCCGAGAAGTGCGTGAGTACAAAGCTGATTCGATTCGCATAATGCAAACTAAAGCTCATAATATTGTGATGCAATGATTTTGTACTTCAACGTTGTAGACCCGAAAAGAGCAGATTAACCATAAGAAACACTCTCTCAGTAGCCATTAAGAGAGCATTTTTGGAAACGATGGCTCAACTGGCTTGGAGATAACTTCAGACACCGTTAACGCACCAAATCGCGCCAAAACCAACCCAAACCAAACCTCACGATAATGTGTGCGATTACTCCCACTCAATCGTGGCGGGGGGCTTGCTGGTGATGTCGTAAACAACGCGATTTACACCAGGGACTTCACCCACAATGCGCCGAGAAATACTCGAGAGAACCTCATAAGGTAACTTAGCCCAATCGGCCGTCATCGCATCGCTTGACTCTACTGCACGCACAACAATTACCTCGCCGTAGGTGCGCTCATCCCCCATAACACCCACCGATTTTGATCCAGGCAATACGGCAAAATATTGCCAGACCGGATAAGCACACGCAGGCACGCCAGGTGCATCCTGCTCCAACGCTTTATCGCGTGCGCCCGTGGCTTGAAAGAGAGTAGCGTTATAGGCATCAAGTTCTTCTCGGACAATAGCATCGGCATCTTTAAGAAGGGCAAGCTTTTCCTGTGTGATATCTCCAATGATGCGGATTGCAAGACCAGGACCCGGAAATGGTTGGCGAAACACAACGTCTTCGGGAAGCCCAAGGGACAAACCTAAAGCGCGCACCTCGTCCTTAAAGAAATGATCGAGCGGCTCAACCAAATCAAAATGAACGCCTTCAGGAAAGGGAATGAGGTTGTGATGACTTTTAATAGTGGAGGTTTCTTTGCCTGTTTTGCGCGAACCCGATTCAATAATGTCGGGATAGATAGTGCCTTGCGCAAGAAATTGGACATCACCAAGCTTTTTAGCTTCCTCAAAAAAGATGCGCCAAAACTCAGTGCCAATTATTTTGCGTTTCTGCTCTGGGTCGCGCACACCCTTGAGTAAATCTAAATAGCGCTCTTGCGCGTTTACCACTACAAGCGGAATACCAAAAACTTCGCGGAAAACATGCTCGACTTGCTCGGGTTCGCCTTTGCGCAAGAATCCGTGATTGACAAAGACGCACGTTAGCTGGTCGCCTATGGCTTTATGCACAAGAGCCGCCGCTACCGCAGAATCCACACCACCGGAGAGTCCGAGAATAACGTTGCCGTTTCCAACCTGTGAACGAATCTCTTGCACTTTTTCTTGCACGATATTGTCCATGGTCCACGTTGGCTTAAGGTGCGCAATCTGAAAGAGAAAGTTGGAGAGCATCTGTTGTCCGTATTGGGTGTGAGCAACTTCGGGGTGGAATTGCGTTGCGTAAAGATTTTGCTCAGTATTTTCGATAACGGCGAGAGGGGCATGCTCCGTTGAGGCCGTGACGGCAAAACCCTCCGGTGCCTGGTCCACATAATCGCGATGGCTCATCCATACGGTCTGTCCCTCTTTTGGTGTCCCTTCAAGAAGAATTGAATTGCCAGATCGTGTAAGGGTGGCCGGTCCGTATTCGCCTTTCTCGGCATGGGCAACATGACCGCCCAGCGTCTGCGCCAAAATCTGCTCGCCATAGCAAAAGCCAAATACGGGAATGTCAAGGTGCAGAATCTCTGGATCAAGAGTTGGCGCGTCCTCGGCGTAGACAGAGGCGGGACCTCCCGAGAGGATAATGGCTGAGGGGCTGAGATCGCGCAGCTCTTTGGCCGTGATATCTGCGGGCAGAATTTCAGAATAAACATAAAGATCGCGGACGCGGCGCGCGATGAGCTGGGCGTACTGTGCGCCAAAGTCGAGCACGGCGACGAATTGCTGAGGATGAGCGTTTTGGTGGTGTTGGCCTGTCGTCATAAAAGATACGATTCTTTCTCAGTAGTGATTCTGTCTGGACGTGTTGTGGTTACTTTACGATATGAGAAGCGCTAACAAAGCTTCTCTTCTAATCTCAAACGCCTTTGGTGTTCCCTACAAACGGCGTAAGCTCGTGCGCTTCTTAACTCATGGCATAAAGGTTGCTTGCATTTTAACAAATGATACTTAGCCGATAATTGCTCGTCATAAAATCCTTGATAAAGGGCCCCCTACCTTGGCAACTAGCCAAGAGAGCGTATTCCACGGTAAAATAATGGCTCAAAATGACAGAACGCGCATCAGAGCGAGCACGCGAATAATCGAGAAAAGGTACACGTGAAAAAGAAACAATCGAAGAATCCAAAGATTAAAACTAAGAAAGGCGCTCCGGAAGGCACTTCAAGTAACGCCGAAAGGAACGCCTCTGTGTCCCCAATAGATGCTGCCACGTTAGACGCAGCCTCAGCCGCAGCTTCATCTTCACCCTCAGCCGCAGCTTCAGCAAGCGCTACTGCCAAGAGCATGCCCGTAGCCTCAACGGGCGAAGGCGTAGATCCACGTGCGCAGCAAGCTGCTGCTTACGCTGGCAAGCGCAAGAAGCGTAGCAAGAAGAATATTCTTAAGGTAGCAGCGGTTGTTTTTCTCTGCGCAATCCTTGCACTGGGCGCGACCGCCTTTGCTTATGTTGTTAATCTCCAAACGAGCCTTAGCGCCAAGCTGGATGCAGATCTTTCCAACTCCCTCAAGCAAGTGAACGACGGCGAGCCGTTTTATATGCTTCTCTTAGGTATTGATAAGGACCAGGAGCGCGCTGAATCTTCAAACTATGGCCCGTCTGATTCGGCCTATCGCACGGATTCTATGATGCTTGCGCGCATCGACCCTAAGGACAAACAGGTAACACTTGTCTCTCTTCACCGCGACACCCTTATGGATATGGGCAAAAACGGACCGCAAAAGCTCAATGCTGCGTATCCCTTTGGAGGGGCAAGCTACACGGTTGATGTCGTGAGTGATTTTGCCGGCGTTCCCATTTCCCACTATGCCGAGATTGACTTTGACCAGTTCGCTTCCATTGTCGATACGCTTGGAGGAGTTGAGGTGGATGTTCCTATCGATATCGATGATGACCATGTGGGAGCACCCATCAAGGCTGGAAAACAGGTGCTTAATGGCCAGCAGGCGTTGGAGCTCTGTCGTAGCCGTCATGCCTATGACGAATATGGCGACGGCGACGTTTATCGTGCCGCCAACCAGCGCATGGTGATAGAACAAATTTGCAAGAAGCTTTTTGCGGCAGACCCTGCCACTATGGCTGCAACCATCCAAAAGTTTGCAAACGCAATCACGACCGACCTTTCTATCTCAGAAATCATTTCACTTGCTACAGAGATGCGTGGTATCGATATTGATAATGACGTCTACACAGGCATGGAGCCAACTTCTTCGCTCTATACTAACAACACCTGGTACGAGGTAGTAAATCTCGATGCATGGCGTACCATGATGATGCGGGTTGCACGCGGGCTGTCGCCCTACTCATCTGTTGATCAGGATCCCGTGCAGGGGGCAGCTGGCGGTAAGGTCAACATCAAAAACTCAAACGGGTCCGAGTAAATCGCATGACCACAGACGTTGGACATACCGGTCAGGGCGAGCTACAGAGACTCGTGAATGCGCTCTTTTCGTGTGCAAAACGCGTTGACCGCCTCGATGCAGTTGTGCTGGCAAAAACAAACGACTTAGAGCCTGATCTTTTAGAAATTGTGAATCTACTCCCACCCAAAACCATGACAAGAGCCCAAATGACAGACCAACTGAATTCTTCGCTTGCTGCACACGGCTGGGCCAAGCGTTTTGGAATTGTGAGCTAGAAATGAGATAACCATTATGACTCAAAAGAAGACGAGCCCGAAAAAGACAGTGCCGAGAAAAACCTCAACAAAGAAGGCTGCTCCCAAAACGAACGTCGCACCTAAGAGCGCTTTGGTCACGAAAGTGGCCTCTAAGAAAGCAGCTCCCAAGAAGACTACGATCAAAAGAGCCTCGACTAAGAAGGTGACGCTTAAGAACGCTACGCAACAAAAGTCGCAAACTAAAAAAGCCGCACCCAAAAAGGTCGCGACAAGGACAGCCACATCTGCAAAAAAGCAGCATCAGCCAAAGGCGCCGGCTCTTCTCGGCCATATGCGCGACAACTTTAAGCGCTCTCTGCACACGATTCAGAAGGATAACGAGCGGGCCATCAAGCGCAAAAGAACAGGAAAAGAAATTGCCGTGATTGTCATGGCGATCATTGTTGTAATTTCCATCCTCCTTCCTTCTTTCGCCTCTTTTGTTTCGGGAAATAAATCTCAAACGGTAACGTCGTTTTCCTCCGCGCAAGAAATTTACAAACCCAAGGTTGACGAGTTGCAAGAGAAATTTGATCAGGATCCCACTAATGCTGAGGCGGCTCTCAGCCTGGCAAATGAAGAATATCGTTATGGTACTAATGCTATTGAATACGCTTCTACAGACGATGAGAAGTCAGAGGCAGATGCCATCATGCAAAAGGCGGTTGATGACTTTACTACCTATCTCAATCTGGCAGGTTCACTCACCACCTTTGATGAGAAGAACGCCGTAGTTACCCGCGCGCTTTGCAATCTCTATCTAGGCGACGCCTCCCTTGCAACTCAACAGCTTAAGGACCTTCTCAAGGAGACCAACTTTGCGCCCGCATGGCAGGGGCTGGGCATGTTGTATGAGAGCCAGGGCAATAACAACCAAGCCATCGAGGCTTATCAAAACGCCATAGCAGCGCCTCAAGAGGCAAACCAAAACGTTACCAGCTTCTGTGAGTCGCGCCTTAAAGTGCTCAAAGCAGAAAACGCTAATAGCTCAGGAGGAGCCGCAGCGCTCAACAACCAATTGGTTTCCTAGAAGCCAGCTTTTCTGGGTATTGGCATTCCATGGCTGCCCGCTAAAGTTTTTGCTACTATGTTTGCTACGATCTTTTCGTTAAACGAGCAAACGATTGCTAAAAAGGAGAAGTGTCATGGCACTTTCATTCCATAAAGAGGCAGATAATGGCCGCATATTGATTTCAGTGGAGGGCGAAGTTGACGTCTCGAATGCCCAGGAGCTCAGCGATATCCTTGACAAGGCGTTGGCGGAGAAACCCACAACAATAGAGGTAAGTCTCGAGAAAGTTCCCTACATTGATTCAACGGGCATTGGCATTCTCGTGAAAAGCGCTCATATTGCCGCCGAGAATAACTGCGAGTTTTGCGTTTCTCATCCCCAAAATAACGTGCTTCGCGTGCTGACGCTTTTGGGAGTGGGTTCTGAGTTTAACTTGAAGGACTAAAGCACCAGCGCACATACAGCACGTGGGTCTTTTTGGACAAGGGCAAAAAGCTTCCTATACAAAAAGATTCCCGCACGTAACTTTAAACTTTCTCTCCGCAGCCGTTTGCCTATTTTATTAAGTACTATTTCCTTTACGGGGTGAGGATGACATGTTTGGAATAGGCGATACAGAGTTCATACTCATTCTTATTTTTGCCTTTCTCCTTTTTGGTCCGGAAAAGCTTCCGGGCTTAGGGAAGACATTGGGCAAAGGGTTGCGCCAATTTCGCGATGCGTCGGATTCTGTTACCAAAGTCGTTAAAACTGAGGTGTTAAATCCCGTTCGAGATGAAATGAAGAAGGCGAGTGCAGCGCCAGAGGCGGTTTCCCAGCAATCTTCAGAAACATTTGCTCAGAAGAAAGCGCGCATGGAACAAGCCTACAAGGCAAGCGAAGAATCCTCTGGCGCGCAAGAATCTTTCGCCGCAGAAAATACGCCCGGTGCAGAAAGAATCCCTGATACAGCTAAAACTTCTGGCGCGCCAGAACCCATAAATACAAAAGAATCTACGGCAGCACAAGCAACGTCACGTGAAGCTCATGATGAAAGGCAGCAGCAATAATGGAGAAAGGGACAGGCAGAATGTCAATCATGCAGCACATTGGCGAACTACGTCGTCGCATGACCATAGTGGTCATTTCCCTGGTTGTTGCTGCAGTGGTGCTCTATTTTGCTTCCCCCGTGCTCATTGACATCCTCATCCGTCCTATCAAACAATATTTGCCGGGTGAAAACTTAGCTATTATGAGTTCTCTGGGTGGATTCACCATTCGTTTCAAGGTTTCTCTCTTTATTGCCACCATCGTTTGCTCCCCTCTTATCATCTGGGAAATAATGGGCTTTTTCGTGCCGGCCCTTAAACCCAGCGAGCGCAAATGGGTTATACCAACCGTCATAGCACTGGTCATTCTCTTTTATTTAGGCATGATCTTTTGCTACCTGGTTATTCAGGAAGCGGCATTTGGGTGGATGATTGAGCAGTCGGCGGCCTTTGCCACCGTTATTCCAAATGCAGATGATTACCTCACCATTATGATGCTCCTGGAAATTGGCTTTGGTGTTGCTTTTGAAATACCCCTCGTCATTTTCTATCTTTCCGTATTCCATCTGGTCCCCTATAAGACGTTTCGCGAAAATTGGCGCTTCATCTACGTAGGTCTCTTGATTTTCTCGGCGATGGTTACGCCCGATGCGAGCCCTGTCACAATGTTCTTTATGTTTGCCGCCATCATCTTGCTTTACGAAATATCGCTGGGTGTGGCGCGCTCGTACCTCATGCGCCGCTACGGAAAAGAGTCGCTCAAGTGGAGTAAAGAAGAGTTTGAAGCACATGATGCATAATAAAGCGAAACGCAAGAAGCGAAAGAAGGTTTGAGACACATGGTCTTAGTCATTACCGAGAAACACGATGCAGCGAAGCAAATTGCGCGCTTGCTCTCGGAATCCGGAAAACCTAAGCAAGAAAAGGTATACAACACCCCCGTCTATCGATTTCAGCGTGGCGGAAAAGAGTGGGTTACGATTGGTCTTCGTGGCCATATTCTGGCCCCCGATTTTCCGGTGGAACTCATTTATAAAAAGGGTGAAGGATGGCACGCCACTACAGAAGATGGCCAGATTCTTCCAGCTGATGTGCCTGCAACGCTCAAGACACCTCCTTACGAAAACGATGCCCGTGGCGGTAAGCGTCCTAAAAAACCTTTCATGAAAGATGGAGTTGATATAAAGGGCTGGAAGGTTCCCAGTTTGCCTTATCTCATTTGGTCTCCCATCGAGAAAAAGCCTGCCGAGAAAGATATCATTCGTTCTCTTAAGAATCTTGCAAAAAAGGCGGATGAGGTCATTATCGCCACTGACTATGATCGCGAGGGAGAGCTTATTGGCAAGGACGCCTTAGCGCAGGTACAAAGCGTTCAACCAGATATCCCTGTGAGCCGTGCCCGTTATTCTGCCTATACCAAGCAGGAGATTGAACAAGCATTTAATAATCTTGCGCAGATGGATATGGATCTAGCCGCTGCAGGAGAATCGCGTCAATTCATTGACCTTATCTGGGGAGCAGCCCTCACGCGCTATCTTACTATGGCGCGCTTTGGCGGGTTTGGCAATGTACGAAGCGCCGGTCGCGTGCAGACTCCAACGCTTGCACTCGTAGTTGACAGAGAACGCGAGCGTCAGGCATTCGTACCGGAGGATTACTGGGTTATTACCGCGCTTGGAGCAAAAGAGCATGATGCGCTTGCTGTGCCGGACGCTGCGGACAGTGAAGATACTTTTGTACTCACCCATCAAACAGCTCGGTTTAAAGATGAGGCACAAGCAGAGCATGCCTTTAACGCGGTTAAAAGTGCCTCCACCGGCACGGTGAGCTCTATTGAGAAAAAAGCTCGCACAACTAAACCTCCCGCTCCTTTCAACACCACATCAATGCAGGCTGCAGCGGCGAGTATTGGTCTTGCCCCAGGGCGCACCATGCGCCTTGCTGAGAGCCTTTATATGAAGGGGTTTATATCGTATCCGCGCGTCGACAACACGGTTTACCCCTCATCGCTTGATTTGGCCGCGCAAGTGAAGATGCTCAAAGCGAATCCTGCTTATGCAACAGTGTGCGATAAGATTTTAGAAGCCGAGAAAATCACTGCCACGCGCGGAAAGCAGCAGACGACCGACCATCCGCCCATCTATCCAACCGGTGTCGCAACGCCTGAAAAGCTCGACCCGGCAGAATGGAAGCTATATAACCTCGTTGCGCGTCGTTTTCTCGCAACCTTGATGGGTCCCGCTACTATTGAGGGCACCAAGCTGGTTGCGGATGTTGCAGGCGAGCCCTTCACGGCTTCGGGCGACGTTCTCAAAACACCCGGATTTAGAGAGGCCTACCCCTACGGCCTCAAAAAAGACGAGCATTTACCTGCATTTGCGGAGGGAGACACCATCTACATTGCAGACATTGCTTTGACGCCTAAGCAAACTGAGCCACCTGCACGCTATAGCCAGGGTAAGCTCATTCAAGAGATGGAGAAACGGGGTCTGGGGACAAAGTCAACCCGCGCTTCCATTATTGATCGCCTTTTCCAGGTGAAGTATCTCAAGAACAATCCCGTTGAGCCTTCGCAGCTTGGCATCTCTATCATTGAGGCACTCGATAAGTACGCGCCTCCCATTACCACTGCTGAAATGACCTCTGACCTCGACAAAGAAATGGATGCGGTCAGTGAAGGCAAGGAAACGGAGGAGCAAGTTGTAACTTCATCGCGAAAACTCCTCGCTTCAATGATGGACGATCTCATTACGAACAAGGATAAATTGGGCGAGGATATCGCCGATGCGGTTACCGCTGATGCAAAAGTAGGCACATGTCCTGAGTGCGGCAAGGATTTGGTTGTGAAAAATTCACCCAAGACTCGCTCGCGCTTCATTGGATGCATGGGTTGGCCAGATTGTAATGTGACCTATCCTGTTCCTGGTAAAACGTCCGATAAAATCGAGGCCACGGAAAATCCATGTCCTGCATGCGGCGCTCCCGTGCTAAAAATATGGCCCTTCCGCCAAAAGCCGTATGAGGTGTGCGTGAACCCCAAGTGTGAGACCAATCAGGAGCCCGATTTAGTAGTAGGGACGTGCAGCGTATGTGAAGAAGCTGGCAGACATGGAGATTTGATAGCTCACAAATCTGAAACGACAGGAAAGCGTTTCATACGTTGCGAAAATTATGAGCTCTGCGACGTATCCTATCCGCTACCGCAACGTGGAAAGCTTACTGCCACGGGCGAGACATGCCCGGATTGCAGAGCGCCGGTAGTAGAAATTGAGACGGAGCGCGGCCCGTGGCGCATCTGCGTTAATATGCAGTGTCCCTCTAAGGAGAAGAAGGCAAAAAGCGGTGCGCGCGGTCGTAAAAGTAGTAGCGCTCGTGGCCGCACTACTAAAAAGAAATAAGTAAGAAGTAGAGCCATAGACAAAAATCGAAATAGGTTCGAGAACATGCCAACAACTGCAGGACGCTTTATCACGTTTGAGGGCGCAGATGGGTGCGGGAAATCAACGCAAACCGCACGCTTTGTCGATGCTTTAAAACGAGAGGGGATTGAGGTCCTGCATCTTCGTGAACCAGGTGGGACAAAAACGTCAGAGGCCATTCGAGAACTTTTGCTCAATCCTGCCTCAACAGTTTCTCCCCTCTGTGAGTTGCTCTTGTTTGAAGCTTCGCGCGCACAGCTTGTAACAGAAGTAATAGAGCCCACGCTCAAAAGAGGAATGTGGGTTGTGTGCGATCGCTTTTTAGATTCAACCTCTGCTTATCAGCGGAGCGGTCGCAATCTAGATGCTAAGCTTGTGGAAGAAGCCAATAAGATTGGGAGCAATGGACTCGTTCCGGATGTGACGTTCGTCTTCGATCTCCCCGTTGCGGAGGCCCTAAGAAGAGCCACGCATGGCGGTTCCGACAGAATGGAGGGAGAAGGCGAAGCGTTCCAAGAAAACGTTCGTCAGGGATTTCTGCAGATTGCTCGTGAGAATCCCAATCGTTGTGAGATTATAGATGCAGGCGGTAGTAAAGAAGAGGTGTTTTCTCGGGTTCTAAAAGCAGCTGCGCAGCATGGTATTACGCTGTCAGAGGACCGGTAGGGGTGCTCTCGATGAGTACTTTTCCTCAAAATTCTCTCCAGCCTGAGGTTTCGTCGTTTTTTAAAACAGCACTCGGGGCGCAGTCCATTTCCCATGCGTATCTCTTCGTTGGGGCTCATTCAGAAGCACGGCTGGAAATGGCGAAAGACCTCGCAGCAGCCTTGGTTGAGAGCGATCGCTCATTAATAGATGCTGGCACGCACCCAGATGTGCGCGTGTACAAGCCCGCCTCAGCGGTTGGGTATCTTTCCGAGCAAATCACCGAGATTATCAACGACGTTCAACTGTCGCCTTCGCGCGCACACCGCAAGGTTTTTATTGTGCAAGACGCCCAGTCTCTTACCGACAAAACCGCCAATGCGCTCTTAAAAACGCTTGAAGAGCCGCCGGAGGATGTGACGTTTCTCCTGCTCGCTCAATCTGAGACGACCGTTTTACCCACAATAGTTTCACGCTCGCAACTTATTCGCTTTCGCCATGAGGACGAGAGGGAACTTGTGAGTGTGCTCATGCAGAAAATGAATGATGCTACAGAAGATCAAATCATATCTGCTCTTCATGTAGCGTCTTCTCCGCGCGCTGCTCAGGCATTTTTACGCAATCCATCTGAGCGTCGTGCGCAGGCAATTCTTCTGGAGACAATTGCGGAGCTCCCAAAATTTTCCACTTGGCAATTGCTGCAAAAAGCGCAGGAGGTGCTCGGTGCGCTCGAAGCGAACAATACAGAGAAGCATGCGCATGCCAATCTCCAACACGACAAAGGCAACAACCGCAGACAGGATGAGGCTGGATGTGGTGCGGGATGCGCGGAATCAGCGCAGAACGCAGAACAGCAAGCAACTTTGGACGCAGCACGGGCAGCAGAGCAGCAAGCAGCAATAGAAAAAGAATTCCTCTCTGCCAAAGCCCTCAAAGAAATAGAAAAGGCACAAAAACGCGCTCAGAAAGCTGCCTCAAGCGAGGCACTGGAACAGCTTCTTCATGCAGCGGAACTTTTCTTTCGCGATATCGTTGCTTTGGAAGCTGGTGTCGCAGAGACAATTCTTGCTCTGCCTGATACACTAGAGACTGAACGCAGGGCCTGTATTAACTGGGATTCTGCCCAGGCGCTTCGTGGGATAGAGATAGTTGAGGCAGCGCGCAATAATGTGCGACATAACGTAGCAGCGCGTCTCGCGTTTGAGGCGATGCTTTGCCATATGGAGGACGAATTATGCCAAAAGTAGTTGCTGTGGCTTTTCCTTTTGTAACGCGTACGCTCTGGTTTTCACCTGAGGGACTTGAAGTTCCCCCAGAGGAATTAGCTTCGGGGACCGAGGTTATATGCAAAACTGCGCGTGGGGAGGAATTTGGGATTACACAGGACAAGCCGTTTGAGGTTGACGATAAAAAGCTGAAGGAAACGATTGGTGATGCCAAGCTTTCCAATATTGTGCGTCTCGCGACGGGGTCCGATTCCAAAAAGCATGATGAACTCGTAGAAAAAGCTTTTGCAAACCTCCCTCGTTTCCGGGAGTATGTTAAGGAACTCAAGCTCCCCATTAAGCCAGTGGGCATTGAATACACCGTGGACGGCAAAACGGCCGTGTGTTTTTTTGCTGCCGAGGAACGCGTAGATTTTAGGGAGCTCGTAAAAAAGCTCGCTCGCGCACTCGATGCAAAAATTGATATGCGCCAGATTGGCGTGCGCGAAGAGGCTGGCTCTATTGGCGGATATGCACAATGTGGTCAACAGTTATGTTGTTCGCGATGGGAGAAAGATTTTGCTCCCATTTCAATCAGGATGGCAAAAGAGCAAGATCTTCCGCTCAATTCGCCCAAAATTAGCGGGGTTTGTGGGCGCCTTATGTGCTGCTTACGCTATGAGTTTGATGCCTACAAGGATTTTAAGAAACGCGCTCCAAAAGTAGGCGCCACTATAACTACACCCGCAGGCGATGCTAAAGTCATTTCGCTTGATACGCCTCGTGAAATCATCACCATGCGCCTTGATGAGGATAAAACAATCAATGTGCCATTGGAATTCCTGTCTTCTCTCACCAATGAAGGAAAGCAAGCGGCTGCGCGTCCCAACACAATGACGAAACAAAACTGGGAGTCCTATCAGCGCTACGAGGAAGAGCGCTCGCTTGCTCAAGAGAATCCCTTTGGCGGTGGGTTTGCAGGAGGTTTTGGTGTTTCAATCCGAGACAATAACACTAGTTCATTTGGCGCATCTTCGGTGGCGTCTTCTCGAGGGGCGCAGGAACACAGTGGCCTTACTGGTGAAAATATCACCATGCAAGAAGGACGAATAACATCAGGATTGGCACCTGAGAATGAATTCTCGTCAGATGGTAACGAGAGTGAACGCAAAGAAAAACGGCGCAATAAGAGGGATAAGAAGCGTGGAAAAAATCGCGCTAGAAAACGTCAACAGAATCAGTGTGGCGCAGGCGTTAGTGCAGCTAACGGTGACGCTTCAAGTCCATCTAAGGGTCTTGGCGGATCAATCCGTTCTCGTAAGGACAACCGCCGGAAGAATAAGCAAGGGCAAAATCCAGTACCGCATAATGCTACACGCCGTCGTCGTCGGCCAGGAGATAAGGGACAAGGAGCCCCCGAAGCCTCTAACGTAACCATTCCTGCGCAGTCAGATGGTTCAAATACCTCACCCCGACGTCGTCGCCATCATAAGCGGGTTTCGGAATAGGGGAATGTGCTATATTTTTGAAGCTCACGAGCAGGGATACAGTTTCCACATATGCAGTATCTGCCCATGTGATGAAAAAGAGACATTTGATCGAGAGGAATATAACTGAGGGATACATAACCAAAAGGTATATAACCCTGAGATATGTAACCAAGAGCTGTATAACTAAGAGGCATAAACCAAGAGAGAGTTAAAGGCATA
Organism: uncultured Atopobiaceae bacterium; assembly: GCA_910579165.1. Classification (GTDB taxonomy): domain Bacteria; phylum Actinomycetota; class Coriobacteriia; order Coriobacteriales; family Atopobiaceae; genus MGBC105563. Next base: position 214,473 of record CAJTTF010000001.1, read on the forward strand.
AAACTAAGAGATATTCAAAAGAGTCATGCAAGCTAGATAGACTGTTGAGAAAGGAACCAATATGAATTCAGAAGACAAGCAAAACAACGCTGCCCCACAGCCAGTAACTGGCGCAGAGCCGAACAACGCGTCAACGGCTACCAATCGGGCTCCGGGTGCTAATGGGCAACCTGCTCCAGCACAAGCTGTTGCCGTTCATCGACAGCCAGGTCCTGTAGCCCGTGCGTGGACCGACATCACCTCGCAGGAAGGCTGGTGGAAGAGGGTTCTCCTGCTCATGGTCATGGGTATTGTACCGTTCCTCAATTTCTTTGTGGCCGGATACCTTCTCAAATGGGCTATAGAGACATCTAATAAAGAGCCCCAAGGATTGCCTCGCCATCGTTTTGATAGCAAGAGCTTTGTGTGGGGATTCTTCTACATGGTGATATCTTGTATCTTTGGCGTTGCTATTGTGGTGATCTGCTTTTATCTCAACTGTTTTCCTCTTGTTGGAACGATAATCGCCTTCTTTTTCAGCGTGTTTGCTTCCGGATTTATCTATCTGGCAGGAATGCGCATGGTAGCGCGCGACCGCTTCAGCGCGGCTTTTGATTTGTCTCAGGTGCTTGAAATCATCAAACGCGATAAATGGCAACTCTTCCTTGCTGTCTTCCTACCTGGACTTGCAACGGTTCTTCTCATTCTTGCCGTTATTGTGATCGTCTCAACCGTCTTTCTCGCGTCAAACGTAGGCAATCTGCTCAATCTCTTTAGTGGTCTCTCAGGCCTTGGTTCCGCTTATGGTTCGTACGGCTCCAGTGCTCTTAACAACTATGGACACTATTACTCCTCGCAACCCGATGTGGTTGGATCAGTAGTGGGAATTTTGGCCGGAGGTGGCTTAGCTGCTATCGTTGGCATAATTATGTCGGGCGCCATTGCAACGTTTGGACAAATTTGGGCAGTTCGTTCTGTTGCTCAATGGGTATGCGATGTGGCCCCTGAATGGTTGAAAGGTAAGGACGTTCCTTATACCGAGAAACCCCAATCAACCCCTGGTGCTAAACGCGCTCAAAATCAGCAGCCTCCTGCACCATCTGCGCAGAAGTAATGAAATCACTTCGAAGCAATAAACGGATTCTGCCTACGCACCACATCGTACTAAAGCAGGTTCTTCGAGAAACAAGATTTGGCCAGTTCACGCTGGCCTTTCTTGTTGCGTTTTTTGCTTGTTCTGTCGTAGTCTGGCTCACCGGTGACTCAGGTGAGACGTTCTTTGATGGAATTTGGTTTAGTTTCCAAGTGGTTTCTACCATTGGTTTTGGTGACGTTGTTACGACCCATATCGTTGCCCGTATCATTGCTATGGTTCTCAGCATTATTTCAATTTTTTATCTCGCCATTATCACTGGCGTCGTCGTAAGCTTTTTCAATCAGTCTATACGGGCTCGGCAGCGCAATACCATCGAAAACTACATTACGCGCCTAGAGTATCTCAGGGGGAAGGTGCCCTCACAATCATCTGAGCGAATTGGTGAAATTATCGAGAAGCTTCAGCGGCTGGAAGGTATGACCAAAGAGGAACTTGATGAGTTGAGCGAGGAGCTCTCAGAATAGCGTCCCTCTTCTTTCAGTTTCTGCCTTGCCTCAAGCAAGTCCCTATTCTGTTTCTGTCTAGCTATTAAGAGCCTTTATTCTGTTTCATTCAGGCGCTTACAAGCTTTTGTCCAGGTTTTCCTGGCCACCTAGCTTTATTCAATCACGTTATCGTTTGTTACATTCTGGTAAGAAATTGGTGAGTCCTTGGTAAAGGGGCTCGTTCATTATTCCCTTCCAACAACCTATGAAGACATCGTTGCAACGCTTTGGGCGTGCAGGTAGGAAAAGAAGGGAGCAGATATATGAATAAGCGTTTTCGCCTCATCATGGCATGCGCTTGTGCATTTCTCGCGTTGCTCTCGGCTCTTGCGTATGGCAACGCGGTCAAAGCAGAAGCCCAAGCAGAAAAGACTGAAGCTATGGCCAGGTATGGCGGAGAAGTAACCAAAGTTGTTGTGGCAACAGCAACGCTTGAGCCGGGCGACAGCGTTAATGCTTCCAAAGCTGAAGAAAAAGAATGGCTTGCAGAACTTGTGCCGGAGGGAGCTTTTGCGAGTCTACAAGAATTAGAAGGCAAAACAATAGGCACTCCAGTGGCAAAGGGTAGTCCTCTCTGCTCTGTAAATATTCGCGGCAACGATGATGGAATGGAAGTTCCTTCGGGAAAGGTTGCCATTGCCGTTCCTCTTAATGAACGCTTGGGGATAACTTCTTCGGTTGAGATTGGCTCTAATCTCGCGGCGTACAAAGTGAGCGAGGGAAGAACGTATCTTATAAGTTCCAACGTTGTTGTCATTTCTGTTCCCACCGCAACTTCCTCAACCAATAAGGGTGCCATAACCATCGCCGTTCCTTTATCGGAAGTGGCAGACATTATGAGTGCGGCGTCTGATTCTACGTTACGCCTCGTGAGACCCGCCGATGACCTCTCTTCTGAAGATACGGCCTCCGAGAATACCAACAACACTCGTAACGTTCCAGCCGTTCCCAACGGCGCTGAAACAACGAAGCAGGAGGGAGTTCAAAGTTCATCCTCTCCGCAACAAGGAATCCTGAATACTGTTTCTTCGCGACAGGGAGCTTTAAATATTCCTTCTTCGCACCAGAGACCCCCGTATACACTTCTTCAGCAACAGCGACCTTAGTACACACCCCTATCAGAAAAGCGAAATCAGACTATGACCTTGCAACGCTAAGAAGCGTATTGAGAAAAGTAGATTACATGAGCGAAAAAACTAAAACATGGTATTTGCACTGCGCAGAAGAAAAGCATTCTGAACTTGAAGAGTTCTTATCGGCATGCACAGGAGCCATGCAATGCATTTTTAGAGAAGACCCCTTGGTATTAGTTGACGATGCAAAAGGAGATCAGAAAGCGCGCATTGCACTTGGACCAGGTGCTTTAATCGATTCAAGGAACTTATGCGGCTTCATCATGAAAGAAGCACCGCAAGCAGAAGTCCTCATTATTGCTGATGGAATAGAAGAGGACTTTCAAAAACAGGCAAAACGCGCTGGTGCCTCTTGGGTATTAAGCGCTGAGGATACGATTGAGTTTGTTAAGCTCCGGCACTTGGCAGACGAACATGAAGAGAAAGAATCGTTGCAAGACGGAGAAGAGAACTTCTCAGTCGTATCTTCAGCACCTCATACCTTTGAGGAAGATGATTTAGATGAGCCAGAGGGATTTGAATTTGATACGAATGTCTTGAGACTGGATAGAATGAACGACTTTGCACAAGCCCACAACACAGATCTTCATATCCCAAGCATCGCAGGGGAACATGAAAACTCTGCGTCTTTTGACGCTCATTCAGAACTCCTTCCAGAAACGATAAGCCCGCTAATTGTATTTGCGAGCGCACGAGGTGGCGTTGGTAAATCAACGGTGGCATCACTTGTGGCTCTTGCGATGGCAAGCTTAGGTAAGCGGATTGCCCTGCTTGATCTGGACTTGAATTTTGGGAATATGTTTGGATTCTTTGGTCGTGGACATGCTGCAGATTTAACGCCACTCACTGAAGATGTGAGTGTACCCGCGCTTCAAAAATGCGGTGATCGCATAAACGATTATCTTGATTTGTTTGGTCCCTGCGAAAAGCCGGAATATGCCGATCTCATTGTTTCCAGGATTCCGGAAATTTGCGCAACCCTTTCTACGATGTATGAAATTGTCCTAATTGATACTTCGTCAAGTTGGGGAGATGCAACTGCAAGTGCAGCCCAGATGGCGCACAAGATATGTCTTATGAGCGATGAGAGAACGAGTGCTATTAGCTCACTAGCGCGTGGAGCAGGTCTCCTTGTGCGGCTTGGAGTGCCGCGAACAAAAGTGCTACGGCTTATCAATAGAGCTGATCCCAAAAAACGTGACCAAGACTTCTTTGCTCGAAAAAATCCTGGTCTTGAACAGGCCACTACTTTAAGCACGTTTGATGGTGGTCTGCATGTGGCTGAATTCTTGAGCGCAGGCGATGCTCCTTCTCTTTTGAATCTCGAGAATGCTTTTACATCGTCCTGCAAGAGTCTTTGCGCGCACCTTCTACAGGAAGTTGGATGCCTCCCAGATACACCTCTCGCTCGAGAATATCTGGAAGGAATACAAAAACCCGCCGGAACGCTTTTACAGTTTGCCCAGCGGGCGCTTTTAAAGGATGCTTCTTAAGGAGTAATTATGGGAGTGTTGGAGCGGGTACGTGCCGTAGAACAGAATAGTAACGGAGCCCAGGGCATATCCTCTCCTGCTCCCTCCATGGGTCTTGAAACCTCTCGCGCTCATGCGTTTCTTCAAGAAAGGGAGCGTGCATCAAGAGAGATTAAAAAAGCCAAGCGAGAACTCTTGCGCAAGAAAACGGTTGAGAGACTGGGACTCGCGCTTACCTCTGAGCTTCTTGATACCAAAGACCAAGAACGTGCTTCCCTGGAGCTTACGGCAGCTGCTCACGATGTTTTACTCGGAGACGAGTTTGATGAATTTAGCGAAGCAGAAAAAGATGTGCTGTCGCAGGAAGTGATGCACGACATAATGGGTCTTGGGGTTTTGCAACCGTTTATGGACGATTCCTCAATAACCGAGGTTATGGTGAACGGTCCTGACTCCGTATTCTACGAGCGAGAGGGAAAGCTCCATCAGTCAAAAAAAGTGTTTGACTCGACTGATCAAATAATGCTCGTTATTGACCGTATCTTAGCGCCCTTAGGAAGGCGCATCGATGAGTCAAGCCCTATCGTCAATGCACGCTTGGCTAATGGAGACCGCGTTAATGCTGTAATCGCTCCTATCGCGCTGGACGGACCCTCGCTTACCATTAGAAGATTTACGGGGCGCATTACCTCGCTCAATCGTCTTGTGGAACTCCGTTCTTTGGCGCCTTGGTATGCACAGCTGTTGCGTTGGGCGGTGCGCCTGAGGAAGGATATTGCTGTGGCGGGCGGTACTGGATCTGGAAAGACCACACTTCTCAACGCACTCTCCCTTGAAATTCCCAAAACTGAGCGGATTATTACCATAGAGGATTCGGCAGAACTTTCCTTTGAAACGCACCCTCATGTGGTCAGGCTCGAAGCGCGTTCAGCCTCCATTGAAGGAAAGGGATGCGTGAGCATCCGTGATTTGGTTACTAATGCTCTTAGAATGCGGCCTGACCGTATCGTGGTTGGAGAAGTACGAGGCGAAGAAGCGATCGATATGTTGCAGGCCATGAACACGGGGCACGACGGTTCGCTTACAACGCTCCACGCGGGAAGCGCTGAAGAGGCAATCTCGCGTCTGGTTCTGATGGCACGTTTTGGTATGGACCTTCCAGCTCAGCTTATAGAGGAGCAAGTCGCTACGGCTCTCGATTTTGTTGTGATGGGTAAGCGTTGCTCAGATGGTGTCCGCCTCATTACAAGCATGCATGAGGTCGAAAGGCAGACGGATGGCACAGTTGCTTTAACCCCAATTGTTTTGCACGAAGAGGCGACTCGTACGTGGCATCTTGAAAAGGTTCCGCAGTTTCTACAAGACGCTGTCTCCGAGAAAATCCTCACTCAGAAGGAGGTAGATGCATGGTACTCGACATCTGTCTCATGATGGCTTTTGCGCTTTTGGCTTGTGTATTTCTCACGGCTAGAGAAACGGTGCGCCCCCTTACGCAAGATCGCATTCATTACTATGTCAGAAAAGTGGGGACCCTTGGAGGCATTTCTTATCTTGAGCGAATCCAGGTTTTTTGTGAGGCACGCGATACCATCGTTGTCTATGCGCAAAGGCAGCATGTCATGGGCGATGCATTCAGCTCCTTCACTAAGCGGGACATGACGGTGGTTCTTGCGCTAACGATAGTCTGCGCTGGTATAGCCTGCTGCATCATTGTGCAAAACCCTGCATTTTTCTTTCTTGGATGCTTGGTTGCGTTTTTTGGCGTCATTGCGCTGGGGCGAATGCTCAAACAAAAGGAGAAAGAGCAGCTTGCAAAAGAAGTACCTCAGGTTTTTCGCTTATTGAGCGGCGCGTTAACCTCAGGTCAGACGCTTACGCAAGCGATAGAGTATGTAGGCAGGCGAGGAACCGGAGAGATCGCCGTTGCTTTTGCTCAGGGTTCGCTCGAAATACAATGTGGCGGAAATGCGGCGCATGTTCTCGATAGTGTTGCTGCCCGTATAGACGCTCCTTCCTTGAAGTTGCTCTCTTGCGTTCTGCAAATATCACAGCGTACAGGCGCCCCGCTTGCGGATCTCCTGGAGCGTGGGGCACAACTTGTTGAGGATCAGAGTAATCTTAAGCAATTGCTTAATACAAAGACGGCTCAGGTTCGCTTTTCTGCGCAGGTCGTCATGATTTTACCGGCGCTCCTCGTAGGCCTTTTGGCTCTCTTATCTCCAGATTTTCAGTCGGGTGTTATGAGCCCTCTAGGGTTTGGCGCAATTTGTGTCGCTGCTGTTCTAGACAGTATCGCCTTCCTCAGCATGAAGAAGATAATGGCTTGTGTGAATGTCTAGCGTAATGGAAGCCGTATTTCTCATACTAACAGCGGGGCTTGTTGGCTATCTGGCTTATTCTTATCTATTTGTGCGAAAGAGCCCCGTGCAACGCCATACGGGGGCTGGTGATTCTTTGCCAAACGAGTTGGTATCTTTTGGAGGAAAGTCGGAAAACAACAGTACGCTCAAAAGAGACGAACAGAAAGAAATTGAAGAAATTATGCATAAGATCCTGACGGGCGACTCTAATAATGTCTTATCCTCACGCCAAATAACATCTTCAAACATAGTTTCCGCTACATCTATCCAGTCCATGCGCACTGCCCTCTATGGCTGGTTCTTTAAAACGTTTTTAGCCGAGGAAAGACGTGTACGCATGCAAGCACAATGCCTGCGTGAGTTTCCTGAGATGCTTGATATTCTCACCCTCGGCCTTAAGGCTGGCTTGAGTTTTGATGGATCTTTGGAGCTCTATACCAGCCGCTATACTTCCACGCTTGCTTTACTTCTATCTCAAGGCATGATCGTTTGGAAGCTAGGTCTGTCTAGTAGGGTCGATGTGCTTGATACGCTCTCCTCACACTTAAAGATAGGAGCGTTTACACGTTTCTTTATGGCGGTGACAGAGTCGCTTGAGTTTGGAATTCCCTTAGCTGATTCTCTCTCACGCCAGTCTACAGAGATACGTCGCGAACAGCGTTTACAGGTAGAAGAAGGAATTGAAAAGATACCAGTAAAGATGCTTATTCCTATGGGGGTATTCGTCGTTCCTGCAATGCTCCTTGCCATTCTTGGGCCCCTACTCTCTTCTGCACTCAAGATGGGTTAAAGAGGAACCAGCATCGCAAAAAGAAAGAAGAGAAAACAAACGCAGAGACAGCATACGAAATAACTAAGAGAGGAGTAGAAATGAAAAGAAGAAAACGAGTGAACGAGATAGTTCAACGCATCAAACATTGGTTAATAACTATGAAAAGCGACTCTGGCCAAGGTACTACTGAGTACGCCATTCTCGTAGGCGTTCTAGTGCTAATAGCTATCGTCGCCGTCATAGCTTTTAAAGACAAGATTGCAGAGCTTTGGAATTCCATCGCAGATGGGATCAATTCCCTGTGAGCAGCTTGCTAAAAAGGCGGAAGCGCCTGGTGTGTCATCCGCGCACCGTTCTCTTCTTTTTTGGCCTTCTTGGTGCGGGATGCTTGGTCCTTTTTATCTTCGGACGTTTCCCCTCCGGAAGTCAGGAAGAGGCTAAGGGGAACGCTGGATTGACGGCAGCTCAATTCCATGAGGTGCAATCAGTTCGCGACGAAATTCTGGAACAAGTCCGTAAAAAGGAGTCGCTATCTGCACGTGAGGTTTCTGTTCTCCAAGAAGAGCTGAACAACGCTTTGAGTGACGGGAAACTACACATACAAACAGCAACACATTTATCAGGTTTGACGGAAACAGTAAGCGAATTCCTCAGGTGCGAAAAAGGGAAAGCTGACGATGTCTTGATATGGTCAGGGTATCTTGGGCTTTTAGGGGAAAGCTGGGGAGCTCTCCTTAAAACACCTGAAGGAGTCGAGATCGTAACGTTTTCAGAATCTTCAACGACAAAAGAGGGTGCATCTATAAGCGAACATCAAGCGGCACAGAATCCAGAGCTTACTTTTGAGGAGAGGGCAGCTCTCTTTCAGGGTGACTGGCAATAGCACCTACCTTTGCCCAAAGAGACTTGTACACAAACGCATCTTGGATTAGAGAAGAGATTGGACGATGCTAAAACGTTCGAGTAAAAGAAAGAGCAAGAGCAAAAGCAAAATGGATATCAAAACACGAGCGACGCTTCTTCATGAAATAACGCATTGTCACGATTTGTGTGATTTGGCTTCTTTTTTCGGTTTTGTCTCACACTCATTTGCCAGTGAAAGAGAGAAACGCATTTGGGGGATTGCACAGGAGGAAGCAGGACAATCGACCGTAGAATTCGTTGTTATTTTTTGCGCGCTGCTTGGAATGACGGTAGCCTTCATCGCCTTTTTTAGTGCAGGCGTCGACGGCGTGTTTATGCACCTTGCAGCCATTGCTTCTTCACACACCTCAGGTATTTCGCCAATAGGAATGATGAAGGATGTTTTGCTTTATTAATTCATACAGAAAGTTAAGCTCACGGAGAATCTCTTGTGGTGAATCCGGTCAGGCAAGCGTAGAAGCAGCCATCTTGCTGCCATCGCTTCTTTTCATAATAGGTCTGATGGCGCAGCCAATTTGTATCTTTTATACCCGCACCGTTATGAATACTGCCGCCTCGGAGGCCGCGCGTCTTGTTCTCACGCAGAGCAATCACGTGAGCAAAGACGATATTGATGCCTTTATCTTGCGCCGCCTGCGCGCTATCCCTCCCTTGACCATCTTTCATGAGGGAGGAGAGGAGGGCTGGGAGATAACGCTAGGAGAGAGTGAAAAGCTGATAGAAATAGCGATCACGTCCAAAATTAAACCTTTGCCACTCGTTGGCATATTCAGCGCCGCACTTACCGGAGCAACCGGTGGCCTTGGAACGATTTCCGTCCATGTTGCAGAGCCCCTAAGGCCCGGGTGGCTCAGCGGCGGTTACGAGGATTGGGTTGAGCAATGGGGAGATTAACGAAGAGACCCCTCGACATGTTTCTCGAGGAAGATGGTTACACCTCCATTACAGTGGGGCTTGCCCTTGCGATGAGCCTCGTGCTGATGTTTGGTCTTGTCTGCGTACAATGGTCATCGTCTAAGGCAGCGGATATACAAAACGTTGCAGATGCAAGTGCTCTTGCGGGTGCTCAAAATGTAAAGGCCTTTACTACTGTTGCGCAAGTAAGTGATTCTTGCGTCCTCACACTTGGTCTTACAGGAATGCTCGTTATGGGGGCGGGTCTCATTACAAGTGCGGTACCGGGCTTGCAAGGAGCTGGTGTAAAGCTCACATCAGCAGGAGCAGACATTCTGCGCTCCCGCCAAGAGTTTGCACAAAGTGCCTCAGAAGGACTGCAAACGCTCGAATCTTTTTTGCCAGCTGCTATCGCTGCGAGCGGCTGTGCAGTTGTGAAAGCAAATCAAGAAGGCAGTCTCAGCTACTGGGGAGTTGCTCTTCCTTTTCCAGAGACGTCCCTCTCTACGTACGACACAGCAAGCGACTTAGATATGAAAGAGCTAGAAGAAAAGAGCACAGAAGTTGCAAAGAAGGCTGAAGAAGCAGAGGTTTCTAAAAAAGAGATGAATGATTCGCTTGAGCGTGCGTGGCGCGCAGATTGCGTTGATGACCCTTATTGCATGAGGTCCCGCGCAGAATCCTTGGCACATCTTACTCCAGATAAAAACCCTAACTATGCAATCCCTGATAACTGGACGTTTGGAGTAGCGCTCATGCGTAGCCGCGCATATTATCAAGCGCGCGCAGCGCTCGAGCAACCAATTTCAACTTCGATTGAGGAGCAGGCGAACTCAGCGATGCGCAAGAGTTTCTACCTCTTCGCTACACAAGCAATGATGGAGGGTTACTACACAGAGAACCTCGATGGGACCGTTTCTATATCGCTCCCTGATCTTCCTCATAATACTGAGGAAACGCAGGCCTCAAAGCTTTTCTCGGAAACGTTATGGCCAAAAAGCATAGAGACAGAAGGAGCTGTTCTTCATGCCTATTCTGCCTGCCCCGGGCTCCATAATTCTAGCGGCGCGGCAAGCCTAAAGGAGGCACTTCAAGGAGGTTATAGGACCTGTCCTGTTTGTAAATTCGATCTAGCCGCTATGGGAAAGACCGCCTCTGCCAGCACCAATATAAACAATGGCTATGAGCACTATTGGCGCATCGTTGTGGAAGAATCCAAGAAATATCAGGATGCGAAGAAGGCTTACGAGGAGGCTACAAAAGCGATTAAGGCTCTAGCCGAGAAGGGCGCGGACGCTTTTGATAAAGCTATTCAGGCTTTAGGCGTTAAGCGCCCGCGCATTTGCCCTCCTGGCGCATGGGGCGTCATAGGTGCCTGCGTACGTGGTGAAGCGGATCTTCCTCAAAAACTGTCTAGTGCCTTTTCGCAAACGGAGCCCCTTCCAACAGGAGCTGCCATTTCGGGGGCGACGCTCGCGGTGGATGCGGCAACTGGTGAAAACAATGTGCTTGCGCGCTTTTTTGATGCGCTCCACACCGAGGGGACGGCCACTGATGATGACTTTGCCGGAGCGCTCGGGTCTGCCTTCGATGGTATTTGTGGTCTCTGGGGGAGTCTTCTTATGGCCTATCAGGCCGGATTTGAGAAAATTTCAGACGCAGGTAGTTCGTTCTTTGACGGGCTTAAAGCAGTAGGTGCCACCCCTCTTGGTGGATGGCTCTCTCAGAAGTTGAGTTCCATCGTGGGTGCTCTCGGGCTTGAACCTGCTGACTTACGTCTTCGCAAGCCTGTGCTCTGCAACACGCAGGATATTCTAGAAAAAGATGGTCTCGATACATCGTATGTGCGAGAGGTGGTCCAACAGCTCCCTGCAAGTGGCAGTCCGGATGACATTTTGAAAAGTTTCTCTCGGATGATAGAGGAGACCTACAACGACGACGAGGTTGTTATTGCCGAACTTCCTATCCCGGGCACATCTTTAAAAATCCCTTTTTCTATTTCTATAAAAAAGCTTCTGGGAGTCCTCTAATGCATACGCTAAGTATTATGCGCACACTTACAAAGGAAACGGGTCAGATGACCGTAGAACTGGCCTTTCTAATACCTGTGGTTATCGTGGTTGCACTAATCATTGTCAATCTAGGCTTTTTTACGTCCGCATGCGCGCAATTTGACCGCGCGGCTGCTGATCTGACCTTGTCACACGGTGCTGCTCCCTCAAACGAGCAAAGCAGCACACAGGTTCAGGCGGAAATACAATCGTCCCTCCAGCAGGTAATGGGGGAGCATGTCGATGTTGATGTAGCGTTGCAACACATTGATGCCACTAAAACAAGTGCGCTCTTTACGCTCAACCCAACACACATTCAAGTGAGGTGTACGATGCATTTTCATCCCGTCCCCTCAAGCTTTTCCATTTCAGGCATTTCGTTGAACGCGCCGCTTGAATTGATTCATGAGAAAAGCCTCGTGATTGATTTAGGCCCAGCAGGCGTAGGAGTTGATTCATGAGTCTAGAACAAAAGAGTAATTTGAACCCGAGAAATAGCAATTTGAACTTAAAAAAGCTATTTGAACGCAAAGAAGAACAACTTGAACTCGAGAACAATGAAGAAAATTGTATAAAAGTAATCGTGGCATCCACCTTTTTTCATCGAAGTCTAGGGTTAATTTCAAAACAATTCCCAATAAGCTTGAGACTGATTTCAAAGAAAAAGCAGCAAAGCTTGGGGCTAATTCCAGAACGGCTTCAACAAAGGCTAAGGCTAATTCTAAAACGATCTTGGCGCTGCGCTGGATCGCCCGCAGAGTATACGACTCTTTCCCCCTCAACCCCGGGCCCCGACGCTTTGTTTTTTCCGTGCTGTCAATCACTCCATACGATAGGCATGGTGCGCAGCGTTGATATTGCCTTCATAGATGCTCAGAATCGCGTCCTTGCATCCCGCCGAGAAGTGCCACCCTTGCAAATTGTGTCCTGTCCTGGTGCAAGCGGTGCCCTTGAGCGCTTCTCGCAAGACTCGTTGTGGCCAGAGCAAGGGGAGATTGTAAGGTTGACCGAAGTCAAATAACGAAGAAGGAGAAAACATGAAGAAGAACACTATTGTTGAATGCCCCGAATGCGGTGCAACTATGCCATCTTCGGCACGAACCTGTTTTGTCTGTGGGTTTGAACAGGTCTCCCTACCAGTAGCAGAAGCAAAACTTGGTGGGGAGAACGCAGCCACTCAAGAAAAGACAATAACGTGCAGTGGTCCTCTTAAACTCATCATTACTATCTCTCAGGATTAATAGGACCGCTTGCGCTATATGGATCCAGCTCTAGGAGACAATGTTGGGCGCTGGCAACTGTTCGAGATTTCCCTTGGCAAAAGCTTGCGCATTCGTGAGCGTGGTGTTTGCAATTGCGGCCAAAGCCTCTTTGGTAAAGAATGCTTGATGGCTTGTGAGTACAACATTGGGGAAGGCGCAAAGCGTCGAAACTACCGATTCAAATACTGCCGACGATCGATCCCTAAAGACATTGGGCTCTTCTTCCTCGTACACATCAATGCCACAGGCACCAATTTTATGTGAGCGAATACCTTCAATTAAATCCTGAGTATCGACGAGACCCCCGCGGGCTGTGTTTACAAAGATGACTCCATCTTTCATTTTTGCTATAGAATCCGCGTTAATCATATGATAGTTGGATTCAAAGAGGGGGCAATGGAGCGAGATGAGGTCAGATTCTCGAAGGAGTTGATCAAGCTCAACATATTCTACGAAATCCAAATCTGGGTTGTGATAGCTGTCATAACCTAGCACCTTCATGCCCATGCCATGCACAATGTGGCACATGGCCGCCCCAATCTTTCCCGTCCCCACAATGCCAGCGGTTTTTCCGTGTAGCGTTGTGCCTAAAAGCCCACTGAGAGCAAAGTCATTCTCGCGTACGCGGTTATATCCTTTCACAATATGACGATCAGCAGCAAGCGCAAGACCTATTGCGTGTTCAGCAATAGCCTCAGGCGAATAACCGGGGACACGCAACACGGTCATGCCGAGATTTTTAGCTGTTTCCATGTTGATAGCGTCGTAGCCTGCACACCGCATGAGAATGCATTTGATATTGAAACCCGCAAGGATTTCAAGGGTGAGAGCACCTAGATCTGAATTTACAAATGCACAAATTGCATCGTATCCCTTTGCGAGTGAAGCTGTCACAGGATTTATGTCTGCTTCCAGGTAATCAATATGTATATCAGGAAAATTTTTAAGCTGTTCCTCAAAAGCGTTCTTATCGTAGTCGTAGGTATCGTAAAAAAGAATCTTCATGATAGTTCCTTACTCGTAGCGTCGCTTTTCATTGATCGTTACTGCTCGTTGCTGCTTTTTAGCTCGTTTCTTATAAAAGCTTGGCAGTAACTACTGTTTTAACCCAATTTAGCCCATCATAAACATCTACACTTGGGGAAAAAGAAAAGCACCATTCATGAGAGTAGGTTTATGCATGAACGATAATACCCAAGCAACTTTTCACAAAGCAATAAACAGTACCTCTCAAACGAGTGAGCCTCTTCGTGCCTCTTTTGACAAGACATCTCAAGAAGTACTTCATGCATTAGGAGTGAATCAGAAAACAGGCCTGGATGAAGAGGAGGTTCAGCAACGACTCGCATCTTATGGCCCTAATGAACTCCAAAAACCAAAAAGAGCATCGCTCGTTGCACGGGTCTTCAAGCAACTGGCGGATCCTATGATCATCCTACTCATCGTAGCAGCCGTTATTTCTGGAGTAACGGGTTATCTCCAGGGCGAGGGAGACATTGCAGACGTAATCATCATCCTCTTTGTTGTTCTTATTAATACCGTGTTGGGAGTTGCTCAAGAAGCAAAGGCCGAGCAAGCCCTCGATGCTCTTCAAAAAATGGCTGCCCCCACGTCGCGCGTCGTAAGGAACGGCCTCCCACAAGAAGTTCCTACAGCAGATCTCGTGCCTGGCGATATTGTCCTTCTTGAAGCTGGAGACGCCATTCCCGCGGATTGTCGAATTCTTGAAGCTGCTTCGTTAAAGGTTGAAGAGTCGGCTCTCACGGGTGAATCGGTTCCTGTTGAAAAGCAAATAGAGCGGCTTGAAATTGAGAGTGAAGGACAGGACGCAAGTATCCCGCTAGGGGATCGAACCAACATGGTCTACATGGGCTCAACAGTTGTTTATGGGCGCGGTCGCGTAGTTGTTGTGGCAACAGGCATGGATACCCAGATGGGCAAGATAGCAATGTCCATTTCTACAGCAAAAGAGGAGAAGACTCCCCTTCAGATCAAGCTCGCGGAGCTTTCTAAGATTCTTACGATAGGGGTCGTCGTTATCTGTGCTCTCATTTTCGCTATAGGCTTCTTCAAACACGGCAGTGCGTTTATCGCTCATCCTGAGTTATTGCTCGATACCTTTATGGTTGCAGTTTCCCTTGCTGTTGCCGCAATCCCCGAAGGGCTTGTTGCCGTTGTCACGATTGTTCTCTCATTAGGTGTAACGCGTATGAGCAAACGCGCAGCCATCGTACGGAAACTGACTGCCGTAGAAACACTGGGTTGTACACAAGTCATTTGTTCTGATAAAACCGGCACCCTCACGCAAAACCAGATGACTGTCACCAAGCATGTTGGATCTAACGAAATGGAACTTGTTCGCGCTATGGTACTTGCAAGTGATGCGCAGTGGGTACGCGGATCAGAGGGAGAGGCGACACCAACAGACGGGACCAAAGAAGCGCATGCAGAAGGAGAGCCCACAGAAGCTGCTCTTATCGCAGACGCTGCGTCGAGAGGTCTTTACAAGGATGCCCTTGATGAAGAGTTTATTCGTGTTGGCGAGGCACCGTTTGACTCTAATCGGAAAATGATGAGCGTCATTGTTCGCGATTCAGACGGAAGTTACACGCAGTACACCAAAGGCGCTCCAGATGAGGTTCTAAAACATTGCGCAAGTTACCTTGATGGCGAGGACGTAAGACCGCTCACGGACGAGGTGCGCGATGCCATACTTCTAGAAAATCAGGGTATGGCTGATGATGCTCTTCGAGTCCTTTGTGCAGCAAAGCGTACGTGGAAGGAAATACCGCGGAATTTCTCGGCAGACAATGCAGAACAAGATCTCATTTACATTGGCCTCTGCGGGATGATTGATCCAGTGCGTAAAGAAGTGGCGCCTTCTATTGAGCAGGCACGCGCGGCGGGCATAAGGGTCGTTATGATCACCGGCGATCATATTGATACCGCTGTTGCCATTGGAAAAGAGCTCGGTATTATCGATTCAAAGAAGCAAGCTATAACAGGAGCAGAACTCGATAAGCTTTCCGATGAAGAGCTTGCTGCTCGTATAAGAGACTACGGGGTGTATGCACGCGTGCAGCCAGAGCATAAAGTACGCATTGTTGAGGCATGGAAAAAGCAAAACCAAATTGTTGCTATGACTGGAGATGGCGTAAATGACGCACCTTCAATTAAGCGCGCTGATATTGGCATTGGTATGGGTATCACGGGAACTGACGTAACCAAAAACGTTGCTGACATCGTTCTTGCCGATGATAACTTTGCCACCATTGTAACGGCCGTTGAGGAAGGTAGGCGGATCTACGACAACATCCGCAAAGCTATCCAATTTCTCTTGTCTTCCAACATCGCAGAAGTTATTGTGGTTTTTGTTGCCACGATTATTGGTTTCATCATCTTGCAGCCCGTGCATCTTCTCTGGATTAACCTTATTACCGACTGCTTCCCGGCGCTTGCATTAGGGATGGAGCGAGCTGAACCAGCTATCATGCGTCGTCGTCCCCGAGACGCATCAGATGGAGTCTTTGCTAACGGCATGGGCATAGATGTGATTTTCCAGGGCGTGGTTATCGCACTCATCACACTCTTTAGTTATTTCGTTGGAATCTATGTTGAGTTCCATACTCTGGATCTTAGTTTTGTAATAGCGCATCCGGATGCAGGGATAGAAGGAATCACGATGGCATTTTTGACGCTTTCTATGGTGGAGATGTTTCACTCTTTTAATATGCGTTCTAGACGCCAATCCATCTTCACGCTCAAGAAACAAAACTGGTGGCTTTGGGGCGCCTTTGTTCTCTCATTGATACTTACAACGGTTGTAATTGAAGTGCCCCCAGTTGCGCATCTCTTTGGCTTTGCGGAATTGTCCCTCAATAATTACTTGTTCGCGCTGCTTCTTGCCTTCCTCATCATTCCCATTATGGAAGTGTATAAGGCCGCTTGGCGCGCTGCCGAGAAGAGAAAATAGAGCCTCGTGTAAATACGTTAGCTAGATGAAGAGTCCTCGCCTGGATTTGCGTAGGCGGAGTCTCCGCCCGCAACATCTAAGGTGAAATCCTCACTCGCATCTTTGTAAGGAGATAGTCCTGCGTCTACACGTTGCATCATTGCATGCCAGGCCTTCTCGTCAACAATGTCATACCAACCGCCATTGATATATTTTGAGGTGGTGGGCTCCAACCCAGAATAAAGATCCTGAGAGGGATCGAATCCCTGATATGCACGGGCAAGGGCGATGATTTCCTGGAGCGTTAAATCAGTGGTGACAGAATCGGCGAGCGTTGTCATGGATCCTGCAATAGCCATAGGGTTTGAAGCAAGCACTTTCTTTACGATTGCACCAATAATCATACGCTGGTTGGCAGCGCGATAGTAATCGCCCCCACCGTAATCCTCATAGGCATGCCGCGCGCGGCAGAGCGCAAGCGCCGTCGTTCCATCAAGCGTCTGCTCCCCGGCTTTAATATCCAGATCCGCATAAGAGTCGTGAAGATCAACTTTAATATTGACATCTATGCCGCCAATACCATCAACGACGGAAATAAACTCATCAAAGTTAATCTCGGCGTAGTGAGAAATGGGCACATCGGCAAGCTCACTCACCTCTTGTACAGCCAGAGCAGGTCCGCCTAAAGAGTAGGCAGCATTAATTTTCTGTTCTCCATATTCTCCCATGTCCACAAGTGTGTCGCGCTCAATAGAGATGAGAGTGACCTTTTTAGCGGGAGGATCGAGGCGCGCCAAAATCATGGAATCGGTGCGGTACGCTGAATCAGAGGTGCCAAAGTCGGCTGACTGTTCGCGCTCAGAGGATTTATCGGTACCCAAAAGAAGCATATAAAAAGGTTGGTTGATAGACGAATCACTGAGCACGCCAAAAAGATTGGCATCGAGTCCTTGTCCTAGTAAGCCTTGAATACCTATGAGAAAAACGCCCAAGCCAACAACGCCAGCGGCAAGGGCAACGCCAATTCCTGTGAGCGTTCGCTTTAGAATGGTATGACGGGTACGCGTCCTTCTTTTCTTTGCATAGCGTGCCTGGCCCTTTGCTCTCGTCATGGTAGAAGAGCCTGTAAGGTGACGACCTTGTTTAACCTTTGATGCCATTGCTTTTGTGACCTTTCAAACGGATGTGCTTGCTCAAACGACTTTGCGCTGTAAACGTTCGCGCATTCTGTAGCGCTGAAATAACGTAGCAACATGTATGCGCAAGCTGACAGTGCGTATTTTTGAGCTCTCATTTTATACGATTGTTGTTATAAAGAGAAAACCTCCCCCTATATCTGCAGTGATAAAGTAGAAAAAAACAACTTGTAGCAGGGTTTCGCAGGTGATCTTCTTCTCTGCTCTATATACGGTATTATTGTCTTCATTGGTTACCGAGCAATCTCATGCGGTTGTAGGACGCCTAATCAGTGAAAACAAATGAGCTTATCGAGCGGCGATTGCAGCGTTGAGATTACTGGTTTACAAAGTTGAGATTGCAGAGTTGAGAGTACTGGCGTATTAGAAGGTACAAGACATGAGTCCAAAAGATGTAAGGAAAAAACAAAAGGTTGCTCTCGTGTTGGAGGGTGGTGGCATGCGAGGCATGTTCACAGCTGGTGTTTTAGACGTGCTTTTGGAGCATGGAATTTGCGACTTTTCTCACGTTTATGGGGTGTCAGCCGGAGCAATCAATGGAGCCAATTACATGGCGGGAGCTGCCGGAAGATTCTGTCGCGACGTATTAGCGTTTAGAGACAGACCGGAATTCTTCAGCTTGTTTTCCTATGTGAAGACGGGCAATGTGATGGGCAAGGAGTTCCTTTTTGATGACGTAAGCAACGATATAGATCCCTTCCCATACAAAAGTTTCAACAAGAACCGTGTCCCCTTCACTGTTGTAGCAACTGATGTTACGTTTGGAACCCCCGTCTACCTTGACGTTAAATCACTTCCGAGAGATTTTGATGCCATCATTGCAAGTGCAAGCTTGCCGCATTTATCGGAGGTAAACACCATAGACGGAAAGCGATTATTGGATGGAGGCACTGCAGATTCTATTCCGGTGGAAAGGGCGATAGCCGATGGAGCCGAGAAGCTCGTCGTTGTCTTAACGCAGGATAGAAACTATACGAGGCCTCCACAAGACCCCGTTACCCACCTTATCCAGGAGCGCTATCGTTCCTATCCTTATTATCTTGAAACGCTCAGAAAGAGGCCGGAGCGCTATAACGCCCAACGGCAACACGTCTTTGAACTCGAGGCAAAAGGACAGGCTGTTGTTCTTGCGCCCGCAAAGCCTGTAGAACTTGCAACGCTCGAGCAAGATGGAGAACACCTCCTGCGCCTTTACATTGATGGCACTCGCCAAGCGCACGCAGCGCTTGATCAAATCAGCGCGCTTTTGGTCTAGTCGCTATCTCGCTGGAGTTGTCAGGAAGAATAAGGGCAAAGCGGGGAATTGAAGTAAAGCGCGGAATTCCGGTAAGGCGCAAAAATCAACGGCTTGCGCGCCGCCTTGAAGCTCATCCTCCTGCTTTGCTCCGTTTTTCTTTCAACAGGAAAGCAGAATTGCCGGACGGAGAGGACACAAAGTAGTGTAGAATCGTTCCTGCTTCTTTTGCAGAGCCCCGTAAACTCACAAAAGATGTTAGAAAGAAGGAGCCAACCATGAAATCGACTCATTATGCCAAGCCCGGCGAAGTCGCTCGTAAATGGGTGCTTATCGACGCCGATGGCGCGGTACTTGGTCGTTTAGCAACGCAGGTTGCAGACATTTTGCGCGGCAAGAAAAAGCCGCAATTCACGCCCAACACCGATACGGGCGATTTTGTTGTGATTATCAACGCCGATAAGGTCCAGCTTACCGGCAATAAAGCACAGCAAAAGGAATACTGGCGCTACTCCGGTTACCTGGGTGGTCTCAAGACAGAGAGCTTCCAAGAGGCGATGGCAAAGCATCCCGAGCGCGTTATTGAGCACGCAGTCAAGGGCATGCTTCCTAAGACAACCTTAGGACGTCAGCAATTCTCAAAACTTAAGGTATACGCTGGATCAGAGCATCCTCATGCTGCTCAAAATCCCGAGAAAATCACTCTGGAGGCATAAATGGCAACAAAAACTAATAAAAAAGCTGCCGAGACGCTCTATATGGGTACAGGAAGGCGTAAAGAAGCTGTTGCTCGCGTGCGCCTTGCCCCTGGCAAAGGTGCTTTTACCGTAAACGGCAAAGACGCCGTTGCCTATTTTGGTCGCCAGCAGCTTGTTGATTCAGCCCTTGCACCTTTTAAAGTTACCGATACTCAAAACCAATACGATATCAACGTAACCTGTCATGGTGGCGGCATTTCCGGTCAAGCCGGTGCTGTGCGCCTGGGTATTGCTCGCGCCCTTCTTGGTGCCGGGGAATACCGTCATGATCTTAAACATGCAGGATTCCTAACGCGTGATGCTCGTGCCGTTGAGCGTAAGAAATACGGTCTCAAGAAGGCTCGTAAGCGCCCGCAATTCTCGAAGCGTTAAACAACGTTATCGTTTAAACAGCGCGTTCAAATGCATTCCAAAAGTCCCTGCCTAGGCGGGGACTTTTGCATTGAACCGCTACTCTTGCTTTGTGTTTGGACTCTTGCATTTCTTTTACTTTCTCTCGTCAGGTGTCCCGCGCTGTGAGAAAATAACCAGCATAGTTAGCTAACAAGCAAATGAGCTCGTGAACAAAAGAATCAATGCAACGAGCAAACAGAAGAACCAATAAAACGGAAACATAAACCCGCTACTATCTTTGGAGCGATGTATGAAATACTTTGGAACTGACGGATTTAGAGGGAGCGCAAACGAAACGCTCACCGTGGATCATGCTTTCAAAATTGGCCGCTACCTTGGATGGCATTATGGGGCCGAGCAAAACAAGAAGGCCCGCATAGTGATAGGCAAGGATACGCGCCGTTCTTCTTACATGTTTGAGGCAGCACTTGTCGCAGGACTTGTCGCAAGTGGTGCCGATACGTACATGCTTCACGTTATTCCAACGCCCGGTGTTTGTTATGAAGTGGTGGATGGACAGTTTGATTGCGGCATAATGATTACCGCCTCGCACAATCCCTTCTGGGACAACGGTATTAAGATCGTTAATTCAGAGGGCTTTAAAATGGATGAAGATGTTCTTCAAAAAGTTGAGGACTACATCGACGGAGCCTTTGACATTCCCTTGGCAACCGGCAAAGACATTGGTCGCACCATTGACTACATGCAAGGGCGCAATCGCTACATCGCTCATCTAGTTGCAAGTGCAAACTTTAGTCTGCAGGGTGTTAAGGTGGGTCTTGATTGTGCAAATGGAGCTGCCAGTTCAGTCGCAAAGCCTGTTTTTGATGCGCTTGGCGCTGACGTGCGCATCATTAATAACGCGCCAGATGGCCTCAACATCAACGTTGATTGCGGATCAACCCACATTGAAAACCTGCAACGCCTCGTAGTTGAACAAAAACTTGATGTGGGTTTTGCTTACGATGGCGACGCCGACCGCTGCCTGGCAGTTGATGAAAAAGGAAACCTCATTGATGGTGACCTCATTCTCTATATATGTGGCCGTTATCTCAATAAACAAGGCCGCCTGACGTCAGCCACAATTGTTCCAACTATCATGAGCAACCTTGGTCTTCTTAAAGCACTTGAAGTTGCAAAGATTAAATACATCACCACGGGTGTGGGCGATAAAGAGGTCTACGCCAAAATGCGCGAACAATCGCTCTCTCTTGGCGGTGAGCAGTCCGGTCACATCATTTTTGGTGATATAGAAAAGACGGGCGATGGCATCATGACGAGTCTCCGCATTATGGAGGCTATCCGCGAGGAGAAAGAGTCTCTCTCAGAGCTTGCTCGCCCCGTGACGCTTTTCCCTCAATCCCTTATTAACGTTACTGTTTCAAAGAAGGATGAAACTCTCGCTGCTCCTTCTGTTGCAGCAGCCATTGCTGCGGCAGAGCGCGAACTGGGCGACAATGGACGTCTGCTTGTCCGCGCAAGTGGAACTGAACCCCTCGTGCGCGTCATGGTAGAGGCAGAGAATGAGGACGATGCCAAGCGCGTTGCGCAAACTGTGGCAGATGAAATCGAGAAGGTGGCTCAATAGTGTGTGGTATCGTTGGCTATACGGGAAAGAATCAAGCCCTTCCATTTCTCTTGAATGGGCTTGCAACTTTAGAGTATCGCGGATATGACTCAGCGGGCGTGGCCCTTGTTTCTGGCGCGGGTAGCATTGAGCAGATCAAGTGTCTTGGTAGAGTAGCTGCGCTCAAAAAATTATGTGAAGAAATTACAGTGGATGCCACCTGCGGTATTGCGCATACTCGCTGGGCTACTCATGGAGAGCCTTCCAATTTTAATGCGCACCCACACAGCGACTGCTCAGGGCAGCTCTCTGTTGTTCATAATGGCATTATTGAAAACTATCAGGAACTGAAACAAGAGCTGGAGAAGGCGGGTCATTCGTTTAAGAGTTCCACGGACACTGAAGTGATAGCACACCTCCTTGAAGAGAACCTTCAGCACGAGGCACATGGAGACATGCTTGTTGCTCTCCAATTAGCTATAAGCCGTCTCACGGGATCATGGGCCCTTGGTGTGGTAGAGGCGAGGGAACCTCACACGCTCTATGTAGCACGTTCTGGTTCTCCTCTTGTTCTCGCGACGACAGAAGACGGAGCTTATGCTGCCTCTGATATCACGGCTTTCGCTGGCATTACCAATCATGTTGTCAACATGGAAGACGGACAGATTGCACGCTTGTCCTACTCTAAGGATTCGGGCGCAACATGCAAAATCTTTGAATCAGATGGCACATCTGTTTCCAATCCCGATACGTTTGACATTGACTGGGATGCTAGCGCGGCGACCATGGGCGGCTATCCAGATTTCATGGCTAAAGAAATTGCTGAGCAACCGGAGGCCGTCCGGCGGCTCTTGAAAAATCGTCTTACGCCAGATGGCATTCGCTTAGATGAGCTTGATATTTCAACTGACGAAATTGCCGCTATTGATCGTATTTATATCGTTGCCTGTGGAACGTCTTATCATGTGGGCCTGTACGCACGCACAATCATCGAATCTTGGGCACGTATACCCGTCATCGTCGCACAGGCAAGTGAGTTTAACTACGAAGAGGTACTCGTCACGCAGCACACGCTTTGCATCATCATTACACAATCCGGCGAGACGGCAGACACGCTTGCGTCGGCACGCAAAATGCATGCGGCAGGAGCGAAGGTCCTCGCCATTACTAACGTCGTTGGCTCAAGCGCTGCTCGTGAGGCAGATGCTGTTGTCTACGTCCAAGCCGGCCCTGAGGTCTCCGTTGCCTCCACCAAAGCGTATACGGCGCAGATGGTTGCTGCTGTTCTTCTCGCTCTTTTTCTCGCCGAGAAAACCGGCAATATGCGCCTCAAGGAGGTGTGCACCAAGTTTCAGGAACTAGAACGCGTGCCTCAACTTATAGAAGAGGTTCTTACGCGCGGCTGGCAAGATGAGGCGGCAACACCAGCATTTATAGAGGCAAACTCTTCCCTCTTCTTGGGTCGTGGATTTGGCGCAACCACTGCTGCAGAAGGTGCCCTCAAGCTAAAGGAAATTAGCTATCTCCATGCCGAATCCTACCCAGCAGGTGAAATGAAACATGGTCCTATCGCGCTTATTGATCAGGGATTTCCCGTTGTTGTCGTGTGTCCCGATGACCACGTGCGCTATAAGACGATTTCAAATATCGAAGAAGTGAAAGCGCGTGGTGCTGTTGTAATCGCGCTTGCTACCGATGGTGATCAAAAGGTCGCACAAATCAGCGACTACCTTCTGCTCGTACCTGCTGCACCCGAGTACTTCTCTCCTATTGTGGGTGTCGTTCATTTGCAGATGCTTGCGCGCTTTGTGGCACTTGCCAGAGGTTGTGATATTGATAAGCCAAGAAATCTCGCAAAATCGGTCACGGTTGAATAGTGGTTGCAGCTATGTCAGAGCAAAAGCACATCGGTAATCCTTTCGCCAAAGCCTCTGTTGGCGTCGATATTGTTCCTATCGCGCGCATCAAACAGGCGCTCAAGCGTACGCCCTCATTCAAACGCACCGTGTTCACGGATGAAGAAGTAGCTTATTGCGAATCGCGGACCAATCCGTCGCAATCATACGCTGCGAGATTTGCCGCACGAGAAGCCGTCCTCAAAGCTCTTGGTGTTGGCTTTGTAGATCTTGGTTTTCATCGGCTGCAAGATATAGCAGTTGTTATCGATGAAAAGGGTAGGCCGCATGCTTGCTTGGAAGGTGTGGCAAAAGAGATTGCTTCTGCTCAAGGGGTGTTGGATGTGGCAATATCTCTCTCGCATACACCTGACGTTGCTGTGGCAAATGCGGTGGCCATTACCTCGGCGATAAAACCCAAGGGCGAAGAAGAAATATCGCCTGCAGAAGAGATGCTGCAAGATTTTAAGGCAGCACGACCGCTTCTCGACGAATTAGATGCACAACTCGCAACGCAATTTGGCAAAATGTAGTTACAATAGAAGCGTTGCACATGGACGCGTGCAGAGCTTTACGCGCAACGCACTGAGCGTTTGACTTAACGCTTTGCATACTTGTTCATAAAACATACCAAGAAACAAAAACGAACCCTCAACGAACCTAAAACGAAGTAGATTATAAAGTGAGGTGTGCTCTCTCATGCAACCAGTTCTTAACGTAGAAGACGTACGGCGCGTCGAACAAGACCTTACGGCGGCTGGCGTTAGTCTTGCAGAGCTCATGCGTCGTGCCGGCCATGCCGCTGCGCAAGAGGTTCTCAATCTCGGCGATGTGGAACACGTTATTATTTTTGCCGGTCCGGGCAACAATGGGGGAGACAGCTGGGTAGCAGCTGAGCTCTTACACCGAGCAGGTGCCTCCGTGGAGGTGGTTTGCTCCGAAGATCCCGCAGAAATTCAATCACCACTTGAGGCGATGGTTGCCAAAAGTGCACAAGAAGCGGGCGTTTCCTATGTTGTTGCTCCCTCTAAAAACGATATCGAGCGTCGCCTACAAGAAGCCTCCGTTGCCCTTGACGGGATTTTTGGTACTGGTTTTCACGGAGAGATCCATGCGCCTTATGACATCTGGATTAATGCCATCAATGAGTCAGGGATAAAGGTTGTCTCCATCGACGTTCCAAGCGGTATCTCGGCGCAAACTGGAGAGGGTGCCAATCCCTACGTTATGGCCGAGGTCACAGTAACGATGATTTCCCTTAAACCTGGGCTTATTTCAGGAAAGGGAAGAGACGCCTGTGGGGCCATAGTGGTCGCCCCTCTTGCCGAGCAGTCCGAGAAGTTCATCGTTGATGCTGATCCTGTAGCCTGGCGGGTAGACACTGCAGACTACGTTGACGTAATTCCTGCGCCAACCGTTGACATAGACAAGTACTCACGAGGATCTGTTTTGGTAGTGGCAGGTTCCAAACACTATCCAGGAGCAGCCATCCTAGCAGCAGAAGCAGCGGCTCGTGCGGGCGCAGGCTATGTCACGCTTTGCGTTCCTAGTTGCATTGCAACGGTCTGTCGTACGCACCTCACCTCAATCCCGGTGGTTGCGCTTCCTTCAAGCGATAGTGGTACCTTTGCGATCTCAGCCAAGGCAGATCTTATCAAGCTTGCCAAGAGCCGCGATGTGGTGGTTGCGGGACCGGGGATGGGAGTTTCCGCAGACACGGTCTCACTTGTAACCGCACTTCTCGAAACAAAAGTGCCACTTGTTCTGGACGCCGACGCGCTCAATTCCATGGCGCGCATGACGACAGATAGCATTGATAACTTTCCAGAACTCATTCGCCGAGAAGCCCCACTTGTATTGACACCGCACCGAAAAGAACTGGGAAGGCTTGTAGGAATGAACGATGCGCCTCCTGAATCTCTTGCCTCGTCTATGGAGGCGGCAAGAAGAATTGTTTGGGCTGACGGCGGATCGGATATTTGCGTCATAGCAAAAGGAGAAGCGACGGCATGTGTGGGTGTTGAAATTGCGCTTCTGCCCAAGCCAGGACCTCTGTCGCTTGCAACCGCTGGAACCGGTGACATCCTTGCAGGCATTGTAGGTGCTTTCCTGGCGCGGCACATGAACGAGGAAGATGTCTTGCCGCTCATGTGCGCTATGGCTTGCGAGACACATGCGACAGCTGCACGTTTAGCGGCTGAGGAGTTTGGTCTTTATGGCGCCCTGTCTTCGGATATTGTGAAGAAGGTAGGCCTTGCACTCGATAATGTTGAAGAGCGTACAACGCTCCTTGCGGCAACTGAAATGGATTCTTAGTTACCGGTTATAGACTCCTATCTACGTGTTACACAGGGAGCTAGCTTGAACGAGGAAAAAGAGTATGGAAGCGACTGCGGATAGAGGATTCGTCCCTAAGGACCTTGCTCCCAAAGACAGGTGGTCTTGGGTAGAGATTGATACGCATGCGCTGCGTCGGAATGTGCAGACGCTTAAAGGTCTTTTGCCGCCAGAAACAAAAATGCTGGCCGTTGTAAAGGCGGATGCTTATGGCCATGGTGCGGCAGAATGCGCCAAAGTGATGAAACTCGCTGGCGCCTCTATGTTTGGCGTTGCTACCGTGAAAGAGGGGGTTGAACTTCGCGAAGCGGGATGCATAGCACCTATTCTTGTTCTATCACAACCGCCAGAGACGGCAATTGATGACCTGGTTGCCTACGATTTGCAACCGGCCCTCTTTGAATTTGAATTTGCGCTTGCCTACGGAGAGGCAGCAGCTGCAGCAAATAAGCCTGGCAATTACCATCTCATTATTGATACAGGCATGACGCGAACGGGAGTACTGCCTGAAGATGTTTTGGAGCTTCTTCGTCAGCTTGATTTCCATCGTGGACTCGTATGCCAAGGAACCTTCACGCATTTTGCCACGGCTGATCTTATGCAGGACTGGGACTTTGAACTTCAAAAAAAGCATTTTGACGACATTATCGCCGAGATGCGCAATGCGGGTTTTGATCCTGGCGTAGTGCACGGAGCCAATACTCCAGCCTCCATCCTTCACCCTGAAAGTCATTACGACATGGTGCGCGTAGGGATTGGCATGTATGGGCTGCATCCATGCCCCATAGCAAAAAAGAAGTTTGATGCACTGGGCGTTCATCTCGATCCCGTTATGAGTGTGCGCGCAAAGATAACGCGTGTTGCAGAACCTGAAGTTGGTTCAGGTGTTTCGTATGGACTGACCTATCGTATCTCGCGTCCAAACATACAAATTGCCACTATCCCCATTGGCTATGCAGATGGCTATCGACGCGCTTTCTCCAATGAAGCGGAAGTTCTGGCAGGAGGGCAGAGACATCGACAAGTTGGAGCTATTTGTATGGACCAGGCGATGTTTGCTGTAGAGGTAAATCAGAACAGGACCTATGACCCCAAGAATCCCGTTGAAGTGGGGGATGTTGTAACTTTGATGGGGCGCGATGGCTATGAGCACATTACCGCTGACGATCTTGCTCGCATAGCAAGAACAATCAACTACGAAATTACATGCGACTTTGGGCTGCGGCTAAACAAGATTTATATCTAGACAGAACTCTCTATAGTCCGTGTTTTAGGTAGAAGGATTCTCGCGTTTTAATGCCTCAGCGAGTCTTTCTTGCGCAGATACTCCCGTTGCCGAGAAGCGAAAGATGCGCTCGTCCGGTCTGTCCCCACTACGCTCAATGGTTATTTCAAAATAAGCAGTGCCCAGAAGATCTTTGTAGGGCTCTCCCCATTCAATAAAGGTGACTCCCTCGTATCCAGCCACGTCGAAAAGCCCTGTCTCTCCAAGTTCCCGTGCGTCGTGGATGCGATACAAATCAAAATGATAAAGGTCGCTTAATGCATGTTCCTTTTTGGGGATGGGATACTGGAACATGAGATTAAATGTGGGGCTTGTGACAGGCTCAGCAATTCCTAGTGCTGTTGCAATTCCCTGAACAAAGGTTGTCTTTCCGGCTCCTAAGTCTCCGTGTAAATAGACGATGTCAGCATTACGAAGATGGACGGCAAAGGTGCGTGCAAGCGATAAGGTATTTTCAAGCGAGTTGCACGCTACAGAGAATGGATGAGGATGCTTATAGGTAGACACTATTGACGCTCCTTGAGCCAAGTACGCAGCGTCCTAAAATCGTTCTCAAGTGCCGTTTGTTTCTTGGGATCATAAATGGCCGCTGCGGGATGAAAAACGGGAAATACAGTGACTGCGCTGTCGGTCTCCGCGCAAGTATTTTGCGCATTGCTTTTTGTGGGAAACTTTTCCTCATGCGTGCTTTTTGCATCTTCTTCTTTTTCTTGCTCAGAACCTGTTGAGGATGAATGATTGAATGTTTCTTGTGACGGCAGAGCGAAGAACGTGTCTTTTGAACACTCAGAAAAAGACAGAGGTTGTGTGAAAAAAGTCCCCCTTAATTCAGTAATGGGTTTTTTTGTTTTGAGTATACATTGAGACGAAAACGTCCCCAGCGTTACAAGTATTTTTGGCTTAATGGCTTCAATCTGCGCTCCCAAAAATGGTGAACACGCCTTGATTTCCTCAGGCCTAGGATCTCGATTCTTGGGTGGTCTACATTTCACTACGTTTGCAATGAAGATGTCTTCCCGTTCTAATCCGGCAACTTCAAGAAGGGCATCGAGACGCTTTCCAGCAGCGCCCACAAAGGGGAGGCCGCCCTCATCTTCATTTTTACCAGGAGCTTCACCGCAGAGCATAACATCTGCGTTTTTATTGCCCGCTCCAAACACAATGTTGTTGCGTGTTGTGGCTAGTGGGCAAAGCGCACACTCAGAGACGCTCCTCTGCACGCGGTCTAGTCGTGGATTTTCCCGAGAGTAGGCGTGGGACTTTGCCTGAGAATTCGCCTGGCTGGCTGCCTGAGAGTTCGCCTGGCCGTTCATCTGTGGGTGTGCCAGAAAAAGTGTGTGGCTCCTTGTCTGAGAGTACATGGACATTCAGTATTCTTCGCTCTTTTTGTTGGAAAGTAGTGGCTTGACTTCGCTGGATAAGTTAATCGCCTCATGTAAAAGCTCTTGTCGTCCTAACATTGTATTTATCATCTGCTGGTTTGTAAATCTGGAGCGCGCTTCTCTAAAGCAAAAACTCCGTGTATTCTTATAGTCTATGAATATTCTTGCCTTTGATACAGCAACCGATCAGCTTGCCCTTGGGCTCGCTGATGTCGCACCGCAGGCCTCCTCTCAGTCTACTGGGAAAGGTACCTCAATTGCCATGCTGGGTTCTGCCGATACACCCTGTCGACGTCACGCCAACGAAGAGCTTCTCCCATCAGCTTCTCGTCTTCTGGAGGACTGTAATCTCACGTTTGGCGACGTTGACGCGTTTGTGGTTGGACGTGGTCCTGGCTCCTTTACGGGCGTGCGCATTGGAATCGCTACAAGTAAAGGCCTTGCTTATGCCTGCAATAAGCCACTCGTAGGCACCTCAACGCTTGACGCTGTGGCTTACAGAGCGTGGCTTTCCGGCGTGCGTGGTTTCTTAGGCGTCGTGGGAGAAGCAATGCGCGGAGAGGTTTATCCTGGTCTTTATGAGCTCGATGATCAGGGGGTTTCTCGAAAATATGCAATTGAGACGGTCCTTAAGGCAGCTGATTGTGTGGAAGCGTGGTCTGCCGATAAGCTCCATGCCATGCAACTCACAGGCGACGGTTTGAACAAATACCAAGCTGCATTTGAGGAGGCAGGCTTTACGCACATACTTCCTTCCGAGCTCTGGACACCAACGGGCGAGTCGCTTATACACAGTGCGCACCTAGAAGAAATCTTTGGCAGAGGGGATAGCCCATGCTGTAATCCGCAGTTAGTACTTCCTGTGTATACACGCCTTAGCGATGCCGAGGAGCATGAGCTGGATGCCTTAGGAAAGAAGCAACCCGCTTCACTTCAAAGTACTGGGGTGGACGAGGAGGAGGGAGGATCTCCATATCAGTTAAGACCGATGCGCGCATACGATGTAGAAGAAGTGGCGCAGTTGGAGGCAGTGGTTTATGCGGATGCAACTGAATTTGATGGCACCTCGCATTCTCATATTCCGTACAGTGCAGAAACGTTGCACCAATCTCTCGCGCCTGCTTCCAAGACCCTAAAAACAAGTTGGTGGGTTGTGCAAAAGCAAGACGAGATAGTGGGCTTTGCCGGCGCCCAGCTGAGTGGTGATACGTTTGAGATTTTGGACGTAGCAGTGCATGCAGCACATAGGCATCAAGGTCTCGCCACAAAGCTTTTGGGGCGCGTCACGTATGATGGTCAGATGCTCGGAGCAACGCACGCCATGCTTGAAGTGTATGAGGCAAACAAACTTGCACGTTCGCTTTATACCAATCTTGGATTTGAGGAGGAGGCTCGCCGCACTAATTACTACGGTCCCGATAAAGACGCCCTTATGCTCAAGGCGGCGCTTCCACTTGCGCCTCCCGCGTCGCCCAATAATCCCCAGCCGCAGCGCATGGCTCTCGCATGGCCGCAGGAAGAGGAGGAACACTCTCAAGAAGTTGCGTCACGCCTCACGGAAGCTGGAGATCTTATTCTTGCCATCGAGACATCGTGTGACGAGACGGCAATGGCCATTATCGACAGCCATAACAATCTCGTTGCCAACGTGGTCTCAACTCAAATTGATTTCCATGCTCGTTTTGGTGGCGTCGTCCCAGAAATTGCTTCAAGAAAACATACAGAAGCCCTGTGTCTTGTGTTGCAAGAGACGTTAGAACAGGCAGGAACCTATTTTGGGTGCGACCATATCTCTCTACATGATCTATCGGCCGTTGGAGTGACCAAAGGTCCTGGTCTGGTGGGCGCGCTCGTTGTAGGGATTGCGTTTGCAAAGGGGCTAGCGGCAGGTGCACATCTTAAGCTCATAGGAGTCAACCATTTGGAAGGCCATCTCTTTGCTAATCTTTTGGAAAACCCGCATCTCAAGCCTCCGTTTGTAGCAAGTCTCGTCTCGGGTGGAAATACGATGCTCGTAGAAGTGAAGGATTGGGGAGACTATGCGGTGCTTGGCGCTACCATCGACGATGCAGTGGGCGAGGCTTTTGACAAAGTTGCGAAGGCACTGGGCCTTGGCTACCCAGGAGGTCCCGTAATTTCTCGTCTTGCCCAGAAGGGTAATGCCAAAGCCATCGATTTCCCTCGCGCTCTTTTGCACAGTCATGATTATCGTTTCTCGCTGTCTGGTCTTAAGACGGCGGTTGTAACCTATCTTGAAAAACAGGAGCGCTTAGGCGTTCCCATTAGTAAGCCAGATGTTGCTGCATCGTTTCAGGCAGCCGTCATTGATGTACTAGTGGCAAAAGCGGTTAGCGCGGTAAAGGAATGCAATGTACGGGAATTCTGTGTAGGGGGAGGAGTTGCAGCCAATCCAGCGCTCAGAAACGCTTACGAAAGAGCAATGAAAGAGCATGGCGTGCATCTTACGGTCCCGCCGCATAAAGCTTGTACGGATAATGCCGCGATGATTGCTCTTGTGGCACGGCGTGCCTTTAATGCTGGGAGATTCGACGATCTGTCGCTGGATGCAGAGCCTCGTACTAATGGCTTAGAAATTAATGGCTAAAACTACCTGAGATACCTTCAGGGAATCCTAGAGAGGAATGCGGATGATACTAACGGTTACGCTGAATGCATCTATCGATAAGCGCTACCAGCTTTCGGGCGCCATTACAGACTATGAGGTTCAGCGCGTCTCCGACGTAACAAATACCGCTGGCGGAAAAGGTATCAACTGCACGCGTGCCATTGCTGCTCTTGGGGAGGCCGTATTCCCCACAGGTTTTGTTGGAGGATTCAACGGTGACTATCTCTGCTCGCTTCTCTCGAAAGACGGCATTGCAAACGATTTCGTACATACGACGGCGGAGACACGTTCATGTATCAATGTGCTCGATGCTACAGGTGCCTCCACTGAGTTTTTGGAACCAAGTGAGCCAATCGACTCTGGGGACCTTGATGCTTTTGCCGAGAAGTACGAGCGGCTGCTAAAACATCCTGCAGACGCTTCTCACAAGATAGAGGCCGTAACGCTCAATGGGTCTTTGCCTCAAGGGGCACCTTGCTCTTTTTATCGAGAGCTCATCCGCATTGCGCACGACGCGAATGTTCCCGTATTGCTCGATACATCGGGCGGCGCACTTTTGCAAGCATTACCTGCGTCGCCTACGTTTATCAAGCCCAATCTAGATGAATTAGAAGTTCTACTTCAGGACGCCCATCAAAGAGCATGTCCAGGAGCGAATCAAGAAGTGCCTCAGGGAGCATGCCAAGAAGGGTCTCAAGGAGCCTATCAAGAAACAGTACAAATCATCAAACAAGCAAAAGATATTCAAGAACACCTTGCTGATATAAGCGCACTGGCAGCCTCTGTATCAGAAAAGTATCGCATCCCCTACGTGGCAATATCGCTTGGAAAAGACGGAGCGCTGCTCTACCATGACGAGCGTGCATATTATGCGTGCCCACCCAAGATTGATGCGGTGAATCCGGTGGGATCCGGAGATACGATGGTAGGTGCTTTTGCTGTTGGGTTCGCGCGGGGCTTTTCTCCTGACACCATGCTTATCTCGGCAATTGCGGCCGCAAGTGCCAACTGCCTCACCGATAAAACTGGCTCGTTTGAACAGGCAGATTACAGGCGCATTAAAGATCGGGTATCTCTCACAATGCTGTAGTGATCTGTTGTGATGGTACGTCACCACATACTCTGACAACGTCCGCAGGAGCAATATCAATAAAGACGCCAAGAGACATGCGCCAATCAAAGAGCGGCTTTGTTGGATGTGATAGACTTCTCAGTGCACTAAAAAAGACAACTAACCTCATAGAACTGCTGGTCGTTTTATTGTATTAGCGACATGGTTTAGCAATATGGACGACACTGAGAGAATCAAGCTCATGCCCTGCAAAAAGGAGAGAAATGCTAGTTACGACTAAAGAGATGCTCTTAGACGCACAGCGCGGACACTATGCAGTGGGCGCTTTTAACATTGAAGACCTAGAATTCGTGATGGCAGTTGTTAAAGCAGCTGATGAGATGCAAGCGCCCGTCATCTTGCAGACCACGCCAGGTTCTGTGAAGTATGCTGGCCTTGATTATTTCTATGCCATGGCGGCTGCAGCTGCTAAAAAGACGCGTGTCCCCGTTGCTCTCCACCTTGATCACGGTGATGGCTTCGCGCTTTGCATGCGCGCTATTCACGCTGGCTATACCTCCGTCATGATTGATGGCTCGCACGATCCCTTTGAAACCAATATCGCAATTACCGCCTCCGTGGCCCGTGTTGGAGCCGCCATGGGAGTGCCAGTGGAAGCAGAGCTTGGCAAGGTGGGCGGCAAGGAAGATGATGGGAAGGATGCTGGTGATGATAATCCCTTCACAGACCCCGATGAAGCGAAAGAGTTCGTTCTTAAAACGGGCTGCACCTCGCTTGCTGTAGGAGTTGGCACTGCACACGGCGTCTATAAAGGTACCCCGCATGTTGAACAAGAGGTTCTTAAAGCGATTGCGTCGGTGGTTGACATACCGCTCGTACTCCATGGTACCAGCGGTGTTCCCGATGAACAGGTTAAAGAAGCTATCAAAAATGGCGTCTGCAAGGTGAACTATGCCACAGAACTTCGCCAGGCTTATATGCGCGGCTTTATGGATTTCATGAATGAGAATCCTGATGCTTTTGATCCCAAAAAGCCAGCCGCAAGCGGTATGGCTGAGATTGAAAAAGTTGTCGCTTCTCACATGGAAAACCTGGGTTCTGCTAACAAGGCCTAAGGATAAGGTGCACCCATGTCCGTTCTTCATAATCTTGACCGTATAGAGCAAGAAGCACTCCTGGATATTACCCAGAAGCAAACACTCGAGGAGCTTGATCAAGTACGCGTGGCGCTTATCGGGAAGAAAGGTTCACTTACTCAGATTCTGCGCTCCATGAATACACTCACCGTTGAGGAGCGTCCCAAGGTTGGCAAGCGAGCCAATGAAGTGCAAAGGACGATAGAAGGCGCCCTTGCCGAGAAAAAAGAAGAGCTTGCAGCAAAAGAATTAGAACAGCGCATCAGTCAAAGCGCACTAGATATCACGCTGCCAGGAAGGCGTCAGGCGCATGGCGCACGTCACGTTATTTCGCAAATTGTGCGCGAAATTGAAAGCATCTTTATCGGCCTTGGTTATACCGTAGAGACTGGTCCTTACGTGGAGACCGAGTATTACAACTTTACGTCGCTTAACGCACCACAGGATCATCCATCGCGCTCGCCGCGTGACACCTTTTATATTGAGGACCTGACAGAATCATGTGACGAGAAGAGCGCCTTTAGCGCACACCTCGTTTCAGATGTATTGCTTAGGACACAAACGAGTCCTGTTCAAATGCGCGTAATGGAAGCCCAGGAACCTCCCATTTATATGCTGAGTCCCGGAAGGGTATTTCGACCTGACACTCCAGACGCCAACCATCTGCCACAGTTCACCCAGATTGAGGGCCTTGTAGTGGATAAGGGCATTACGTTTGCTGACCTCAAGGGCACCCTTGATCATATGACACGCGCTCTTTTTGGTCAGGATAGAAAGACGCGCTATCGTCCTCATTTCTTTCCTTTCACAGAACCCAGTTGCGAAGTGGATGTTTCGTGCGGCGTTTGCGGCGGCAATGGATGTCGTTTTTGTAACCATACGGGTTGGCTTGAGATTTTAGGCGCCGGCATGGTTGATCCCAACGTACTTGCTTACGCCAAGATTGATGCGGATGTCTATAGTGGATTCGCTTTTGGCATAGGTGCTGAGCGCGTGGCGGCGCTTCGTTATAATCTGCCCGACCTTCGTCTGCTTACCACAGGCGACATGCGCTTCCTCAAACAGTTCTCCTAGGACGATACAGAGACTCATTAAAACGCAGGAAGTAGGAAAACAATGCGCGTTTCTCTTGAATGGTTAAAAACACTCGTTGATACACAGGGGCGCAGCCCTGAGGATATTGCGAAAAATCTTGTGTGTACGGGCACGGAGGTAGAAGGAATAGAAAAAGTTGGCGAGGCCCTTGAGCATGTTGTTGTGGGTTACGTGGAGACGTGTGAGCCTCATCCAGATTCTGATCACATGCACGTAACGTCCGTTAACGTAGGCGAGCACAATGTAGATGAGGATGGGAAGCCCCAACCACTCCAAATTGTTTGCGGCGCTCCCAACATTACCGCAGGCATTAAAGTTCTCGTTGCCATGGTAGGGGCAATGCTTCCGGGTGATTTTAAGATCAAAAAGGCAAAGCTGCGCGGCGTGTCATCCGTGGGCATGATTTGCAGCGCGCGTGAGTTAGGCGTTGGCAAGAAGCACGATGGGATCATGGTGCTTCCTGACGATACGCCCCTAGGAATGGCTGCTGCAGAATTTTTAGGAACGGGTGATGCTATTCTTACGTGCGAGGTCACGCCTAATCGCCCCGACTGTCTCAACATGGTTGGTTTTGCGCGCGAAGTGGCGGCCACGCTTAACTCTGATCTTCTCGGAAGCGAACGCATTGACGCCGACAAAAACAATCCCTCTGTAACACATGAGATTGCGCCTGCAACTAATACGTATATAAACGTGCAGCTTGCAGACGAAGGGGAGCGCTGTATGCGTTATATTGCGCGCGTCCTCACCGATTGCGAAGTTAAAGAGAGCCCCGCCTGGTTGCAGGAGAGAATAGAGGCAGCTGGCACGCGTCCTATCAACAACATTGTTGATGTTACCAACTACGTTCTCTATCTTGTTGGGCAACCGCTGCATGCTTTCGATTTAGATAAGCTCAAAAAACTTGCGGGTTCGGACAATCCTTGCCTTGTTGTTCGCCCAGCGCGCGATGGTGAAAAGCTCACAACGCTCGACGGCGAGGAGCGCACGCTTACACCCGATAACACGCTTATCTGTGTAGCTGCCTCATCCCAGGAGAGCGATCTCGACAAGAGCATTCCTGTAGCTTTAGCTGGTGTTATGGGAGGCGCTAATTCTGAGATTGATGAAAATACTACAAACGTGGTTTTGGAATCAGCCGCTTTTACACCATCCTTTACGAGCAGAACCTCTCGTGACCTTAATCTTATCAGTGAGTCATCAATCCGCTTTGAACGTGGTGTTGATGCGAACGGTTGCGCGCGCGCCGCAGAAATTGCTAGCGCACTTCTGGAAACCTGTGCCAGCGCGCATATTGCGCAAACGCCTATTGATTGCTATCCAAATCCTCAAGAGCCCCTTGTTATTGATTTATCTACAGCGCATACGTGTGCCCTTGCGGGAATAGCTATTCCAACTAACTTCATGGTTGAGCGCCTACAAAAACTAGGCTGCAAAATCCTTGCGCAAAAAGAAGCCAACGAAAATCGCAAAGGGCTTCAAGATGTCAAAACAACCATCCTCTCCGTTCAAGTTCCCACCTATCGCCCTGATCTCACGCGTGAGATAGATCTTGTTGAAGAAGTAGTCCGCCTTTGGGGCATGGAAAAAATCGAGGCTCATATCCCTGCTGCAAAAGATCATGCGGGTGGCTATACCACAGACCAGGTATGGCAAGAGCGTATCAAAGAGACGCTGGAGACGGCAGCCATATCTGAAACTATTTCCTACACGTTTGCTTCACCGGATGATCTGGCGCTCGTTGGAGAGCACGATGAAAACATCGTTCCTGTGCGCCTATTGAGCCCCCTATCGCAAGAAGAAGGATTCTTGCGTCAGTCGCTCATTCCTGGTCTCTTAAAGGCCATTGCCTACAATCTTGCCCATGGTGTGGAAGACGTGTCGCTCTACGAGCAGGACCGTGTATTCTTTGCTCACAAAGGCGAGAAGCAACCCGAAGAGCCAACGTATCTCTCGACAGTATTATGTGGCCAGAGACAAGCGGATACATGGGATGAGCACGTAACGCCCCTGAGCTTCTATGACGCAAAAGGAGCGCTAGAAGATGTATTTGCATCGCTTCATATTCACAAATATCGATTCAAGCCCGTTGATGCAGACGACTTCAAGTGGCTTTTCCCAGGACGTGCAGCCCAGGTTGTTGTAAACAAGAAGATAATTGGTTGGGTTGGAGAGATTCACCCTCTTACTCTAAAACGTTTTGATATAGAAAAGCCCGTCATTGCTTTTGAGCTCAACCAAGACGAGCTTCTGGCAGCCGCAACGGCCCGCGTGAAGTTCCGGGAGATTTCTCCCTATCCCACCATCGACATGGATCTTGCCATTGTGGTTGATGAGGAGAAGTCATACGCGCAGTGCTTGAATCAGATTCGCAGAAGCGCTGGCAAGTATCTAAAGGATGTCCGCCTCTTTGATGTGTATCGCGACGAGAATCGCCTTGGGAAGGATAAGAAATCAATGGCTTTCTCGCTCACTTTTTCTGGCGGAGATAGAACACTTACCCAAGACGAAGTTGACAAAAGCATGGAGGTGCTCGTCGAGAAGATTAAGCAATCGCTCCAAGCGGAGGTCCGCGCATAAGAGGTGTTGCACCATAATAAGCGAGCGATTAGATTAAGCGCACATACTTCTATTGCATGCTGGGGATAGGTAATCGGAAAGAAAAGGTTGCTAAGACAAAAAAGATGGTGGGCGATAAGAGATTTGAACTCCTGACCTTAGCCGTGTAAAGGCTCTGCGCTACCGCTGCGCCAATCGCCCAGTCCAAAAGAATGGGGTTATTTTAGCAGAAGTTTTCAAGAAGAAAGAATGCCCATGTCTAATAACGAAAATGGATTTCCTGTTCTCTCAGATGTTCTTTGTCTTTTGCAAACTAAGAAGCTTCTGAAAAGCTCTTCCGTATCTCCTAAAGAAGCTCGCTCCCTTAAGGTGCGCGGTGCAAGTGCTGACTCACGGAACGTGACACCCGGAAACATTTTTATCTGTAAGGGTTCTGCCTTTAAACCCGCCTACGTTGCCCAGGCGCTAGAGAGGGGAGCGGTTGCGGTTATCTGTAGTCCTCAGTGGGAATCCGCTGTTCAAGAAGAAATTGAAAACGCTCAAACGCGAGCCTCAGCTCAGCTTCAACCCCAACCCCAATGCCAATGCCAGGATAAAACACCTAGCACAGTTCCGCTTCTCGTGGTGGATGACATGAGGCGAGCCATGGCTGAAGCTTCCGCTCTTGCGTGGGGGCACCCCAATCAAAGTCTCCGCATTATTGGCGTGACGGGAACGAAGGGGAAGTCAACCACCACTTCCATGGTCAAGGCGCTTCTCGACGAGATAACAGGAGATGCTTCTCAAACCGCTTACCTCGGCACGCACCATATTTTCAATGGAAAAGAAACGCATGAGACGCCCAATACTACACCGGAGCCTCCTGATCTCTGGCGTACGCTTTATGAAGCTGCAAGCAATGGTTGCACGTATGTGGTGATGGAGGTTTCAAGTCAGGCACTGAAGTATGACCGAACGCACGGTCTTGCCTTTGACGTTGCTTGCTTTCTCAACATTGGTACCGATCACATTTCTGATGTGGAGCATCCAACCTTTGAGGATTACTTGCAATCCAAGTTGCGCATCTTTGATCAGACCCGCAATGTTGTGCTTAATATCGATACGGCGCACTTTCAGGAGGTTGAAAACTATCTGCAGGAGCACCTCGGTTTCCAAAAGCAAGAGACTTTTCCTGGCGCTTCTCTTCTTGGTTTTCCGCAAGATGAAACCTATGAAAACGCGCCAACTTTGTCCGAAGAGACCACGAGAGCGATGCCGTCCCAAACGCCCACAACTGAAACCCTTATGCTCTCAGTGCCGTTGACAACAGTTTCCCTTGTAAATCATGAAGCTGATTACTACGCCTCTGATATCACCGTAGAAAACGACACACGCCAGTCCATGTGCTTTACTTTGCATACACCCACCTTTGCACAAACGCTCACGCTAGGGATGAGCGGCGAACACAATGTGCTTGATGCCGTCGCTGCTCTTGCCATTATTGGCAATCTTGATATCCCAGATGCCAAGCAGAAAGCGGCCGCCGAATCGGTTTTGCCTCATATGGGCATTCCCGGCAGGATGGAAATCATCTCCTCGCCCGATAACTGCATCGTTGGAGTTGTTGATTACGCCCATAACGATATTTCGTTTGAAACGTTCTTTAACACGATAAAGAAGAACTACCCAGACGCCTACGTCATAGCCCTCTTTGGTGTGAGCGGAGGCAAGGCCCTCAATCGCTATCAAGATCTTCCACGCGTTGCTTCTCAATACGCGCATTTTCTTTTCCTCACGTCCGATGAACCAGGTGATGTGGATCCGCACTTGCTTCTAGATGAAATGGAAAAGGGGGTGGCAGCGGGCGTCCCGTATACAAAAGAAGTTGACCGAGAAAGAGCTGTAGATCTTGCGTACGCCAAAGCACAAGAACTTCTCAAAAGGGGAGAAGCGACCCAAGTGGTTATATGTGCGCTTGGCAAAGGGGACGAAACGTCAATGGAAGTAGACGGCAAGACAGTTTCCATTGAACCAGATCTTCCGCACTTAAAGCGCCTCCTGTCACAGAACTAATCGTTCGGGCCCTTCGCTTCTCGCAAAACTATTCATCTATATTTCTGCCAAGCCGTTCCGTCAACTTTTCTCCTTAAGAGTGCCCACACAACGAGCGCTCACCATTCGTAATCTCCTCAGAACACACCCCATCCTCCTTAGAACACACATCCTATCTCCTCAGAACACACGTCCAACCTCCTCAGAACACACGTCCAACCTCCTCAGAACACACGCTCAATCTTCTGAGGACACGTGCCTAATCTCCTCAGGACACACACCAAAAATGTGCTTGAGGAAAGGCTTTTGATACGCTAGAATCTCCCTGAGGTCCTAGACCTCCCTTTGCCGCATTCCACCCCCCCACCTCCATGCGGCAGAGGTTATGCCCTGCCGTGCTCCACCTCCACCTTCACACGGCAGGGTTTTCTTTTGGCAGTCGGTAGGGGATAATACTTTGGCGTTATCGGCCTCACACTAAATAATCAGGCTTCATACTAACTTCAACACTAAGAAAGCGTTTGGATGGCAGATTCAAGACCCATAGGTATTTTCGATTCAGGGTTGGGTGGACTAACCATTGCGCGCAAACTCGCCGATACGATGCCCCATGAAACATTTCTCTATTTTGGAGATACCCTGCGCTGCCCATACGGAAAGAAATCTCCTGAGGAGGTGCTGCAGTTTTCTAAAGAGATTGCTGCTTGGCTCCTACAGCGCGATATCAAGCTTCTTGTGATCGCGTGCAACACTGCCACGGCCGCTGCGTACACCACGCTTAAAGAAACGCTCCCAATTCCTGTTATCGGTGTCATAGAGCCAGGCGCTAAGGCCGGGATTGAAAAATCAAGCAATAAGCGCATTGGGGTTCTTGCAACAGAGGCAACCGTTACATCAGCCGCTTACTTAGATGCAATACATACACTCAATCCAAAAGCAAAGGTGTTTCAAGCGGCAAGCCCTGACTCGGTAGACTTTGTAGAGGGGTTGATGGCAACGGCTCCTGAAAAAGAAGAAATTTGGCTGCAGTATGACACTGAGCATCTTTTAGCAAAGGCGCTGCCTATTGCAGAGCGGGACTGTAAAGCTCTTAAAGAGGCTGAGGTGGACACCGTTATTCTGGGTTGCACGCATTTTCCACTTCTGAAGCCTATTTTTCAAAAGGTTTTTGGGACTGGCGTTACGCTTGTGAGCTCAGCTGAGGAGACACAAAAAGCGGTAGCGGCGTGCCTGGTAGACAAGAATATAAAAGCCTCAGAGCAACACATGCCGCACCATAAGTTTGCGACCACAGCCGATGCCATCGAACGCTTTAGTCGCGGTGGTTCCTTCATTTTTGGACGCCCGCTTTACGAAGTGCAGCCGGTATCGCTTGCTTCACTAAGATCGCCTACCTCATTCACCTCGCTCACGTAGCACACGTAGTTCACATCGCATAAGGAGATGTCTAAATGGAGACAGAACAAATAACACTGGCCGCCCTCAAGGAGACCGATGGCATTGTTGTGGCCACAGGCAACAAAGGAAAGGTTAAAGAGATTAAAGCAATCCTTGGCCCTCTCTTGCCCGGTCGTAATTTCTACGCGTTAAGCGAAATTGCGCTCGACGAGTATGTTGAACCCGAGGAAAACGGTGATACGTTTGCTCAAAATGCGTTCATTAAGGCGAAGACGGCCCAGGAGCGCCTAGGCGTTACGGCCATAGCTGACGACTCGGGGCTTTGCGTTGATGCCTTGGATGGTGCTCCCGGGATTTTCTCGGCACGATGGGCAGGAGCTCATGGCGACGACCATGCCAATAATGTGAAGCTCTTAGATGAACTTGCCAAACGAGGCGCAAATACACCTGAGGAAAGAAAAGCGCACTTTGTAAGCAGCGTCGCGCTCGTTTTTGCCGACGGTACTATGCTGACAGGAGAGGGAACTTGCAAGGGTTCCATTGCAACGCAGGAAGCCGGATCAAACGGCTTTGGGTATGACCCCATCTTTCTAACGGATGCGCTGGGGGGCGAGACAACTACGGCGCAAATATCAGCTGAAGAGAAGAACCAGATTTCTCACCGCTCTAAAGCTTTGCGAGAACTTGCGGTCGCGCTCCAAGAATTCCTTACGAATAAACGATAGAATGCAAGGTGCACGTTGTAAGGCGACAGAGTTCCACGCGAGACAACGCTAACGTTCTTTGTAGTGGATGGTTATATGCGTGGTTAGTTATAGATAGTTTTAGAGAGGAACCAAAATATGAAAGTCCTTAAAGCATCAAACTACGATGATATGAGCCGCAAGGTTGCCAACATCATATCTGCTCAGGTTATTCTGAAACCGGACGCTCGACTTGGTCTTGCAACGGGCACAACACCCATTGGTGCTTACAAGCAGCTCATCAATTGGTACGAAAAGGGCGACATCGATTTTTCCGAGGTTTCCACCTACAACCTTGATGAATACCGGGGCCTGGGAAAAGATGATCCACAGTCGTATCGTTATTTTATGGACCACACGTTTTTTGACCACATTAATATTGACAAAGCACGTACGCACGTCCCCGACGGAACGAATCCAGATGCAGCTGCCGCCTGTGCTGCCTATGACAAGCTTGTTAAGAGCGCAGGGTACACGGATTTGCAGCTTCTTGGGATAGGACGCAACGGCCATATTGGCTTCAATGAGCCCTCAGATGTCTTTTCAAAAGGTACGCACTGCGTTGATTTAACCCCCTCCACCATTGAGGCAAATGCACGCTTGTTCGATAAGGCGGAAGACGTGCCGCGCCAGGCTTACACTATGGGCGTGCAGACAATTATGCATGCCGAGATGATCCTGGTTGCAGCTTCAGGTGCCGATAAAGCCGAGGCCGTACGCAATATGATTGAAGGGCCCGTCACACCAGAATGCCCCGCTTCAATCTTGCAGCTTCACACCAATTGCGTTGTCGTGGCAGACGACAAGGCACTTTCTCAGTGCACCTCAATGGCTAGCGTCTAGATGATGAGCGCTTAGATGGCAAACACTAAGTTGGCTCTTGCGCCTGATGATTAGCACCTAGATGGCAAGAACCAAGTTGTTTAGCATCTAGATGCCTAATTAAATACTTTGAGTTCCTTTGGGTAGTGATTGATGACCTCGCAGACTTCATCCGTGGTGATGAGGAGGTCTTCAATACGAATTCCAAACCTTCCCTCCACATAAATGCCAGGCTCAATGGAAAAGCAATTTCCGGCAACGATGCGATTTGTATTGGTAGCTGAAACATCGCCGGTCTCGTGGTCTTGCAGTCCAATGAAGTGACCTAGGCGGTGAGTGAAGTTAGGTCCATAGCCGCCAGCTGTGATGATATCGCGCGCAGTTTTATCGAGTTCTGAAAAGGCGACACCAGGGGCAGCCATGTTCTCGGCAGCTTTTTGAGCTTTAAGAACAAGGTTATAAGCATCGATGAATTCTTGCGAAGGCTCGCCAAAGAATGCAGTTCTCGTCATGTCCGAGCAATATTCATCGAGCACGCAACCTACGTCAAATAGCACACAATTGCCGCTGACAAGACGTGTGTCATCAGGTTTATGGTGCGGATCTGCAGCGTTGGCACCAAAGGAGATGATGGGCGAAAAAGAGGGACCGCTTGCGCCATGAAGCTTGTACTGCTGGAGAAGGCCATTCGCGAGTTCGCGCTCAGTGACACCTTCCCTGACGTGATCCATGAGCCAGGCCATGCATTCATCGTTTACGCGTGACGCCGCACGCATTTTATCGAGCTCTTCAGGGAGCTTGACGGCGCGTGCATCGTCTAGGATGCTACTGGCAAGTTGATAGCCCGCCGCTGCGTGAGCGTCTTGTAGGGGAAGAAACCATTTACATAAGAGGTTCTGGTCCACACCCAGGACCTCATCGGAGGCAATATAGGGCAAAAGAGTAGGAATGACCTCATCGGTATCCGTGAGTTCAACAATGTGGGGAGCAAAAGGGGCAGCATTTGGAAAAAGGGAATTGACGAAGAGCACCGGCTCTCGCTTAGTTGAGATGACAAGGGCTAAAAACCGCTCGAAAGGTTCTACATCGTAGCCGGTGAGGTAGCGGATGGAGATAGGGCTTGTAATGATAGCCTGCTCAAGATTGAGCTTTTCTAGGTTCTGAAGAACACGCTTAAGGCGCGGGTCATTCATGATGGGGAGCCTTTCTCTAAAAAGCGTCTATGATTCTTTCGTGCCGATACATACTCTTGATTGGCGTATTAATTATCGCATTGCGTCGCTCTATAGTAGCGCTTTTGGCCATGAAATAAGCTCTATCAGAGGGTCCCACCTCATCCAGTCTGACCTGAATTCAAGTTTCGCCATAGCGTTTTTATTTGATAGAACGCGAGGGTCATCATTACATGACTTAACGTTTCCTAATAGCTGCAACTTTCCAATTTTTGTCCCGGATCCCCGGCAATCGCAGTTGACAAAATGCTGGGGGGGGGGTAGCATTCTTTGCTGTTGTTAATGCAAAGAAGGAGC
>CAJTTF010000002.1:0-210 GCA_910579165.1 uncultured Atopobiaceae bacterium
GGTGGCTCGTTTGTAGAGTCTCAAGTGGTCGCTAAAGGCGCTACTGCAACCCGCCCTCAAAACCCAACGCTTGCAAATGCTACCTTTGATGCGTGGTGTGAAGATACGGCCTTAGAGGACGCCTTTGACTTCGCAAGTCCTATCACAGACAACACCACCCTCTATGCGCGCTGGAGCGCTACAGATCCTGCTAATTACTCTGTGGTGAAC
>CAJTTF010000002.1:310-174338 GCA_910579165.1 uncultured Atopobiaceae bacterium
CAACAGCCCCATCCATGCAGCAACCACCATCTATGCTGGTTGGACGCCTGTGGCATATGAGATTACCTTTGTGGCAAACGGACTCACCTTCACAGATGGCACTACCACCAAGACAGAAGCCGTTGACTACGACACAGACCTCACAGCACCAGAACTCTCGCTTCCGCAAGACGTAGAGTTTGTAGGCTGGTTCACAGAGCCCACAGGAGGTGCGCCTATGCCCGAGAAGTGCGCAGGCACTGCTACCTACTTTGCGCAGTACAACATCCTTCCCCCAGGACCAACCCCTGGCCCAGAGCCTACGCCTGACGCAAGTGGCGACCTGGTGCCAATAACTGGAGACACCCTTTCCGCTCTCAGCTGGATGTTTGTGGCAGTGATTGCAGGAGGCGTAGCTCTCGCTACAGCGTACATTCTCCGCCGCAAGCGCTCAGAGTAAGAGGAGAGGTAAGAGGAAAAGATACTTCTAGTTGATAAGAGAAAAAGGGTAAGGCTAGCGGACGAGTTTTTGGACGTAGTCCAAACTGTTTGAAGTCCGCGCCTTACCCTTTTTCTCCATCCTGGCTGCAAGTTCCTTATAGTCCGCGCCTTACCCTTTTGCTCCTTTACGAGTGCGCTTCTGAGCGCGATTCTAGTTAACGGTAGAGTCAGCTCTAGGACTGGCTTTTCAGCATTTCTTCAAGCGTACGCCAGGCAAGTTCGGCGCATTTTACCCGTGCCGGCATTTTTGAGATGGATTCAAGCGAGATAGCTTCGTCTAATTCTTTGCGCTCTTCCGAACTGAGTGTATCGCCAATGACAAGGCGATGAAAGAGTTCCGCAAGATAAGACGCTCGCTCGACAGTTTCACCTACAATAAGATCGCTCATCATATCGGCAGAGCCTTTTGAAATGGCGCACCCAATCCCCGTCCACGCTGCGTCTTCTATGACCCCATCCTTTATTACCAGATGGAGATTAAGTTCATCACCGCACGTAGGGTTGACGCCTTGATGTGAATGGGTGGCGTTACAGAGCTCATGATTGTAATCTGGGTTAGATACATGATCAAGCAAAGCAGGTGTATAGAGTTCATTTGCATTCATA
Source organism: uncultured Atopobiaceae bacterium (assembly GCA_910579165.1). Classification (GTDB taxonomy): domain Bacteria; phylum Actinomycetota; class Coriobacteriia; order Coriobacteriales; family Atopobiaceae; genus MGBC105563. Next base: position 1,397 of record CAJTTF010000002.1, read on the forward strand.
TTATTTCCTTATTAGCGACAGAGCTGTTTATGGTGCAGGCGTTAATCCTGAGCCTTAACGATTACTTTTGAGGAGGATTAAAGATGCCCCATACGTACTTAACACCATCAACAAGAGCATCTATGTCGCTTTTGTCATTATAGAACGCAATAGATGCCCTGTTAGTAGAGTCTGTTCCTAAAAAGTTCATAAGAGGCTGTGCGCAATGGTGGCCTGCGCGCACCGCAATTCCCTTTGAATCAAGCAGCGAAGCAACATCATGAGGATGTATGCCGTCAAGATTGAAAGAGACAACGCCCGTCCTTTCTTCAGGGTTTTTAGGACCGTAGATATGGACGTAGGGGAGTGCGCTCAATTCATCGTAGAGGTATTTGATAAGAGCCTTCTCGCGTTTTTCAATGACGGGTAGCCCTATAGATTCCAAGTAATCAAGGGCAGGGGTTGTTGCAGCAATGCTCGCGGCATCTTGTGTGCCAGCCTCGAATTTCTCGGGAAGAGGTCCCCAAACAGCATCCGTCTCAGATACAGTATCAATCATCTCGCCACCCGTGAGGAAGGGTGGCATGGCAAGCAAAAGGGATTGTTTGCCCCAAAGCACACCAACACCAAAAGGCCCAAAGAGCTTGTGCGCAGAAAAGGCGAGAAGATCACAGTCAAGTTCTTGTACATCAATCTTTGTATGAGGAATAGATTGAGCGGCATCAACAATCACCACCGCTCCCTTGATACCGGGGAGAGTTTGCTGTGGCGATATATTCTTTGCTTCGTGAGGTTTGCCTTCAGCATCACAAATACATGTGTCGTTCATAGTTGGCCCAGGGCTTCCCGGAGCGCTTCTCATGAGCTCAGGGCTTGAGGCGCCAACCTCATGGGCACGTTTGGCTATCTTTTTTACGGGAAGCGTTATTCCTAAAACATTGGATACGTGGGCTATCGAGACAATCTTTGTCTTGGGCGTAATCTTTCTTTCGATTTCCTCGTCTAAGATATGACCTTCTTTATCTGGATACAGGTAGACCAATGTGGCTCCGGTGCGCTTACACACCTGTTGCCAAGGGATAAGGTTTGAATGATGCTCCATAACCGTAATAACAACTTCGTCACCCTCATGAAGAATGAGATTTCCAAGAGTGTAAGCTACAAGATTGAGTGACTCTGTTGTATTGCGGGTGAAGATGACGTCCTGAGAAGAGGGCGAGTTAATAAACGCTGCAATACGCTCACGCGCTTCCTGTATCTCTTGGGTTGCCTCTATGGAGAGTTCATAGAGTCCTCTAAGCGGATTGGCGTTAGTCGTTTCGTAAAATTTCTCTTGGGTTTCTATGACGCGTGCAGGGCGCTGTGTGGTTGCGGCCGAGTCAAGATAATGTAGGTCCCTATTGGCGGAGAGAAGAGGGAAGTCCTTTTTATACGGATTTTTTGTAATGTCTTCTGATGTGCTGGTTGCTTTCATTTAAACCTCTTCTACGAAGGCCCTTGCAGAAGACGCAGTTTCATAAGCTTCAGGCCCTTGTGCCCATTGTGCCCACGAGAGTGCTGCATCTGACAGGGGAGCGTCCAAAGAGGTCGCTGCATTGTCCAAAATAGCTTCCTTCATTAAGGTGGCAGCATCATCTTCTGTAATGCCCCTAGAAGCAAGGTAAAAGAGCATCTCTTCTGAGAGCGACCCTATGGTAGCTCCATGGTTGCCTTCTACATCATCTTCGGCACAAAGAATGGTGGGAAGGGTCTTATTGATAACGCTATCTCCGGCGAGAACTACCGTTTCATTTTCCGTACCTTGCGCGCCCTTACATCCTTTTTGTAAATCAATGGTTGCTCGCAGTGTTTTCGATGCATTATCGGATAGTACGCCCGATACCTGCAGGCTAGAAGTAGTGCGGGGAGCTTTTTGTAGCAATGTGTAGGTTAAGTCGAGAACCTGATCTGAGTCTACAGCGTATTGAACAGAGCCAACAAACTTTGCTCCCTCTTCGTTCATTTGAACGTCCATTCCAGATAGTATCTGGCCAGATCCTAGAAAGAACTGGACTGGCAGGAGACGTGCATTCTTACTCAGTGCTGCAGAAATTGCTTCAAGATGCATCTGCTGGTCGCTTTGTGCGACAAGATGTTCTACGGTGAGAGAGCTACCCTCCTCGAGAAGTATAGTGAGCGCGTGGGCGGTGGCTTGCGTATCTATTTCTCTACCAAGCGCCGCTATGGAGAGGCGCGCATGACAACCCTTCTTAACCGTGATTGAGGTTTGTTGAGCAGGATTGTCGCTATCGAGAAGCACCGTAAATGCATTCTGGGAGTCTTCGTCACCTATAAAAGTATTCTTTTTCTGAGCAAGGGCCTCGATAATATCTCTAAGCCGTGGTGTCTCCTTCTTCTCTTCTATAGCCTTGCAAAAAGAAGAAGGCAGGAACGCAACGAGAGAATCCGGAAGCCGGAGATCAGTATCGTTAATTGCAAGCCAATTCCAGGTTTGAGCAGGGGCTGCGTTGAGATGTTTGAATTCCATTATCCTATCGCCCCCTCCATCTCAAGCTTGATGAGATTGTTCATCTCTACGGCATATTCAAGAGGAAGCTCCTTGCTAATGGGTTCTGCAAAACCGTTCACTACCATAGCGCGGGCATCGGCCTCTGTAAGACCGCGGCACATGAGGTAGAAGATGGTTTCGTCGGAGATGCGTCCAATTGTGGCTTCATGGCCAACCTGGGCAGATTGACAACGTACATCCATGGCAGGAATTGTGTCGGAGCGCGACTCATCATCAAGCATGAGCGACTGGCAGGAGACGCTTGCTCGCGCGTTGGATGCGGCCGGAGTGACCACAACAGAAGACCTAAACGTTGAGATGCCGCCACCTTTGGACAATGATTTCGTTTCAACATTGGCGCGCGTATTGGGGGCTGCCATGTGCACTTTGCATCCCGTGTCGAGATTCTGAGTTGCGCCCGCAAACGTGATACCTAAGAAATCGCAGGTAGCATTCTCACCCATGAGAAGGGAGGAGGGATAAAGATAACCAACATGAGACCCAAATGAACCGGAGACCCATTCAATCGAGCCTCTTGCTTCTACGCGTGCACGCTTAGTGTTGAGGTTATACATGTTCTTCGACCAATTCTCAATGGTTGAGTAACGAAGGTGTGCATCTTCAGCCACAAAGAGTTCAACGCATCCTGCATGCAAATTAGCAACATTGTATTTTGGCGCTGAACAGCCCTCAATAAAGTGTAGATCGGCACCTTTCTCAAGAATAATGAGCGTATGTTCAAACTGGCCAGCTCCGGCTGCATTAAGGCGAAAGTACGATTGAAGAGGAAAATCAAGATGGACGCCCGCTGGCACAAAGACAAAGGAGCCTCCTGACCAAACAGCCCCATGCAGAGCTGCGAATTTATGATCAGTGGGAGGAACAAGCTTCATAAAGTGATCGCGAATAATCTCTTCATAAGGTCCGTGCAAAGCCTCTTCTATGCCTGAATAGACAACCCCTTGCTCTGCAACTTCCTCACGCATATTGTGATAAACAAGCTCGGAATCGTATTGCGCTCCTACGCCCGCGAGACTGGTGCGTTCTGCTTCAGGAATTCCAAGACGCTCAAACGTGTCTTTGATATCTTCGGGAACCTCTTCCCAGGAATCAACCTGTGTATCACCGGAGGTTACGTAGGTTGAAATATGATTCATGTCCAGGCCTTTAATGGAAGGTCCCCAGTTGGAAGGCATCGTCATTTTTTCGTAAAGCGCAAGAGATTTAAGGCGAAGCTCCAGCATCCAGGCGGGTTCGTTCTTTTTGGCGGAAATCTCTTCAACGATTTCGGGGGAGAGACCATCAGCAAAGCGCTCATAGCCCTCTTCGCTCTTGACAAAATCGTAGAGTGAGCGGTCGACATCCTTTACTTCGCTGCGTTTGCGTGCGCACATAATATAACTACCCCGCGGCTTTTTCCCAAGCCTCAAAGCCATTTGCATCTATGTCGTCAATAAGCTTGGCGTCTCCGTTTGCGACAATACTACCGTTAACCATAACATGCGTCTTATCCACGTTAACACGCTCAAGGATGCGCGTGTTGTGCGTAATAATGAGAAGCGTGCCATCGCAAGACTCCCTATAAGCCTGTATACCTTGAGAGACGACAGCCAATGCGTCTACATCAAGACCTGAGTCCGTCTCGTCTAAAATGGCAAGCTTTGGTTGAAGAAGCAAGAGCTGCAGCATTTCTACCTTCTTCTTTTCACCGCCTGAAAATCCAACGCCAAGCTCGCGCGTGAGATGTGCTGGATTCATATCGAGTTGATTGGCAAGCCCTGTTACGCGTTTTCTGAACTGCTTTGCGCTGGATTTGAGGTTGGGGCGTAAACCACAGACGGTTCTTAAGAAAGAATAGAGGGGGACACCTGGGATTTCCACTGGTGCCTGAAAGGAGAGAAAAATGCCAGATAAACTGCGCTTGTCAGTAGTGAGATCAGTGATATCAGTCCCATTAAAGGTAATAGACCCATTGTCTACCGAGTAGCTGGGGTCTCCCATAATGACGTGCCCAAGCGTAGATTTACCAGCACCATTTGGGCCCATGAGGACGTGAGTGGTGTTTTCTTCTAGATTAAGGTTGACGTTATGGAGGATGGGTTTATCGGCAACAGAGGCACTGAGATCTTTAATTGAAAGGAGGTTCTTGGTCATAGACGTCCTTTGCCGTTTATATATGTTCGTCCGCTTTTTTGTTCCATATATTATAATGTCGCCGTCATGTTGAAGCTGCATAACATCACAAAAATTTACGCGTCTTCTACCCAAGAAGTTCAAGCTCTAAACGACGTTAATATCTCGTTTGATTCTGTTGAGTTCGTCGCCATTTTAGGCCCTTCTGGGTGCGTAAAAACAACGCTCTTAAACATCATCTTGCTCATCCTTGACGTGTTTATTAGCGCTGCTATTAAAAGTATTTTCGGTGCCGAGAATATCGCGGCATTCACGTGGGTAAATGCATTTACACTTATTGGTATTTCGGTCCTTCTCACCCTCGTTGCGGGCTTTATTCCTGCCCGCTTGGCGGCAAAGAAAGACCCGGTAGAGGCACTTCGCTTCGAGTAAGTGGAGCGCGCGTACAGAAGGAGCCGTGTATGGCAGGAAACAAAAAAACACAACGAATTCCAGAACCCAAGACGACGAAGCTAGCGTGTTTAGAGAACAAGAGCGCCCAAGGCACTCAGGACACGTCTAAAAGGACTCCTATTACACAATCAGGGGGGATTAGTAAAGGAAAGAAAATTGCGATAGCCGTCGCTATAATTCTTTTCATATGCGCCCTGGGACTCTCTCTTGCCTGGGCTTTTGGTCTTTTTAATAAGCAAGATGTCCCGCAACAAGAAACTACCGAGGAGCCCATAGTGCCCCAGAGCGCCTCAGAACCAGAGCCCACAGGTGATGGGAGCGATATCTCATACACGCGCTATGGCACAGGTGATGTTTCACTGGAGTATCCCTTCACTTGGTCTGTCATGACCTATGAAGGTGCGCAAACAGTGGTGGTGACACGGGGAACTGTGGATGATGGCTATATAAAGATTGCATCTTCGAATGTTTCAAGGTATGGGGTGCCATCCGTTTCGGATGTGTCTAGCATGCGTTTATTTGTAGCTGCCGTGGCCCAGAGTGAACAGATTGATGTCGATGTCGCCGATCTTGCAATTGGACAAAGGGGCGGCATGTGGGTTGCTATTGTGTCAAGGGCTGACACTATAGGCAGCAAGGAAGCAAAAGGCGTACAAATGATAGCTGCTTCAGGTGATCAGGCCTATCTTATTACGGCTCTTTGCCCCACGGATACCTATGCTCAGGAATGGCCTTATTTTCAACATGTGCTCGACTCAATCTCCTTTAATGCGAGTGCGGAGTTTCCCGATGAGGGCAAAGATTAACCCTGTAAATAGAGAGTGACCCTAGGCTCAAATAACAGGAAAGCCAAAGAACCAGAAAGCAGGCAGCTATATGAATTTCAAGGAAATACCCCTTTCATCATTCGATATGAATCCTTTCGATCTTATTGGCAAGGAAGGAATGCTCATTACTGCAGGTAATGAATCCTCTTTTAATACCATGACAGCAGCTTGGGGGCAGATGGGCTTTTTATGGCGCCAGCCGGTTGCCACCATTTATGTGCGTCCACAGCGTTACACAAACGAGTTTTTAGACGCAACTGATGACTTTACCCTTTCTTTCTTGGGACCTTCCGGGGAGCATGCTCTCCACATTTGTGGAACCCAATCAGGTCGCGACTCAAACAAGGTGCAAGAGGCCGGTATTACACCTGCACCGCTAGGCGATGTTATGACCTTTGAAGAAGCCCAGCTCGTGTTTGTCTGTCATAAGATCTATGCACAACCAATTGATCCTCAGGCTTTTTGCGAGCAAGCCGTTCCCAAGGATTGCTATCCGGCGAAGGATTTTTCCGTTCAGTATGTTGGTCGTATTGAACACGTTTATATCCGAGAAGATCTCTACCAGCATATGTCCCATATGATGGGCGGTGCTCAGGGTGGTTGTTGTGGTCACGGAGAAGGTTCTTGTGCAGGACATGGCCCGAGAGGCCATCAGGGTAAAGGCGGTAGCAGTGGAAGACCGTGCAACGGTCACGACCACCACATAGGACATGATGGCTGTTGTAATCATGGAACACATGAGGAAGAGGAACATCAACGTGGTGGTTGTTGCGGAGGAGGCGCTCATCATAATAACGCCAATCCCGATGATGAAGAAGGTGACTGCTGCGCGCACAACCATTAAGGCGTAGTTCGTAGGAAACTAACGTGAAATTCGGCATTGTTTCAGGAATTTTTTGGGCTCTCGATACCATAGTTTTGGGTATCGCTCTTTCGCTCTATCTGCCCATAGAGCCCTTTGTTGCAAATCCCTCTCTTGCGATTAGTGGAGCAGTTGTTCTTGCTCTAGTTGGAGCTGGACTGCACGATACGTTTTGCGCTCTCTGGATGCTTCTGTATATGGGTGTAAAGCGCCGCCTTCTAGACACGTGGATTGCGCTTAAAAGCCGCGGGGGTAAGGCATGCATTCTTGCTGCTTGCCTGGGTGGTCCTCTGGGGATGGGCGGTTATGTCATTGCCATTAGCAATATTGGACCTGCTACAACCGCTATTATCTCCAGTTTTTATCCTGCGCTTGGGGCCGCGCTTGCTACCGTTTTCTTAAAAGAGCATATGAGGCCTCGTCAATGGCTTGCTCTATGTATTGCTATTGCCGCTATAGTTGTGATGGGGGTTGAAACAGCAACCGAAACTACGGAGGGCAACTCTTTGATAGGATTAACAGGAGCAATTCTTTGCGTTCTTGGGTGGGGGAGCGAAGCGGTTCTTCTCGCCTGGGGAATGCGTGACGATGCTGTTGATAACGAATGTGCCCTTCAAATCCGAGAAACCACGAGTGCAATCATCTATCTATTCTTGCTACTCCCTCTCATTGGAGCACTGCCTACCCTGCTTGAGGCTATCGCTTCACCCGTGATATCGGTTGTTGGTCTTGCCGCAGCGCTTGGAATTACGAGTTACCTCTTTTATTACCAAGGAATTAAGAAGATAGGTGCGGGTAAAGCCATGGCGGTAAATATAAGCTATTCGGCCTGGTCGGTCATCTTTTCTCTCATCATCTTGGGAAAGATTCCTGATGGTATTGAGATATTGTGTTGCGTGTGTATTCTTCTGGGTACCATTTTTGCAGCAACCGATACGATACGACCAACGGCTTTCTTTGTACACAAATAGGAGACATTTCATGGCATTTGTGGAATTCAAGGACGTTAAAAAAATCTACCATATGGGCTCAGTTGAGGTTTGTGCTGTTGATAACATGTCTTTCACCATAGAAGAGGGAGAGCTTTGCGTTATTGTCGGGCCTTCTGGTGCCGGTAAAACGACCGTTTTAAATATGCTTGGCGGCATGGATTCTGCAAGTTCAGGCCTGATAACTCTTGGCGATAAAGATATTTCAAACATGTCGTCTGGCGAATTGACCGAGTATCGCAGGACTGAGATTGGCTTTGTCTTTCAATTCTACAATCTGGTACAAAATCTCACCGCTCTAGAGAACGTGGAGCTTGCTAGTCAAATCTGTCCTAATCCCTTGAGTGCGCATAAAGTTTTGGAAGAAGTAGGACTCAAGAAACGCATGGACAATTTCCCCGCCCAACTCTCTGGCGGAGAGCAGCAGCGTGTCGCTATTGCTCGCGCGCTTGCCAAAAATCCCAAGCTTTTGCTCTGCGATGAACCAACCGGCGCGCTGGACTTCAAAACCGGCAAGGCAGTCCTTAGTCTTCTGCAGGACGCGAGTCGCAAAAAGGGACAAACCGTAGCCATCGTGACGCACAATACTGAATTTACCAAGATTGCTGACAGGGTTATCCATGTGCGCGAAGGCAAAGCCTCAAAAATCACTACTAATAAGCGCCCAAAGGACGCTAAGACCCTTATGTGGTAGGAAACAGGTCCATGAAGACTACTTTTGCTAAGGAAACACTCCGCACGATTCGCCATTCTTTTGGAAGATTTGCAGCCATTGTCATTATTGTGGCGGTTGGTTGTGGTTTTTTTGCGGGTCTTCGCATGAGCGGCTCAGGGATGCGTGAATCTGCTGATACGTACGCAAAACAGGCACAGCTTTTTGATATCCAGCTGACGTCTACGCTTGGCATCAGCCAGTCTACAGTAAACATAATTGATGAGGTTCCCGGCGTTGGCGAGGTTATGTGCACTAAGTCGGTTGATACCATATCCCAGGTAGGAGACTACAATCACGAGATTCGCATAACCTCACTAACTCCTGAAAACATTCAAAGGGGGAGAGAGCTGCTCTCTGGAATTTCTGATTTACTTGATGCGCAATCGAGTGAAAATGCAACTGCTCTTAATCAGCCAACGCTTGTCAGTGGTAGATGGCCAGAAGCGGCAGATGAATGTGTCCTTCTGCATCGCGAGGCAATTCCCGACGATCTAGGTGGCACCATTAATGTTCTCTATGGCTCACAGTCGCTTGATGGCACCTTGGAATTACGCCAGTTTAAGATTGTGGGTTACGTTAACAGTCCGGTTTATCTTGATACCGCAACGATTTCTACGACGAGCCTAGGTTCTGGATCGCTTTGGGGTGTGGCATTTGTTTTAGAAGAAGCCTTTTCTAGCGAGAGTCCCTACACTGAGCTCTTTATTTCTGTGCCTGCTGCCAAGAGCGAGGTTTTTGGTACATCTTCTTATTTTGAAAAGGTCCAGGACGTTAAAAATGAAATAACGACCAGATTGGATGACATCGCCAATGTTCGTCGTAAAGAAGTGCAAACAAAAGCTCAGGTCGAACTTGATAAAAACACCAAAACGTATAACGATAAAGTTGCAAGTATTAATGAGGCATTAGACAACGGTGCTAAAAAAATTAACGATGCGGCACAAGCGCTACGCTCCTCTCGGGATCAGATTAGACAAGCCTGCTCTCTTCTCGCCGAGAAAAAAGCACAGTTACAGCAGGCTTATGAGGCAGGATTAATTCCCGATAATCTCTATCAAGCGCAAATGGCAGCAATAGAAGCGCAAGAGGAAACGCTCCTTGAATCTCAGGTCAAAGTAGATCAAGGAGAAGCTCGTCTGGCGCAAGAGCGTTCTTCTTTTGAACAGCAAAGAGCTCGGGCACACAAAGAGTTACGAGATGCTAAAAAACAGTTGGAAGATGCTCAGAAAAGAATTGAGGATATTGAGAAGCCCGATGTCTACCTATTGGATCGCGATCAAAACTTTGGCGCCGTCAGTTTCAAGAACGACTCGGAGCGGATAGATTCCATTGCTACGCTTTTCCCCTTCTTCTTCTTTGTTGTGGCGGCACTGGTAGCGCTTACAACCATGATGCGTATGGTTGAAGATGACCGCCAACTAATTGGAACTTTTAAAGCATTGGGCTACTCGGGAGCAAAGATTGCGAGCAAGTACCTTGTCTATGCTGGCGTAGCCTCGCTGACAGGTGCGCTTTTGGGTATTGGATTAATGTCGCAGCTGTTGCCCAGTGTCATTCTTCAGGCGTACTCCATCATCTATGCCGTGCCAGCTAGGGCATTTCCGTTGCCACTAGAGTCTTCACCAGCTTTTGTTGCACTCGTTTTGGGAGTGGGCATAACGCTGGGGGCTACTCTCTTGGCATGTATTGCATCGCTTAGGGAAACACCTGCTACTCTTATGCAGCCTAAGGCACCAAAACCGGGGAAGCGCATTCTTCTTGAGCGCATACGGCCCATCTGGAAACGCTTTAGCTTTTCGTGGAAAGTGACGATCAGAAATATATTTCGCTATAAGACGCGCTTCTTTATGACCGTTATAGGCGTTGCCGGCTGTACCATGCTCCTGGTTACAGGTTTTGGTGTAAGGGATGCCATTAATGACATTATTGATAACCAATTTGGCAGCGAAGGATACGAGGGCTCTCTATCCTCCTCAAGTGATGGGGCCTCGTTGGGGGAGACTCAATCGCCGGCCAAAAATTCAGGGCTTACCCGCTATAACGCAACCATAAGCCTTGCAAATACAAGGGATCTTTCGCAGGCCAATTCCTCCATACAAGCCGTAAAAGACTATCTCTTAACTCAAAACGGTGTTGAGGATCTTGTTGCCTTGACCATGGAAAATCTTGTAGTTCACACAGATACTGACAATAATCAAAAACACACGGTACAGCTTGAATGCCCTGAGGACAATGGACGGTTTTCACAATTGAATCAATTTAGAGTTCGAACCTCGCAAGACGCGATTCCCTTTGATGATAATGCGGTAATTCTGACAGAAAAACTGGCGACCACTCTTAATGTTGCATCAGGAGATCAACTTGCACTCTACGATCAGGATAAAACTGGCAATCCTGTAGGCAGTCCCCATATGGTCACCATATCCAATGTCTGTGAAAACTACCTTGGATCCTATCTCTATATTGGGAAAGCAGCCTATATAAAGGCATTTGGCGCACAGCCCATTCCCAACACGCTTATCTGCAATATTAACGCGAGTCTACAAGAGCGCAATGTCATTGCGGACCATCTACAAACAATGGAGAATGTTGATACAGTCCGCTACAACGATGAGCTCATCAGTAGGTATCGTGACATGTTGAAATCTGTTGACTTGGTCATGATCGTGCTCATAATAGCCGCAATGATTCTTGCTTTTGTGGTTCTCTACAACCTTGCCAACATCAATATCGCTGAGCGCATCCGTGAAATTGCAAGCCTTAAAGTGTTGGGCTTCAGGCGTCGTGAAGTTGCCGCATACGTTTTCCGAGAAATCCTTATTATTGTTGGCTTTGGAGCACTTGCGGGCCTTGTTCTAGGGTGGGGTTTTGAATCCTATGTTGTAGTTACTGCAGAGGTCGATGCGGCAATGTTTGGTAGGATTATTCACGCATCAAGTTATATCTTCAGTCTTGGGCTCACCATGCTATTTGCCGCTTTTGTTTGCGTATCAATGTTGCCCAAGCTTGCGCATATCGATATGGTTGAATCGCTAAAGAGCGTTGACTAACGATGCAATTAACGCGATTATTAATCAGGTAAGAACGAGCTTGCTGCGCGGTGACTTTTCGATAAGAATAAGCAGTCAAGCATTCAGTTCCAAATAGGCCCATTATGATGAGGCTTAAAGACCCAAAGCAACACCAGATGTTTGCTCGCAACATATGTTGGTAAGAAAGATGAGGAAACTGCGATGGTTTTATCGGACAGGGATATTAAACAAGAGCTTAAAGAGGGACGGATTAGTATTAAGCCTCTCAAGGAAAAAGACATACAGCCCGCTAGTGTTGATGTGCGCCTGGGATCGCATTTTCGCATTTTTAGGAATTCGAGTCATGCATTTATAGATCCCGAAAAAGAGCAGCCAGATTTAACAGAAGAGATAGTTGTTCCGGATGACCAGGCGTTCATTCTGCATCCAGGTCAATTTGCGTTGGGTACGACCTTTGAGAAGGTAACGCTCCCCGATGACATTTTGGGGAAGCTCGAAGGAAAGTCTACGCTTGGACGCTTGGGGCTCATGATTCACTCCACTGCAGGTTACGTTGATCCAGGTTGGAGCGGCGAACTTACCCTTGAACTCTCTAACGTTGCAACGCTTCCCATCCGTCTGCGGCCGCAGATGAGAATAGGTCAGCTCTCTTTTGAGCGCATGACTTCACCTGTCGAAAGGCCATATGGATGCGCGGCTCTGGGTAGTCACTATCAGAACCAAACTGGCGCAACCCCTTCTCATGCCCTTGACGATTAAATCAAACCCCACAATCGCATGCGGAATCCTTGAGCGCCTGCAAGCAGAGCCCCTCTGTTTTTGTATGATGATTCATCCATGCTAAACGAACTGTATCATTCGCTGAACCCAATTGCTTTTACTTTGGGTTCCGTGCAGATTAGGTGGTATGCACTTGCATATCTAGCTGCTTTTGGTCTGGGGGGACTCATAATGTGGGGTCGTATACGACATTGGAAACTCTGGATTCCTGCAGAAGATCTTCTTGTCGCCGTTTGCTTTACCGCGCTGGGCATCATATTTGGAGCGCGTCTGGGATATTGCCTCTTTTACGGGAATGGTTATTATCTTTCCCACCCGATTGAGATATGCATGTTTTCGCAAGGTGGTATGAGTTTCCATGGAGGACTTGTGGGGGCGCTAATCGCAGGATGTATCGTCTGTAAAGCGCTTCGTCTTTCGTTCATTACCATGGCTGATTTGTGCGCCATCGTAGCACCGGTAGGTCTTTTCTTTGGCAGGTGCGCCAACTTTATCAATGGCGAGCTATGGGGAAAACCCACAAATGTTCCGTGGGGCGTTGTCTTTGCAGGTGGGGGAGCACTCCCGCGCCATCCCTCTCAGCTTTATGAAGCTCTCTTGGAAGGTCTTATCCTCTTTATCATCCTCTTTGCGCTTTCCCGTAAGGTACCAGCACGTTCGAAGGGAACGTTCATTGGATGGTTTTTATTGCTTTATGGCGTTTTCAGAATTGCGGTGGAATTTGTGCGTGTTCCCGATGTCCAACTTGGCTATCTTGTAGGTTTTGTCACAATGGGCCAGTTACTTTCTTTACCTCTTGTTATCGCTGGAATTATCATTTTAGTTATTGCACACAAAACGCATGCGCCCCAGTCAGGCAAAAAGGCCACCCCTGCACAAACTAACGCAGAATCTCCCTTAAATTCGTGATTCCCAGGTGCGACAAATGCAGGAGCGCAAAAAGTCCTTGAACGGGTTCAGATCACCCGTTTCGTCAAAAATCTCCAGTGCTTTAAAGTAGCTGTCTTTGTCGTCCTCATAAACAATTGCTGGGGGATATCCGCTTGCAAGAAGTACATAATTTGCAAGATCTCGTGCTACGCGGCCCGTACCCTCTGAAAAGGGGTGGATGACAACGAGTTGTACATGGAGATAAGCCGCAACGGTCAGGGCTTTCTCAAGATCAAGGTCCCCCAGAGCTTCTTGAACTTCAGAGAGCAGGGCTCGGGTTAGCTTCGGACATTCATTTGCCGCGGCGCCAACCTCACGGGTTTCTCGGACAAAGTAATCGCATACTTTGTATTTACCGGGTCGCTCGCCATCCATGAGTTGATGATTGGACAGCGTGTGATAAACAAGCGCTCTGTGGAGCGTGAGAATTAATTCTTCATCAAGCGGCGCGTGTGCGATGATTTTCTCAATCATCCACCACAAGGCCGCGCGCTGATTGAGGACGGAGATGAGGGAACGGATATCGCCTGTGTAACTGGTCACAGTATCGTGATTGTAAACCTCGAGGGCCTCGGCATAGCATAAATCAGAGCGCTCAACCTTTGCTGAGTGATAGCAAAACTCCTCTGCGAAATCGTTGAGCTCGTACAGCTTTTTCGTGCGCGAGAGACCCTGCCACCATGAAACAATACGCGCATAATCATTTTTGGTGCCCTCTCTGTCAGTGCATGACTGATCGCTGCGAGCAGTATGAGCGTAGGTATGGCTCGAGGCGTTCTTTTGAGATTGCTTTTGATTCTTCATCGCGGCTGGCTCCTTTGTTGTTTATAAAGTAGAGGATACCCCATTTTGGGCTTGCGCTATACTTTCAAGCAAAGGCAACGTCAACGAGCTGGTATAAAAATGAATGATGAGTCTCCCATAAAGCTCAATCGTCGTCATTTCCTTGCAGGAACGGCGACTCTCGGTGCAGCTGCCGGACTGACGGCAACGCTCGCTGGATGTGGTCGCCCGCAAAAAGAAGAATCTCACCTTGATATGAGCGCCTACTCATCTCTTCTTCTTGACATGGGGAAGTGGAATTACGATGAAGACAACAACGTTTATTATCAGCTTGGCATTCCGTATGTTCAAAACCCCGTGGCTGCCGACTATCAAAAGCTCTCCATTTACGTCCCTGGCAACTACTTTGCTGCCGAGAAAAATGGCGACACCTACAAAGTGATCCTTAATCCCGAAGGAATTCAGGGCCGCTATACGGGTGCTACAGCTCCCGTTGTTATGCCGCTAAATTGCAAGAACTTCTCGGCGCAGATTCCCGCTACTTCCTATTCCTATGAAGGACTTGCGCCCTATATGTCCGAAGGCGTTATCTATGTGTTTACTGGCTGCAGAGGCAAGACCAGTGGATATGTGCAATCTAATAAGGAAGAAGGGCAGTATCCAGGAGGTGCACCCTTTACGGTCATAGATGTCAAAAGCGCAATTCGCTTCGTGCGGCTAAATGCACCAAATCTGCCTGGGAGCGCTGGGCATGTGGCTCTTATGGGAGTATCTGCCGCAGGAGCGATTGCTACAACAGTTGGTGTCTCCGGTGATACCTCTCCCTATGCCAATTTCCTGAAGGATTCTGGGGCAGCGCTTTGGAATACAGAGGGCATTCTGCTCTCTGATGCCCCTGATTCTGTAATGGTTTGGAACCCTCAGATTGATCTGAATACTATGGATGCTGCCTACGAATGGCTCCACGGACAGTATTCAGAAGAAGATTCGCGTGCACCCAAAACGTTCGGTCATGCTTATTCACACGCCCTTGCTAGCGATTACGCAAACGTTGTGAACGGTTATAATTTCTCGCAAAACGACACGACGCTTTCATTGGAAGAAACATCAGGTGGTATTTTCACCGATGGAAATTACTACAATGCCGTTATCGCATTTTTACAAGACGGAGCTAAGGATTTTTTCGCCAACACCGCCTTTCCTGCCACTATTACGAAAAATAATCATATTATTGAGGCATTTCCAGGTGCGCAAGGTTCGGTGGACGCGGACGCACTTGTCGACGGAAGTGCAACATCGCAATCCTCACAACCTGGAGTCGCGCAGCTTCCCTCACCAGCGACAGTAGAGTATGCATCGGCGCACGACTATATTTCGGCGCTCAACGCGCATGGCGTCTGGATTACTCTTAATGCACGCAGAGGGACTGTTCGCATCGAATCAATTGAAGACTACATTAAAACGTTTGCTCCTCCTGTCCGTCCTGTCTCCGCTTTTGATAGTTTGCAAAAGAATACGGAACAAAACCAATACTTTGGGACCATTGAACAGGCGACATTGCACTACTCCCAGCTTGATGCCGATAATCTCGCAAACAATCAAGAGACCTATGCGACGCTGGCGGGCTATGATGCTACCTATCTGCCTTCCTATCAGACCGACCTTGCCGTCACTTATGACAAGGCCGAGGATAGAACCACTGCTAATCGCCAGAGTATCGACAATCCTTTTCTCTACATTGTTGAAGGGATTGAGAATTTTGGCATGAGGACGGTGGCAAAGCATTGGCGTATTCATGTGGGGCTCGCCCAGTCTTCGATACCTTTTATTTGTGGCTTTAATCTTGCGCTTGCTTTGCGCTCTTATCAAAAAACCGATGCAAATGTAAATACGGTGGATTGCGCTGGCATTTGGGAAGAAGGCTCGGCGTTAACTGAGGTGGGGGATAATACAGTTCAATCTGCTCTCGCATGGCTTGCAACAAGGGTTTAGGAGCTCACAATGTATGGGATTGAAGTGGAAGGGCATTTTGATGCCGCCCATTTTCTCTCTAACTACCATGGTAAATGCGAAAACTTGCATGGTCATCGCTATCGCGTTGTTGTTACGCTTTGCGTAGACGACACTGCTTTACAGCGCGAAGGTACGGAAGGGGATATGGTCATGGATTTTTCTCAGGCAAAAGCTTGTATTGCTAACATTTGCTCTTGTTTTGACCATACGTTTCTTTTGGAAAAAGGATCTCTTCAACCTTCTACAGTTGCCGCCCTTGAAAAAGAGGGCTTTGCTTTGCTGGAGCTTCCCTATAGGACGACAGCTGAAAATCTGGCGCACGATATTTTTGATCGGTGCATGGAGGTTCATCTTCCGGTAAGCAAGGTTGAAGTGGATGAAACCCCCCATAATCGTGCCTTCTATGAACCCAGTAGCGCCTAAACCCTTGAGATTATTTGTGTTCTTGGCGCGTATGTATGGAACTTGTCAGTTGAAGTACTGGAGAAGATGATTTTAATTTCTTGGGTTCTTGCAGACCAACTCAATGCTTACGGGAACCCCTAAGTCAAAGACCTTTATCGAGGTTTCTTGAAAGCGATAAGAGCAAAAATTGCCATTGACAATTGGGCGCCAGAACGCGTACTATTTCTTTGTCGAAAAGCTATCTTCTTGGTCCTGCCAAGATGAAATATTTAAGAAACTAACCCTCTAAGCAGGTATTATATTCAGAGAGCAGAAGTATCAAGAAAAACGCTCTCTTTCAACAGGCTCAAGAAAGCTTTCGCGACCTCAAACTGAACATGACGGGCATCTGTTTGCCCACTTTGCTTTAAGGAGAAAACATGCTAGCTTTCTGGATCGTCCTGGCCGGCGTTATCGGTCTTGCTATAGGCGGACTCGTCGCCTTCGTTACTATTAAAAATCGCGCTAACTCTAAGCTTCATATTGCCGATAAGGCCGTAGAAGAGGCTTCTGATGAGGCTGATCGTATTAGAAAATCTGCAGAGCGCGATGCAGAAACTGCGATGAAAGAAGCGCTCATTGCTGCTCGCGAAGAGGCCATGAAGCTTAAGCAGCAAAATGAGCACGAGGATGCAAAGCGCAAAAATGAGCTTCGCAATCTTGAAACACGCATTATTCAGCGCGAGGAATCGCTTGATAGAAGAAATGACGCCCTGAATACGCGTGAGGACAGTTTGCAGCAAGCGCAATTGTCTCTTGATGAGCGCAACGCAGAGCTTGATGCAATGTTTGCAAGCCAAAACGACGAGCTGGAACGCATTGCATCTTTCACGCAGCAGGAGGCGCGCGATGAGCTTATTGCGCGTGTTAAAGAACAGGTAGTTGCTGAGGAAGCGCAAATACTGCGAGATTCTGAGGCTCGCGTTCGCGCTACCGCTGAACGCACGGCTCGTGAAATCATTTCAGTTGCCATTCAGCGTGCCGCGTCTGACCAAGCGGGTGAGATTACTGTCACAACCGTACACATTCCCTCAGATGACCTCAAAGGCCGCATCATTGGTCGCGAGGGCCGCAATATCCGCACGTTTGAGCAAATTAGCGGCGTTTCTCTCGTAATAGATGACACGCCTGAGACGGTTGTTCTTTCTTGTTTTGACCCTGTTCGTCGTGAGACTGCGCGCGTGGCTCTGGAAAACCTCATTGCTGATGGCCGTATTCATCCTGCGCGTATTGAGGAGATGTACAAAAAGGCCGAGAAGCTCGTACACGAGCGCGTGATGGAGGCAGGAGAGCAGGCCGCCTTTGAAGCCGGCATCCATGATCTTAAGCCAGAAATCATAGAAACGCTTGGCGCTCTTAAATACCGTGCGAGCTATGGTCAGAACGTTTTGCAGCATTCAGTGCAAGTTGCAGAACTCGCTGGTCTCATGGCCTCTGAACTTGGATTTGATGAAACAATTGCGAAACGTGCAGGCCTTCTTCATGACCTTGGAAAGGCCACTAGCCAGGAAGCTGGTGGCTCTCATGCCGTGATTGGCGCCGAACTTCTCAAGAAGGCGGGGGAGAATCCTGAGGTTGTTCACGCCGTTGCTGCGCATCATAATGATGTCGAGCCCAACAGCGTTCTTGATATGCTCATCATGGCAGCGGATGCTGTCAGTGCTGCACGCCCTGGAGCCCGTCGCGAATCAGCTGAGGCCTATATCAAACGTCTTGAGCAGCTGGAGGAGATCTCTAACGCTCATAAGGGTGTTGAGAAAACCTACGCTATGCAAGCCGGTCGAGAGATTCACGTTATGGTCCAACCCGAGCAAGTATCTGACGAAGACTCGCGCGTCTTAGCCCACGACATTGCTCAGGAGATTGAGTCTGAAATGCAATACCCGGGTGAAGTTAGAGTTGTGGTTATTCGCGAATCAAGAGCGATTGAAACGGCAAAATAATTTAGAGATCTTTCTCTGACGCTCTGGTGCGCTCTTGCCATGAAGGACAAATCCTCTCAAACGTCACATACTCCGCCGATCTCTCACGATGCTGATTGGGAGGAAGCACACAACACTCAGGACCCTCAGTCTCTTTCCTATTTTGTCGATAAACTGACGGGCTCCAACACACAACGCATCTCGGAGTCGCTTGGCGAGGGATTTGTGCGTCTCAAATTAGGCGAGGCCGAAAAGCGCCAAGCTCTCCAGGATATCCGCTGTACCGAGGATGCTGTTATAGAAATGTTGCGCAACGCCCGTGATGCGGGTGCTACGTTCATCTTTGTTGCTACCAATAAAACTGACGACAAGCGCCACCTAAATATTCTCGATAATGGCTCTGGAATACCGGAAGCCTTTCATGAAACGATTTTTGAACCGCGCGTTACTACGAAACTCGATAGTGCCAGCATGGATGAGTGGGGAATTCATGGACGGGGGATGGCGCTCTTCTCTATTGCCGCCAACGCAGATAACGTACGAGTCTCTCAATCAGCAAAAGGTGAAGGAAGTGCGTTTTGTGTCCAGATTGACACCACGAGCCTCGGAGAGCTTAAAGACCAATCAACGCTCCCCGATTTTATTGAGGGCGACGAGGGCGAAATTCAGCTGGGAGCAGGTCCCAACAATATTTACAAGACATGTGCTTCATTCGCCTTGTCCGAGGGGCAATCATCGTGCACATTCGTAGGTTCACCTGCTGAGATTCTTGCGAGTATTCGTACCGTATTTACCTCCAGTCTTGGAAACGGCTCTTTTCCTCAGACGCGTGCTTCACGACCATATGGGATCTTTACTGAATTGGTTGCTGCTGCAGATGGAGATGCCCTCGTGAAAGCAGCAGGCAATCTTGGTCTTGAAGTTTCCCAGCGCACTGCTCATCGCATTCTCTCGGGTGAGATTAAACCGGTACGCGATATCTTGAGGCGCCTTAGAGAAAAACCAAAAGAGCAACGGGCAAAAACACAAGATCGCAAGCCCCATCCAAGCACTGAGCTTTCGACCATTCGCAAGGTGCGTCTCTCGCAAGAGGATCAGAGCGAACTTCTGAAGGCTTTCATAACAGACGTCGATCTGCTACAAGAGCGCTATTATCTCGTAATGGACCGCAGCCCCAAGCTAACGTTTAGAAATGGACGCCTCCGTGTTGACTTTCATTTTGACATCGACACCAGCGCCTGAAGTGCTATGATAAGCCACTGAACTTTAACGTAATATAACGCACCAAAAACGTTCACTAACAAAACACCAACGGAGCATACATGGAATTTCTCAAGGTCTCATCCAAATCTTCACCGGCAAGTGTAGCCGGCGCCATCGCTGGTATGGTCAAAGATGATGTTCCCGTAAAAATTCAGGCCGTTGGAGCTGGTGCGGTCAATCAAGCTATTAAGGCTGTTGCTATAGCACGCGGTTTTCTTATTCCTTCTGGGTTTGACGTTTCGGTTACGCCCACCTTTTCTGACATAGAAATTGATGGCAATTCCCGCACTGCTATCAGGATTGCTGTTCATCCCTTAAGAGTTAAGGCCACCAACATAAAAGCACTTACTGACTTAGACACGATGGAAGTCAAGCCCCTTAACGTTAGCTAGCCTGTCTGTGCCTCAGCGCATGCTCATGTCCAATCTTCAACACCTCACGTTCTCTGTACGCACGTTTGGGTGTCAGATGAATATGAGTGACGCAGAACGCGTTACCGGCATTCTTGAGGCAGCTGGTCTTTTAGAAGCAGATAGCTTGGAGAACGCCGATGTAGCAATTTTTATGACTTGTTGCGTCCGCGAAAAGGCGGATACGCAGCTCTTTGCACAAGTTTCTTCTCTCAAGAACCTTCCAGCGCCACGCTCCGGACGGAGAACCGTAATGGTAGGGGGGTGCATTGGGCAGCGCGATGGAGAAGCCATTCGCACTCATGCATCAAACGTTGATGCAGTGTTTGGAACACAAGCCCTTCCTCGCTTGCTAGAGCTCCTCAAAAACGCTCGAGAAGCCCCTCAATCTGTCTTAAAGGATCATCCTCTTGTTGACGTGGAAGAACCGTATACCGATACAAACGATGAAATCATCCGTCGGCCGGAGAAGACCTTTTCTGCGTGGTTGCCCATCATGTATGGATGTAATAATTTTTGCTCCTACTGCATCGTTCCTTATGTCCGCGGCAGGGAGCGCTCAAGGCTGCCCGAAGTCATTCTGGAAGAAGCAAAGCTTCTCAGAGAAGATGGCGTTAAAGAAGTTACGCTTTTGGGCCAAAACGTGAATTCCTATGCGTATGGCTTTGCGGAACTTCTTCAGGGGATAGCAGATATAGGCTTTGAACGCATTCGTTTTACCAGCTCACACCCCAAAGACCTCACAGATGACATCATTGACGTCATGAGCAAAAACACCAACATCATGCCGCATCTGCATCTTGCTGTTCAGTCTGGCTCAACAAGGGTTCTCAAAAAGATGAATCGCAAGTACTCGCGGGAAGACTACTTGAGCGTAGTTCAAAGGCTTCGCAAGAAGATTCCACACCTTTGCCTTACGACCGATATCATTGTTGGATTTCCTGGAGAAACGGAACAAGATTTTGAAGAAACGTTGTCCATGGTACGCGAGGCTGACTTTGATCGTGCCTTTACTTTCATCTATTCTAAGAGAAAGGGTACTCCTGCTGCTACCTGGGAAAACGGATCAACTCCCGAAGAGATTGCAGATCGTTTCCAGCGCCTCGTCCGCTTAGTTGAAGAGCAGAGCTTACGTGCAAATCAAAAGGTATTGAACGATATTGTAGATGTTCTCGTTGAAAGCGTCTCCAAAAAAGACCCATCGGTCATGGTTGGACATAGCCCTAATAATGTCACTGTTCATTTTGACCTACCCAATGGGAGCACTCCTAATGATTACATTGGCGAAATTGTGCCAGTAAAGATTGAGCTTGCCAAGACGTGGTATCTTCGTGGCACAATCCAGGCCAAAGACACTTTCGCATCACGCGCTGTTCGCTAGCCTCAATAAACTCTATTTCTCCCTAAGAGATGCATATGACAAAACCGCAGGCAATCGCAATCGTTGGCCCTACAGCAGTGGGTAAATCTGAGGTCGCGCAAATCGTTGCTGAGACCGTTTCCGGAGAGGTCGTCTCCATTGATGCGTTTCAGATTTATAGGGGCATGGATATTGGCACTGCTAAAGTCCCTGAAGAAGAAAGACGCGTCCCTCATCATCTTATCGACATAGCCTCAATTGAGGAAGAGTACTCTGTTGCGCTCTTTCAACATCGTGCGCGCTCAGTTATCGATGGGCTTTTAGAGAACGACACTATACCAGTGCTTGCTGGAGGTTCCGGGCTTTATCTTGATGCCGTAATTGATGAAATGAACTTTCCCGAAGGCTCACTGCAAAGTTCTTCTCGGAAGCGTTATGAAAAGCTTCTGGAAGAGAAGGGGATTAGTGCGCTCTTCTCTGAGCTTATAAAACGAGATCCAGGAGCTACGAGTCTCATTGAACCTCACAACACGAAGCGCATTATTCGTGCGCTCGAAATGCTCGATAAAGGAATTCTCTATACCGAGCAGCATAAAGGCCTGAAACAGCATAAGCCTCATTATGCGGCTTGCATATTTGCCCTCACTATGCCAAGAGAAGAGCTGTATAGCAGAATTAATCATCGCGTTGACGGTATGTTTGAGAATGGATTGATTGACGAAGTGGCAACCCTTAAAAAAGAAGGCCTTTCGGAAGGAATGACTGCTACTCAGGCTATTGGCTATAAAGAGGTGTGTGCATATCTTGAGGGAGTCTTGAGTCTCGAAGATGCAAAAGAGCAGACTAAAATACGCTCTCGTCACTATGCAAAAAGACAACTTTCCTGGATTGCTCGTGATGGACGTGCTGTTCCTATTGACATGTCCGATAAAACCCCTGAATGCGCCGCTGCCAGCATCGTGGAATCTTACAGAGATCTTAATTATTAGATCTTAACGCTGCAGTTCTCAATGTGCTAGCGCTTAAGGTGTATTCAGCTGGAAGATAATCGAGATAATCCCCAGAAGAATTGGTTGGTGGATGAGGTATACGAGGAGAGAATGTCTTCCCATCCAATTGACAACCGGAAGGGACCAGCAGAAAGGTTTTTTGCTATAAATAGTTTCTGGGACAGAATGACTTGCAATTGCCCCAGCTAAATAGAGGAAAAAGAAGGGAATGAGAGGGAAATAGTCACCAGATTGAAAGCTCGCGCCAGGAAAGCCCAAAAACGCGAGTCCATGTCCGTAAACGATGGACGAGAAGGACGAGAGAGGAAGAGAAACCGCACCGATGCCCAAGCGATGCTGCGGTACGCCGTATAAAAGAAGGAAGAGCAAAAAGGAGATGACAGACCAAAATAAACGGGAGGGGAGTGGTCGAACTTTTTGAAGCACTCCTATGATGAAGGTAGAAGCGCCAAGAAAAAAGAGAACCCCATAGGTGATAGGGATATCAATGTCTGCAGCAAGAGTTACAGCAAAAACAATAAGAGCCCAGAAAAGGTACCAGAGTCCGCGACGCACATTGTCGCGAGAGAAGCGCACCATCCATCCGCTGAGAAAGATAAAGGTCCAAGCAATGCCAGTTTCTACAACAATCACCCAAGGTTGATAGACAAACGATAGACGATGACTAAACAGGGCCCAATCATAGATGCCATGGTAGATAATCATGCAGATAAGGGCAGACCCTCGCACGAGATCAAAGACCGGGATTCTTCTAGAACGGTCGACCATAAGCTGGTCTCAGAACAGGAACAACTAAAATCTTGTTAGAACCGACGAATGAGCGCGCTGACACGACCAACTATTTTGGGATCTTTGGCATAGATGGGCTCCATTGCGTCATTCTCAGGTTGGAGCCGTACGCGATTCTTTTCTTTATAGAATGTTTTTACCGTGGCTGATTCTCCTAGGAGTGCTACGACAATCTCTCCGTTGTGCGCATCAGGAGTTTGGACAATTGCTACGTAGTCACCGTCAAGAATCCCAGCGTTTATCATGGAATTGCCTGTAACTCGGAGCAAGAATGAAGCAGCATCTCCTACAAGAGAGGTGGGCACCGTCATTACATCTTCAATGTTTTCTTCGGCAAGAATGGGTGTTCCAGCTGCTACCCGCCCAACCAGGGGGAGCCGTATTGTATTTCTGTTAAGGTCTTGATCTATTGCAATAACGTTGTTTGGATGAGCAGCTTTTTCGCTAGTTGCCTTGTGTGTTGCATCGGTCACAAGTTCAATAGTGCGAGATTTGTTAGCAATCCGCTTGATAAGCCCTTTTTCCTCAAGCGTTTGCAAGTGCATGTGCACGGTAGAGGGTGATTTGAGACCCACAGAAGAGCCAATTTCCCTTACCGACGGGGGATAGCCATGCTGAGAAGCATAGG
This sequence comes from uncultured Atopobiaceae bacterium, assembly GCA_910579165.1. Classification (GTDB taxonomy): domain Bacteria; phylum Actinomycetota; class Coriobacteriia; order Coriobacteriales; family Atopobiaceae; genus MGBC105563. Next base: position 25,267 of record CAJTTF010000002.1, read on the forward strand.
TTGAGATGAAGTCAAATATTTGTTGCACGCGTGGACTTAACTGGGGACGTGGCATTATTCCTCCAAACTTGTTCTCCTGAAATCATAACAAACTTCCAAGCAATTGCAAACATTTGTTCTTTTGTAATGCTTTGTTATGACTATGCTCGTACACCCACAAAATAAGGGGTGTCACGTTTGCAAACTACGCTATACTGTACGTGCTGTCTATCAAGGAGAACAGATGCACTGTCCCAAATGCGGTTTTGAAGACTCTAAAGTAGTCGATTCAAGACCCTCTGAATCTAACGACGCCATCAGAAGACGCCGCGAGTGTCTTAAATGCGGTTTCCGCTTCACAACCTATGAACGTCGAGAAGACCTTCCTCTCATGGTCATTAAGAGCAATAACAAACGAGAGCCTTTTGACCGGCAAAAACTTATGCGTGGGCTTGTTGCTGCCACGGTCAAGCGCGATATCGATGTAGCTCGCTTAGATGCTCTTATCGATACCGTTGAATCAAATCTACGCGACAAGAACGTCATGGAGGTCTCCTCCAAGCAGCTTGGCGAAAAAGTATTGCGCCTTCTGCGCAAAATGGACAAGGTTGCCTACGTGCGTTTTGCAAGCGTGTACAGGGATTTTGAAGATCCGCAAGAGTTTAACGAAGAACTTAAGCGCCTTGGTAAATAAGGGAAATACAAGGAGCAAAACATGCCCAAACGAATTGAATTGCCCATTAAGAAACTAAACCCCCAGGTAGAGCTACCTACGTATGCTTATGAAGGAGATGCAGGACTTGATTTGCGAGCAGCAGAGGATATTTCCCTGCGTCCCTTTGAGCGCACTCTTATATCTACGGGATTTGCCATCGCAGTGCCCGAAGGATATGCTGGCTTTGTTCAACCGCGCTCTGGATCGGCTCTTAAGCTTGGTCTTTCTATGCCAAATACGCCAGGACTCATTGATTCTCACTACCGCGGAGAGCTTAAGGTAATTGCCGTCAATCTGGATCCAAAATCCGCCATTCGCATCAAGAAGGGTGAGCGCATAGCTCAGCTTGTTATCCAGGAAGTACCCGTAGTTAAACTCGTTGAGGTTGATGAATTAGACGAGACCGATAGGGGAGAAGGTGGTTTTGGGTCGTCAGGAACCGAATAAAGAACGATACTAAAGCCAAAGCTACGCCATTGACCAAACAGCCGTATGAGCAATTCTCCTATACATCATGATCTTATTATATTAGGGGCCGGTCCTGCGGGTTTATCGGCATCCATATATGCTAATCGCGCCGCCATCGATACGCTTACGCTCGAGCAAGGCAATTTTGGCGGTCAGATGAATCTCACGCATGAGCTTGATAATTACCCCGGCTTTGTCTCAATTTCTGGAGCCGACCTCTCTGAAAAAATGCATCAACATGCAGAAGACCTTGGCTGCAAGTTTTCTTTTGACATCATCCAATCAGTCGAGAAGGCTTCTAATGATGCCGGTTTTCTTTTGCGAAGTTCTCTGCAGTCGTATGAGTGCACTTCTCTTATCGTGGCAACGGGGGCGGCGCCACGCCCAGCAGGATTTGCAGGTGAAGATGTCTACACCGGCCACGGTGTGTCGTATTGTGCAACCTGTGATGGATTTTTCTTTAAAAACAAGCTCTGTTATGTTTTGGGCGGTGGGAATAGTGCCTGTTTAGAAGCCGATTTTCTCACACGCTTCGCAAAGAAAGTGTTCATGGTTGTAAGAAAGGATCACTTTAGAGCTACGGCTTCCAACATTAAAAAAGTGACCAACAATCCCAAAATCGAAATTCTCTACGATACCTCAGTAGCTGAACTCTCGGGTGACGGAACGCTTGCCTCATCCATCACGCTTCGCAATAACAGGACGGGCAAAAAGACTACAAATACTTACGATCCTGGATCCTTCGGTGTTTTTGTTTTTACAGGCTACATTCCTAATTCGGCGTTAGTAGCATCATTAGTTGAAACCAATGAGAATAATGAGATTCTTGCGACAGAAAAGATGGAAACGTCGGTTCCAGGCCTTTTTGCGGCCGGAGATGTTCGCGAAAAGGCATTTCGCCAGGTCGTTACTGCTGCCGCAGACGGCGCAACAGCGGCTACGAGTGCCGCCCTATATCTTGGAAATCTTGTAATATAGGAAGAAATGGATTAAGGAAGCATTATGACGCACATTATTCTTACTGGACATGGCCATTTTGCAGCGGGAATTGCATCTGCACTTGAGATGGTTGCTGGGGATTTGGATGCATTCACAGTTGTTGAGTTTACCCAAGAAGATGCCCAGACGTATCCCGATAAACTCTCTTCCGTAATTGACGCCGGACTCTCTTCTGAAGGAAGCGTTCTTGTCTTTTGCGATCTTAAGGGCGGTACCCCCTTTAACTGCTCTATGCTTTCTGCTGCTCAAAACGAGCATGTTGAGGTTGTTGGTGGTGTTAATTTGCCCGTGCTTATCGAAACCGTCATGATGCGCGGAGCGGACGCCACGAGAACGGCTGCAGACCTTGCTGAAATTGCTATGACTGCCGCTAAATCGGCTATCACGCGAGACAATAAAGCTTCTCTTGAGAGTTCACAAACAGGCGCTGCGGACGAACAGCATAACGGTGCTGAATGTGATGACCAGAATCTCTCGAAATTCGACGAGGACGAGGGGATATAATGGGCACCAGGAGTTCTTATTAGCGAGGAGCTTTCTATGCAGTCTTTTTTAGAAGCGCTTTTGCCTACATCGTTTGCCCTGGTAGTGTTATTGCTCCTTATTGGCGTTGTGGCCTTTCTATTATCTGCCACAAAGACCAAACAACAAAAAAAGCACTTTGAACAGCTTCATAAAGATCTTTCGCCCGGCAAGCATATTTTGTTTTGCGGCGGAATTTTTGGAACGGTGAAGCGCGTTAAATCAGACGAGGTAGATGTTGAAATCGCCCCGCAAGTCATTATTACAGTTTCTAGATACGCTATACAAACCATCGTTGAAAAGGAGAACCGGTAATGGCCCCTCATATTCTGTTAACTCGCATCGATAATCGCCTTATTCACGGGCAGGTAGCCACGCAATGGAACGGCACCGTTGGCTCAAACCTTATCCTCGTTGCTAATGACGAAGTTGCTGGCAATCAGATGCGCCAAGGTCTCATGGATATGGCTGCTCCCGCAGGCGTGCAAACGCGTTATTTTTCCTTGCAAAAGACTATTGATGTCATTCATAAAGCAAGCGACAAACAAAAGATTTTCCTTATTTGCGAGACTCCTCAGGATGTTTTGACGCTTGTGGAAGGCGGCGTCCCTATCACCAAGGTAAACATTGGCAACATGCACATGGCGGATGGAAAACGCCAGGTGGCAACCACAGTTGCGGTTGACGATGATGACATTGAAACGTTTAAAAAACTTCTCGATAAAGGTGTTGAGCTCTCTATTCAGCGAGTTCCTTCTACGCCAGTAGAAGATACTAATAAGCTTTTCAAGTAGACATAGTCCAGAGCACAACAGCAAGGACTATCTGAAGGGGAGAGAAAGGAAGGCAAGACGCGAGCATCACGCGTGCTCAGAATTGGTGGGATCAGTATACCAGAGGATCAGAAATGATCAGCAGATACTACGTCTTAGTGCACACACAGGCATTTTGGCGTAAGGAATTAAGAAAGGAGATAGGGATGGATTATTCGTTTTGGCAAATTGCCCTTGTATTTATCGTTACCTTTATTGCGGCAATTGATCAATTCAGTTTTCTTGAATCACTCTATCAACCTATCGTAATGGGCCTCGTCATAGGACTCATTTTAGGAAACGTAGAAACGGGTCTCATTGTAGGCGGAACCTATCAGCTCATGACAATTGGCAATATGCCGGTAGGAGGAGCCCAGCCACCAAATGCGGTCATTGGCGGCATTATGGCACCTGTTCTTGCAATTTCGCTAGGCCTTGAGCCTACCGCTGCGGTTGCTATGGCAATTCCGTTTGCATTGCTTGGACAATACGGCGTAACGCTGCTCTTTACTGCCATGAGTGTTCTTATGAAGAAGGCCGATGAATACGCCCATAATGCTAATACCAAGGGAATCGTATTCATTAACTATCTCTCTATGACAGTTTTAGGTCTTATCTTTGGTGCCGTCGTAACGCTCTTCTTTATTGGAGGAGCAACCTTTGGGCAGACGGTTGTAAACGCCATTCCAGCATGGCTTATGAGCGGGCTTACGGCAGCCGGCCTCATGATGCGCTTTGTTGGTTTTGCAATCCTTTTGAAGGTTATGATGGCTCGCGAGCTTTGGGGATTCTTCTTCATTGGTTTTGCCTTGGCTATTATCGCTTGCGCAATTCCTGATCTTGCAACACCTGCACTTCTCATCCTTGCGCTCATAGGCTTTGGCCTCGCATTTTGGGATTTCCAACTTCAGTCAAAAGCTAACGCGCAACCTGCCCTTAGCTCGGGAGGAGGTGATGAAGATGGCATCTAAAGAAATAACTCCTCAAAACACGTATGTCATTCCTGATACCTACAAGAACACAACGCCCGCAGCGCCGCTTGATAAAAAGACCTTGAATCGCATGGTTTGGCGGTCTCTCTTCTTACAAGCATCGTTTAATTACGAACGCATGCAAGCAGCTGGTTGGCTGTATGCTATCTTGCCCGGACTTCAAAAGATTCATGGTGACAACAAGGATGACCTCGCGGCCTCCATGTCACATAACCTTGAGTTTTTCAACACACATCCTTTTCTCGTTACGTTTGTAATGGGTATTGTTCTTTCGCTCGAGCAGAACAAGGTTGACATTCCTACAATCCGGGCTGTCCGTGTGGCTGCTATGGGTCCTTTAGGGGGAATAGGGGATGCTCTTTTCTGGATGACGCTCGTTCCAATACTTGCAGGTATTACCTCAAATATGGCCGTCAACGGAGCGATTGCGGCACCCTTCATCTTCCTTATCGTCTTCAACGTCATTCAGTTTGCTCTCCGCTTCTTCCTTATGAAATGGAGCTACTCTACGGGTGAGAGCGCCATCACGACCCTCACTGAAGGCGGGAAAGCTTTTACACGCGCTGCCTCCATCATGGGCGTATTTGTAGTTGGTGCACTCATTGTTACGATGGGAAGCGGTACCAAGATTGCCTTGCAAATCCCCAATGGTGAGTCACATTCTTATTCGCCCCACACGGTCGTTGTGCCTACCGAGAATGTGAGCAACTTCAATAGCGCCATGCAGGACGAGACAGGACAACCGCTTGAATCGACAGACGAAGATGGTAACAAAACTACCGCGGGCGCTGTGGATCTAGGAAATGGATACAGCCAGGTTACATACATGGAGATGGTCACTACGCCCGTTACCGTGAATATCCAAAAGATTCTGGATTCCATCTGTCCTTGTATTCTTCCTCTGGGAATAACAATGCTTCTTTATTATTTGCTATCGAAGCATCATTGGACACCCATTTTGTGCATCTGCCTCATTTTGGTTATTGCTCTTGTAGGAAGTGGCTTTGGCATATGGCCAAGTATTTGGCCGGCCGTTGGCTAAACTCACTTGAACGTTTCATAACGTTTCCGAGAAAAGAGGCTCGCCTGTGCGGGCCTCTTTTTTGTTGATGGGGTTTAGGAGTTTGCATTTTGCCTCCATTGCTAGGTAATCTAGGTCGTAAATTTTAAAAGAGGCCCTTAAAACGCTATATTTTAAGCCTTCTACCTGCGGTTTTATAAAGCCGTATTTTAAGCTTAAAATAGGTTCAAATCACATCATTTTTGATGAACATATAAAAGATATATTTAAGTCCACTAAAAAATCTTAAAGCCTGCAAGGGGAGTCAGAAAAATGATTGAAATAGATTGCTTCGATTATTGTCCGGAAGAGGCAAAAGCTGTCCGGGAAAACGTCTTTATTAACGAGCAGGATTTCAAAACAGAGTTTGATGCTATTGACGAGAAGGCCAGCCATTTCGTTGCATATCTTGATGGAAAGGCTGTTGGGACTTGTCGCATTTTTGAAGAAGAGGCTCATAACGGATTCGTTCTTGGTCGTTTAGCCGTCATAAAAGATGCAAGAGGCCACCACATTGGAAAAGCTCTTATGGAAGCTGCTGAGAGTTTTGCAGCGAAGAATAACGCACCTGAAATGAATTTACATGCCCAATGTGAGGGAACTGGTTTTTATGAAGCGCTTGGATACGAATCGTACGGACCCATTGAATACAATGAACACTGTCCGCATATTTGGATGAAGAAGAGTTTAAGAGGGGCCTAAAACGGCTTAGAATGTCTCAAACATAATCAGCCCTAAATAGCCTCGAATTTTCAAGTTTCTTCGATAATATATGTTATGTAAAGTAGAGAAAGGATTCAATAATTTCTTACTGTAGGTTGAACTCCCCTTTGTTGCAGCGTGCGTTTTCTTTTCCTTGGCTCTTGCTTCAGCCGTGTCCTCAGTAAATAATCACAAAGGATTCCAAGCGACGATTCGTGAGTGACGAAGCGCAAACAAGTGACAGTAATCTAATACAAATAAATTACGGCGTTGGAAAATAAGCCCACAAAGAATCTAATCAACCTTAATGAGTGAGTATATTTCTTGATTGAATTCTTTTTCTATGACGCTGCGGGGTTTTAAGAACGCGAGCTCCATTGCGAACCCAAAACCAATAAGGGTTGCTCCTGATTGTTCAACGAGTTTTGCTTGAGCAATTGCAGTCCCCCCCGTGGCGACCAAGTCGTCTACTATGATGACCTTATCGGCTTTAGAGAGAGCATCCGTATGGATCTGTATTTCATCGGTGCCGTATTCCAGATCATATTTTTGAGCCATGACTTTCCGCGGTAGCTTTCCAGGTTTTCTCGCCGGAACAAAGCCTGCACCCAAGCGGTAAGCAACGGGAGCGCCAATGAGAAAACCTCTTGCCTCTGCTCCTACAACCTTCGTAACGCCTTTCCCAATGAAATGCTCGGCCATTTCATCGATAACTGCGGAGAAAGCCTGTGAGTCCGCAAGCATAGGAGTTATGTCTTTAAAAGTGACGCCTGGTTCAGGATAGTCTGGTAAAGAAATGATGAAATCTTCGTAATTGATGCGAGACATAATGCTCCTAGCCTGCCGTAAACAAACTTCTGCGTTTGATTTTGAAAATAGATGCTGGTGATGAAATGGTTTGTACGCCTTATCAGGGCTTATATACTTATACGGAATACAACTCGTAAAAAGCTATGGTACGAATGTTGTTATTCAGTTTCAACTCGACCAGGATTTTGCGTTGCGTGAAAAACCATGCGGAACGTGCCAATTTGAATGGTCGCTCCATCTTCAAGCGGAGCAGAGTTCACAATGGCGCCATCAACCCAGGTGCCGTTTAGGGAGCCTAAATCCTCAATGCTTGCAGATGTGGGCGTAAGCAGAATTTTTGCATGCGAACGGCTTACGGTCATATCGTTCAAAAACACAGTGCTTGATGGATCTCGACCAATTGTTACCTCAGGAGTGTCAAGAACGAATGTGGAGCCCGTGTGAGGACCTTTAACAATAAGTAGCGTTGGGTTTTGAAGGCGCTGCTCCCCCATTAAATCCGGCACCGTAGCATCGAGTGAGGGCATTCGAAAAATCGTTGTTTTATCTGTTTTGTTCTCGGTATTTTCTTGATTGTTAGTTTGATCAGTCATGGCTATCCTTAGTAGTTAAATGTAGTTGCGTAGCACGTATTCATTGCGTTGATTACATAGTTCTATCTTAAGGCAATTGCGTCTACGCATAAAGGAGAATCGTAGAGAAGCTCAGTTACTTTTACAACTGTTCGCGCCGGATAGGGCTTTTCGAAATTTGCCTCCCAAACCTTGTCGATCTCAGGTAGCGTAGCGAAGTCACATACGTAGAGCGTAGCCTGACAAATATCTTGCAGCGTCAAGTCAACGTCGGTAAGGATTGCTTCAATGTTGTTGATAGTCTGCTGCGTAAGAGCGCTAATTGTTCCTTGTACCAGGGTCTTTGAGTCACTCATGAGCGGATATTGGCCTGAAATGTAAACATTTCGAGCGGCGCTTGAGCCCTGGGAATAGGGACCCGATGGAGCAGGTGCGTTTTTGGTGAAAACCGAGTACATAGTCTCTCCTTTTTTAAAACGGAAGCAGGGCAAATCTCTTCAATGTGCGAAGCTTTGTACAGTATTGATTATAGGACGCTCCCCCTCTGATTGCCCCAGCTATCAGAAAACCCATCATGCGTTATTGTCTTGCGTAGCATCCGCATCTTGGCAAGTAATCGATGAGTTGAAGGCTACTGATCGCTCTTGTTCATTTTGTCGAACAGAGCCTCTTGAAGAACGCGAATCTCCTCAAGAAGGTAGCCTATCCCTGTTGCAAGCGACAAAACGGTTCCAATATAGACAATAAGAATAGCCGGACACGCGGTCTCACTGTTGAGTAGAGGCAACCAGGACACGTTGATGATTCCAAGGCCCGCTATCTGAGGCATTCCAAGCAAAAGCCAGGTAAAACCGACCATGAGGGTGGCGGTTGCAACCTTTCCAATAAAGAGGACATCAAGAGGACGAGGACGATACTTTCTTATAACGAGCATGCCAAGTCCCACAAGTGCATCTCGAGAAACGATAGCGAGAGGAATCCACAGAGGAAGGTCTCCTACCCACCAGAGTCCTACAACTCCAGTAAAGAGTAAAAAGCGATCAACGGCAGGGTCAAGAAGCTTGCCAACCCACGAGACAGTTTGCGTTCTTCGAGCAATTTGGCCGTCGAGAAAATCTGTGAGAGCGGCAACTGCATAGAGAGCAATGCAAAGAAGGCGATCCGCATGATGTATGAAAAGAAAGAAAAAAACGAGCGTTAAAAGAATACGAGAAAAAGATAGAACGTTTGCAACGGTAAATATTTTGAAAGAAGGATTGAAGGAGGTGCCAACCGGCGCGTTTGGGTCGGTTGCGTTCAGCTTTTTATCGAGAAATTCTTGCAACATAGACTGATTGATTATAGGTATAGTCTTAATAATTGGACAAATCGATGGGCGCGCAATTCGGCGCACCATCAAGAGATAGTATAGCGAAAACTAGCTATTGTTCTTATCTTTATTTGAGCAGATGCCATCTTGACAGGCTGTTTTGTTGAGTCGCTTTTCAAGGTAGAGCTGGGCATCTTTGTAACCGCGCTTGCGATAATAATTGCGTGCTCCAACAGATGAAATGACCCGAATATGCCTAAATCCTGCTTCTTGTGCTGCGCGTTCAGCCTCACGAAGAAGGGAGCCTCCAATGCCTCTATGTTGTCCGTTGGACTCGCTCTCCCCTACTCCAACAGCAACGCCATAGACGTGTAGCTCTCTAATCATGGCGGTTCGATCTGCTGCTGGCGTCTCCGGAAAGAGATTCCGCGCTTCCTCATTGGGTAGCGACAGTCTGCAAAATCCAAGGAGACTATTATCAGGGGTTGTCATTTGGATAAAACGTTCATCTGAGACGTTTGTACGATATCTAAACACTGACATTCCAAGAGAAGGTGCATTTCTCTGATGAATTTCGCGCATGCGGATCTCTTGAATGGGTTGACTGGTTGTTTGAGAGCACTTCCGAGCTGATTTCTCGACCATCTGTCTCAAGTTTGTCTTTTTATTGCCCACGAGGATGTCGTTGGAAGGAATATCGCGAATCATCCTAGAAATACGAGCGTATGGAGGAGTTGCAAGGATGTCTTGCGCGAGGGTATTGACGAGCTCTTCTATTGTGTAGGGGTGCCATACGCCATCCTTATACAGCAACTCAAGCTTAGTCCCTGCAAGCAATGCACAGGGATAAAGCTTTATCTCGTCGGGAAGATACTTCTCGTTTGTTACCAGATTGCGATAGTCTGCAATATCTGCTGCTGGGTTTCCTTTTACGAGGTTAACCATAGCGTGCGCATGAATCTTAAACCCAAACAGACGCAACAGTGCAAAGGATCGTTCTAGATGGTCCGTTGACGATTCGCGGGCATTAATCTCAAGAATCTCATTGCGCGTTGACTGAACGCCTATTTGTATTTTGGTCGCCCCAAGTCTCCTGAGAGAAGTGAGCACGTTTGGATCGATCTTGTCCGGTCGCGTTTCTAGAACGAGCCCCACGCATCTAGAAGAGCTTGTTTCATTGGCTTTTTGAGCATTTGTAACAGCTACCCAAGAGGCCGTCTCATGCGCATTTTTTGAGTTCTGGTAAAGCCTATGCCAGGCGGTATTGTAGGATATGTTGTGCGCATTAATCTCTTTCTGGAGCATTTCTCTCTGCTGCTTAAAGTTCTCGATGTTCTTATCTAAATAGAGTTCGCGATAGGCGCGCTCTGTATCGACACATTCGTTAGATGAAGTCCCAAAATCATTCAGCGCATCAAAGCATCGTTTCACAAACCATCGTTGATAGGGCTCAGGATAGTCTGTCCACGTGCCACCTAAAACAATAAGTTCCACTTTGCCGGTATCGTGGCCCATCTCGCGTAAAACTTCCAGGCGTTTATATACCTGGAGATAGGGATCAAACCAAAGGCGTTCTGCGCGCTGACAGGCGGGCTCGTTGTGAATGTAGCTTTTTGGCATGCGAATATCATTGGGGCAGAAGACGCACGTACCCGAGCATGGAAAAGGTTTCGTAAGGACAGTCACTGTTGCAACGCCAGAGGCAGTCCGGATAGGCTTCGTTGTTAAGAGCTCTTCAAGGGTTTTAATCTCGACCTGAGAGAGGTTAAGAGATTTGAAAAATGTTGAATTTGCGCGCATCTCCTTGAGGAGAAAAGGCCATAGCTTTCTCTTTCCCACATGCGTTGAAACATCCTTGTTGCCCTTATTAGTAGCGCGCAGAAACTTCTGAATGATCTCTTGAGCTAAATCTGTTTGGAGCTTGGATTCATTGCTCCTAAGTAAACAAACAATGTGACGTATTACATCTTCCATAAAAATAGTATAACCTGATAGCCAATGGATTCAGCGAGCATACATACAGAAGAACCCAAGAAGCAGAAGTTCAAAGAAGGGTCGAAGCAGATGCGTGAGGAAACCCCTGCGCTCGAGAATTTCGTTAAGGATCTCAACACCACATTCTACCGTTGTGTTTCTCAGAGCTTTTCTCAAACCAGATTGCGTCCGTGGAATGGCTGGGAAGAGATTCTGAAAGAAATTGAGGATGTCTTCGACGCGCAAAACCACAACGTTCCCCCTGATGCGCTATCGATTATCGATTTTGGCTGCGGAAATGGCCGATTTGGCTTCTTTTTACAAAACGAACTGCCCTTCCCTATTCACTACGTAGGAATTGACAACAACATTGCTCTTTTGGAAGAAGCCAAGACCAAATTGAGTGGTCAAGGGTTTGAAGTTGCTGATCTGACTTCTCCTCTGGAACTTGCACGTGTTAGAGGAGGTGTCAGGTTTGATATCGCCGCTTGCTTTGGTGTCTTTCATCACCTCTATGGCCAGAAGACAAGAGTTCATCTTCTCGATGAGATTCTTTCTGCGCTTAAGTCCCCCGGCCTGGCTTGTCTTTCGTTTTGGCAACCGCTCAACAATGCGCGGTATTTTGAGCAATCACAGAAAAATATCGCGCTTCTTAGACGCTCTCATCCTCACATCCCTTTTGATGTATTTGGTACTCAGGATCTCTTTCTTTCTTGGCAAGAGAGACGCGATGCGTTTCGCTTTGTTCATAGTTTTACAAAACAAGAGATTGTGGAGTTTCTTGCGACCGCTACCTCGATGTATCCGGATGTCAAAATACGCAGTATATTTAATACGAACGCTGGAAACGATACGGATAATACGTATGCAATTCTTCAGAAAGGATAAGCATGCATCTTTATCATGGCACGTTTATTGATGCACCCGCCCAAGATGAACTGCGAGTACGTAAGGACCACTACCTCCTTGTAGAAGAGGGAGTTATTAAGGCTGTTTTTCACTACGTTCCAGAAAAATACGCAACTCTGCCGGTTACCACTCTGGCGGGAACTTTTTGTATTCCGGGCCTTGTGGACCTCCATCTTCATGCTTCACAGCTTGCGCTCTGTGGCATCAACATGGACCTTGAGTTGCTCCCTTGGCTACAGTCTTACATCTTTCCTGAGGAAGCACGCTTCGCTTCAGAGGAATATGCGGATCAGCTCTATGCTCACTTTTCAAATGCACTGCTCAAGAGCCCAACTGCACGAGCCTGTATTTTTGCCACAATTCATTCCAAAGCGACACTTTTGCTTATGGACAAGCTTGAAAAGAGCGGACTCATCACATACGTGGGCAAAGTGAACATGAATCAGAATGCCATACCTGAGCTTGAGGAGGATGATCGCGCAGCTCGGGATACGAGAGCCTTTATCGAAGCGGCTGTCGAGAAGTATCAACACACCCTCCCTATCATCACGCCTCGCTTTGTTCCTTCTTGTACAAAGGAGCTCTTGTCTGTACTCGGAGAGCTTGCTGAGGAATATGATCTTCCCGTTCAGTCTCATATTTCAGAAAATAAGCGAGAGATAGCTTGGGTTAAGGAGCTTCTTTTTCCTCAAGCAAGCTGCTACGGTGCTGTGTATGCGAGCTTTGGCCTTTTTGGAGGCAAGAGAAAAACAGTTATGGCGCATGCCGTGCACTGTACGGAGGCAGAGATTGATCTTATACGGGAACGAGGCGTTTATCTAGCTCATTGTGCCGATTCAAACATTAATCTCGCGAGCGGAATCGCCCCCATACAGCGCTATCTTAAAGAAGGCTTACGCGTTGGCATTGGAACAGATATTGCAGGCGGCTCGCAACTCTCCATGTTTCGCGCTGTGTGTGACACTATACGCGTTTCAAAGCTTCTTGCAGAACGCATGGACGATACGTCTGTCATCGTTACGTTCCCAGAAGCCTTCCACGCTGCGACCAAAACGGGCGGTTCGTTCTTTGGAAAGGTGGGCATCTTTGACGAAGGGTACGAATTTGATGCACTTAGTATCAACGATGATACGTTGATTATCGGCTCACCGGGGACGTTCGAACAACGAGTTGAACGCGTCTTTTATTTGGGGAACAATGAAGCTATTGTCTCCAAATTCGTTGGTGGAAAACAGCTCTTTTAACTCATGAGAAGCGCATAAAACATGGCAAGTGGCACCATGTTTCCCACGTAGATTCCGCAGCCAAAAAGAAGAGCACCAGAAAGCAGAAGAAGCCATCCTCCCCTATTACGAGAACGCTGTTCTAATGCATTGATGTCTGAATGCATCAGTCTTTTCTCGTGTTTTTCGTAATGCAACCCTAGCTCAAATCCTAAAAAGAGCCAAGCTGCAATGCCAAAACAGGTAGTACTAGCAATGAGTAGAAGACAGGAGATTGCCGATACTCCCCACAGAATGCACTCAATAGCATCTGCCAAGGAGAGAGCTGCTGCAATAAGAGGAAGTAGAACCTTTGCTATTTTTGCGCCAACGTGCGTGCGCTTATGACCTCGTTTTGGCCGCGTGGATTCACTACAATGTTTCTCGGTATGGTTTCCTTGCGTCATATGCGTGAGTCATTTCGTTGTTTGATTTGTAATGCGTCTTCCTACTCAGTGTAGACATTCCGGCCTTGTCGCTTTCACAAACGTGCTGAGGATTACGTGTGTTTGACGATAGAAAATATGATACAGTTAAGCATGGTGTCGGGTTGTGGCGCAGTTTGGTAGCGCACTTGACTGGGGGTCAAGGGGTCGCTGGTTCAAATCCAGTCAACCCGACCACTGTTTTCTCGTGCGCATGTCGTCATGCGTTTCTTTTTTTCTGCTCTCTATGTCGACGTCTCTCATAGGCGGCATAGGTAATAGATGCTAAAACGTTGCCTTTTCTTCTGCTTCTGATGTCTTCCATTGAGATTCATAAAGCTCCCGATAAAACCCTCCTGCGCGAATTAACTCCTCGTGATTTCCTCGTTCAACAATTTTTCCGTCCTTCATCACTAAGATGCAGGTCGCATTTCTAATTGTTGAGAGCCGATGTGCAACGATAAGCGAGGTTCTGCCTTTAATCATTGTATCGAAAGCATCTTGGACGAGCACTTCGGTGCGCGTATCGATTGAGCTTGTGGCTTCATCAAGAAGGAGAATCGAGGGATTCTGTAGCATGGTCCGTGCAATGCAAAGCAATTGACGTTGCCCTTCGGAAAGAGAGCCTCCCCCTGGCCCCAAAACGGTATTGTAGCCATCAGGAAGTTGTTGAATGAAACTCTCCGCATACGCTGAGCGAGCTGCTTCTTTGACATCTTCATCATTGGCATCGGGATTGCCATATCGTATGTTTTCAAGGATGCTTCCCTCAAACAGCCATGTATCCTGAAGCACCATCCCAAAGGCTTTCCGAAGCGATGTTCGGGCCACGAGGCGCGTATTGAGGCCGTCTACCGTAATTTCGCCCTCATCAATATCATAGAAGCGAAGGAGTAAATTGATAAGCGTCGTCTTTCCGCATCCCGTAGGACCCACAAGAGCAATTTGTTCTCCCTGACCAATAGAGAAGGACAGGTTCTCAATGAAGGGCTTAGTGGGGCTATAAGAGAAGTCAACCGCATTAAATGCAATATCCCCTTTTATAAGAGACGGCAGCTTTAAAGCATCTGGCGCATCAGGAATTTCATCAGCAGCGTCGAGAAGTGCAAATATGCGCGCTGCAGATGCGGTAGCAGTTTGCATTTGTGCCACAACACTTGTGATGTCATTGAAGGGCTTAGTGTATTGAGTCGTATAAGAGAGAAAGCTCTGTATTCCGCCAATAGTGAGCGTTGAGGGAACTCCGGTAAGTACGGCGGTACATCCCACGAGGGCTACGACGGCATAGATAATATTATTTGCAAAACGCGTCCCGGGGTTAGAAAGCGAGGAAGCGAATTGGGCCTTTTCTCCTACGGTATACAGCTCATCATTCAACGCTTTAAAGCCATCTGTTGCTACGTCGTTATAGCTAAAGAGAGAAATGAGCTTCTGGTTCTGAATATGCTCCTGAATATAAGCGCCCAATGAACCCTGTAGGGCTTGTTGTGAACCAAAACTCTTTTGAGACGCACGCGTTATTGCCCACGCAACGCCTATGGAGACTGGAGAAAGAAAGACGACAATGAGTGCGATGGGAGGACTGATAAAGAACATAAAAATCAGCGTTCCCAATACGGTAAGCGCACCTGTCATAAGCTGTTGAAGCGCTTGATATAGACCATCGCTTACGGTATCACAGTCGTTCACGATACGGCTTACAATATCTCCATGCGCATGCGTATCTAGGTACGAAAGAGGCAGGTGTTGAAGCTTATTAAAGCACGCATCGCGTAGGCGCCTCGCTGTAGCAAAGGATAGGCGCCCAGAAGTGATAACAACCTCTGCCTGAAATATCACGACCAGAACAATAGAGATCACCATAGTCAAGATGGTTTTTCCTAGTCTCATCCAGTTGATGTTTGCAGGATTAATCAAGGTATCAATGGCGCTACCAATGAGAACTGGGATAAGAAGCATGAAAAACACTGCTATCAAGGCGCCAATAAAGGAAGCCATGAGAAGGCCTCTTTGGGGCTTAATGAAACTGAAGACTCTCCAAATCATGCGAGAATCTCCTCTTCGCGTAGCTGCGTTCTGCAGATTTCGAGGTAGAGTGGACATGTTTTCACAAGATCTTGATGAGTGCCGTATCCAACCATGTTTCCCTTATCAAGTACGAGGATTTTATCGGCATCTCGAACCGTCGCAACGCGTTGCGATATGAGGATGGTCGCAAGCTGCGAAGAGAGGCTTTTTAGCGCCTTTCTAAGGGCGGCATCCGTTGCATAATCTAGAGCGGAAGCCGAGTCATCTAGAACCAAAAGATTGGGTTTGCCTACTAAAGCGCGAGCAATAGTAAGGCGTTGACGCTGCCCTCCCGAAAAATTCTTACCGTCAACGCTAACTGCGGCTTCGAGCTGTCCGTCTTTTTGCTTAACGAAATCTGTTGCTTGTGCAATCCTGAGAGCTTCCCAAAGTTCTTTATCGGTTGCTTCGGCATTGCGCCAGGTAAGGTTTTCTCGAATCGTGCCCGAAAGAAGCGAAGCGTGCTGCGGGACAAAACCGATGTGTTCGTGTAGTGACCCCTGGCTAATTGATGCCGCGTTAATACCCTCGAATGATACGGTTCCCTGAGTAGGTTCAAGCATACGAGGTATTAGATTGGCAAGCGTGGATTTACCAGACCCCGTACCGCCAATAATGCCCAATTGCTCCCCTCTTTGAAGAGAAAAACTGATGTTGTTCAGGGCGTTAACGTTTGCTCCTGGATAGGAAAAGGAGACATCTAGAAATTTAAGCTGTGCTTCACTGGTATGTGCAGACATAGGAAGAGCATCTCCTCCCCTGTCTACGGAGGGTTTCCAATCCAAAACAGCATTGATCCTTTGTGCTGAGGCTTCTGCACGCGTAAATATGACTACGAGATTAGCAACGTAAGCGATGGAGACGAGCAGCTGATTCAAATAACCAATGAAGGCCATGACTTGACCGGGCTGAAGAGAGCCCGCTTCTACCTGCATTGCGCCCAGCCACAAGATGAAACAAATACCTCCATTAATGACAAGAAAGGTGGTCGGGTTAAGAATGGCAGAAAGACCAGCAGCATAGGTCCCAGAACGCGCTAGTTCCGCCGTTGCTTCCTCAAAGCGCTTAGACTCGATTTTTTCTCGGCAAAAAGCCCTTATGACGCGCACGCCTGAGAGGTTTTCAGATACGAGAAGTCCAACCTTATCGAGCCACATCTGCATCGCCTGAAAGAAGGTGACTTGACGCTTCATAATCAAATAGAACACGAGAGCAATGACAGGCAGGCAAATGAGAAATATGAGCCCGAGAGTGGGGCTTAAGACGAGCGCGCAAACAATGGCTCCCACAGCCAGGATTGGCCAGCGAATGACTTGTCGTATTAGCATTGCGCAGGCAAGTTGAATCTGATTTGTGTCGTTTGTGATACGTGTAAGCAAAGAGGAGTGGCCAAAGCTATCCAAATCTTGAAAAGACAGGCGGTTAACGTGGATAAAGAGCGCCTCCCTAATATGCGTACCTATCCCCTGGCTCGTTATAGATGCCATTTTTTGCGTTACGAGTGTAAATAGAATGCCAAGTATGGCAAAGAGAATTAGAAGACCCCCACCAGCAAAAAGAACATGTACGTCGTTTGAAACAACACCTGCATCAATCATCCATGCAATAACGAGCGGGGTAAGAAGGTCAAAGATAACCTCCACTACCTTTGCAATGGGTCCTAGAGTAAGGAATGCCTTGTAGGGACCGAAGAATCTGCGAGCAAGTTGAAGCATTCCGAGATGGTTTTTCTAGGCCGATATGACTTGTTTATCCATGAGGAACGACTGCAGTTCCTCGAGAGGCTCACCCGAAATCATTTTGTGAAGAAGCTCAATTTCAACTGCATAGCCATCGAAATCATTGGGTGTCTCTAATATGAAGGGTAGATTGGAAACACGAGGGTTGCACACAATCTGTTTGATAGCCTCCAGACCAATCGTACCGTGCCCCAGTCTCTCGTGGCGATCCTTTTTGGAGCCGCACGTATTCTTTGAATCATTGAGATGAATGGCGCACAAGCGTGAAGGACCACAGACTGCCTCAAGCTCATTAAGGACGCTATCAAAATCAGTAGCAATGCTCATTCCTGCATCATGCGTATGACAGGTATCGAGGCAAATACCAATGCGATCATCATGGGTAACGCCATCGATGATTTGTTCGAGTTCGTCAAAATTTGAACCAATTTCCGTGCCTTTACCTGCCATTGTTTCAAGGAGCACAATCGTCTTTTGATTCGGTTGAATAATATCGTTCAGGGCATCAATAATCTTGTTTATTCCAATGTGTCTCCCCTGCCCCGTGTGTGCACCGGGATGAAAATTGTAATAAACGGGATGTTTTGCGGCGATAATTTCAAGACGGTCGATGTCCTCGCGCATATTGTTGAGGCTTCTTTCGCGGATGCCTTCAGCTTGCGCAGCAAGATTGTAAACGTAGGGCGCATGCGCCACGAGAGGACCAAAATGGAAATCATGAAGATGCTGTAAGAGTTTGTCGATGTCGTCCATATCAAGCGTGCGCAGGGATCCGCCCCTAGGCGGACGTGGAAAGAAGGCAAACGTATCAGCGTTTGCATCGTGTGCGACGAGTGGCATATTTGCCCAGCTACCAGAAGTACTTACATGCCATCCAAAGTAAGCCATTACCAATCCTTATCATCCTTAAAACACATTACGCCGATGAATTCCGTATTATTATTGCTTTTGAATAAGAAGAATTCTACGGCAATAGGGACATCTCTGAATTGCTGAAACGTCTTCGTTAAGAGACGCAAGCGCAGAAGGCTGAAGCTCTACTCGGCAAACACTTGGCTTGCTTCCCTCAAGCTTTTCAACGGCAAGCCCTTTGAATTGAGCTTGTGCTTCTGTGTAGGAATCGTAGAGGGTTGGTCCCAGTTGAGAGACGATACCCTCTCTTTCCTTGTGGAGATCTTTTACCTGTGAGCGCATCTCTGTAGTGGCTTGTTCTACTTGCATCTGTGCGTTCGCAAGGGCCTGGGTAAGTTGATCGTCTTTTCTTTTAAGCTGGTTCATCTCATCTTGTAATGCCAAGAGCTGAGAAGAAGTCTGCGCAGAGACATAGTCGATCTTGTCACGTTTTTTTGCGAGATCAGAAAGAGCAAGCTCGGCATTGGCAAGGGCCCTGTGATCGCTTGGATTATCTTGAATCTGCTGGGTAAGCCGTTCTCTATCCTCTTCGATTTGGGCGCGTCTTACTTTAAAATCACCAGTCTCTATCTCAAGATCCTTAATTTTTCCTGTTAAATCGAGACAGCGTTTTGCAACCTTCCTTTTCTCTGTTTGAGCAAGCTTAATAGTCTTTATTGCCTTCAAACCTTTCAACTTTTCCTGTAATTGCAGGAGAGTGAGATCGATAGTTTGCAGACGATCAAGAAAGCTTGCATCAACAGAGGATTCGGAAAAAGACTCACGGGGAAAGCCTTTGCTTATATGAGATGAGAAATCATTCACGGGACTCTCCTCTATCCGTTTTAAAGTGTTATTTGCGCAGTGGCTAATGCGCAAAGATCATTCTGTGTGGATGTGGTCCAGAGGGATTTGCTATGTAGGGTTTCTGGGCACATGCGGAGCATTTATTTTACTCTCATCAGTAGAGGCTTACCCTTAATACTCACGATTTTATGATTAGTAAGGACAGAGGAGATAAGCTCACGTAAAAGCGGAACATAAGGCTCCTCGGATGCGTCATGGCCAAGTTCTATCAGGGTCGCTCCTGACAGGATAAGATCAAGCGCTGTATGGTAGTGAACCTCTCCGCATACAATGAGATTAACCTCGCGCTTTAACGCGGCAATCCCTAGATTCTTGTCCAGTGATCCAGAACAAAATGCCATGCGTACTGGATTGCGTCTGGCCAAAGAAAGCGTGCCGGCGCCCAGGATTTGGGCATGACATTGGAACCTATCTGCAAATGATTCGGCTATTTTTGCCACGGAATCACCTGAGCTACTGAAGATGCCCCCGTAGCATCCCCTGAGAGATCCTTGCGCGTGAGGGAAATTTGCAAGGTTGCCACGGATTGGCGCCGAGAGTAGATTTGAGGGAGCGGAAGAGGAAGAGGAAGATCGTGCGAGGGTTCGCGTCAAATACCCTGGAATGTCTTTAATAAAAGCCTTTATCGCTGTAGAACGGTGTCGAAACGTCTTCGAGAAACGACAACGTTCTTGCTGAGCAGGATCTATTACTCGTTCGATAAAGTCGTAACCCGTAAGGTGACCCGGGAGACGTATCGCCTCATCCGAAACGTCCAGGTTAGTATGAAGGGCAATAATTGCTACGTCCAGTTCCCGAGCCTTTGCAAGGGTCGCCTGCGCGATTGAAGTGTCAAGCCCATAGGCGTCGCGAGACGGGAGCGTTGGTCGTTTACCTAGAAATGCCGGGTGGTGTGATACCAATACATTGCATCCTTCTTGCGCTGATTCCTCAATAGTTTTTGCCGTGGCGTTAAGAGCTATGGCAACTCCTTTTAGATGAGCACGCGCATCTCCCTGCAAAAGGCCAACGTTGTCCCATGGTTCCGCATCTGTTGCAGGAAACATATTTAACAGAAATGCGGAAAGCTGACCTACGGTAGTGATATCAATCGTCTCCATCTTTATCCTTCTTTTTCGATGATCCCCGAACCAAGAACGACCTTTCCGGAATAAAGGGCGCATATTTGCCCCGGAGCAGCAAGAATGGGATTCTCACAATAGACACGTAAGGAATCTCCTTTTTTCTCAAACCTTGCAGGAATTGATTGGGAGCGATAATGAGTTTGCACCTCAATAGAGTTTTCGTTCATAAAAAGAGTGCCCTCTTTAATGTTGAGCGTTAGTTGTGCGATGGAAAATGTTGTGGTGAGCGGGCGCTCTCCTTTTACGAGAATAATTTCGTTCGTAATTTCATGAATCGCCTTTACAAACCATGGACCGCCAGGTAGCCCTATTCTCTTCCGTTGTCCTACGGTATAGAGAGCTATTCCTCTGTGTTTCCCTAATACGGTGCCCTTTTCGTCGATGAAGTTTCCTTCACGAAAAGCACTTGGCACGGCAGTCCTCAAGAGATCAGTATAGACACGTCCCGCTGCAAAGCAGATATCGTTCGATTCTTCCATGTCGCTAACGGGGAGATTCTGATTGGAAGCGTCTTTGCGCACGCTCTGCTTTTTCTCGTCCTGAAGGGGGAAATAGAGGTGCTTGATTTGATCAGATGGGAGCCTTGAAAGAAAGTAGCTCTGATCCTTAGAAGTATCCGCACCGCGCCCTATAAACGTCTTTCCTTCTGAATCTGTGTACAGGGACGCATAATGGCCAGTAGCAACAAACGGTATCTCCTTGCTTTTCGCGGCCTCCAAAAGAAGGGGAACTTTTACGTGTTGATTGCAAAGAGCACAAGGGCATGGAGTAAGACCTGCGCTATAGCTCTCCTCGAAATAGGTGCGTACATGCTGTTTAAAGGCTTCCCCTGCATCAATAGCCTCAAAAGGAACCCCCAGCTTGCGGCAGAGCTCCTCAGCCATACGAAGATGACTAGAATCCGGGATGGGAAAAGGCTCCGCCTGCAAGAGCAACATAGCTGCCGTGAGTTTTGCCTTATTGTTCTTGAGCCGAATAAGCGAGGCGGATGAATCGAGACCTCCTGAAATGCCAAGGAGAATGGAGGAAGCTTCTGGTGTGTAGGGGCAAAATTCCATTAGCGTTTATGAACCGTAAGTTCTAAGAAAGGGATTTTTGTACGACGTCGAGAAGGGCTTCAGAAAAAGCGGCGAGCTCGACCTTGCTCACTCGCTCATCAAAAGAGATGCGCAAAGAACTTGAAGCCTCTGCGTTGGAAAAGCCCATAGCGCGCAAGACTTTTGACCCGTGAGCAACACCCTGGGTGCATGCAGACGCTGCTGAAACATAAAATCCTCGCGCATCAAGTGCAAGCAAAAGCGTTTCGGAGTCAGTTGCTTTAACATAGGCAGAAACTATACCTGGAACGCGGATTGGAGCATTCGTGCATGTAGAATCCGCATATAAAGTTGAATGAATACCACTCTCAGGCGTAAAAATGCGCGCTTCAAGATAATTGGTTTTATCAACGAGTTCAGCTGTGCGCCTATCGGTAGTCTCGTATAGATATGCAACGGTATCGCCCAGGGCTACATTTCCCGCAGTGTTCTGTGTCCCGGGACGACGCCCTTTTTCCTGTCCCCCACCAAACATTTGGTTAACGTAGGCAGCGTTGCGTTTAATGAGCATTGCTCCAGTTCCTTGCGGCGCGCCAAGTTTATGACCGGCAAACGCGAGCGCATCAATTGCTTCATAGGGCAACGAAGTCTTGCAAAACGCCTGGACTGCATCGACGAAGAGCCGAGCGCCGGCGCGGTGTGCAATATCGGCCACACCGGCGATGTCTTGCACAACTCCCGTTTCGTTATTTGCTCCCATCACTGCAACGAGCGCGCACGTATTGTCAATGCGATTTTCTAGGAAAGAAAGGTCGAGAAGACCGTCTCCTGATGCCGGAATGGTGTTAACTACAAAGCCGCGTCGTTCAAGCGGAGAAGTTAGTTCTGAAACTGCATCGTGTTCAAGCGCAGAAAGATAGAGCACGTTCCTCGTCGGGTTTTCTCTGCGCATGCCTTCTGCCATACCGAGAAGAGCAAGATTGATCGCCTCTGTAGCGCCGCCCGTAAAGTACGCTTCGGTAGGTTTGAAAGCACCTTCTGTAGGAAGAAGTATTTGTCGACGTGCTGTTTCAAGCGCTTCAGAAATCTTTCTTCCATATGTATGGAGCGATAAAGGATTTGCTCCAGCCCAAGGCTGATCATAAAAGTCCCTTAAAGAATTGCGCGCGACGTCTCTTAGAGGAACAGAGGCGGCATAATCCAAATAGACGTGAGAGTTCTCTTGAGTAGTGCTCATTCCAAATTATGCTAATTGCGAGAGTCCTTGTCTTGCCGCATGGAGGAGCGAAGAAATCGCCGCCTGGCGATCCGCATGAGAAAAGATGGACGAACCAGCCACAAGAACATCGGCCCCCGATTTAATGATCTCCGCAGCGTTTGTGCACGAAATACCGCCATCAACCTCAATACGAGGCTGTACACGGTTAAGGCCTGCAAGGTGACGAAGACGACGTATCTTATCAAGTGTTCGCGGTATGAAGGCTTGTCCTCCAAAGCCGGGATTGACACTCATGATAAGGACCATATCGACATCGGTGATAATGTCTTCTAAGAGACTGATGGGCGTTGCAGGATTGAGGGAAACCGAAGCATAGATCCCCGCATCGTGTATTTGTTGAATCAAACGATTCGCATGATTCGTCGCTTCAATGTGAAAAGTAATGATGTCTGGTTGTGCTTTGATAAAGGCTTGCAGCGCAGTGTCGGGATTTGAAATCATGAGATGTGCATCGACGAGGCCTCCAAAGTTCTGACGCGCAAGCCGAACAGCTTCTGGTCCAAACGAAATATTTGGTACAAAATGACCATCCATGACGTCAACATGAACAAGATCAGCGTTGGAAATTGAGGCAATTTCGTGCGCGAGGTTGCCAAAATTGGCAGCAAGCAAGGATGGAGCAATAAGAAGATCCTTTGTAGCAAGAATGCGATCAGCCATAGCGCTAATCCTCCTCATCATGGTTCGTTTTGTTGCTATCAGTTGTATTGCGTCCATCGGATTTGAGGTGTTCAACGCACTTTTGTACATGGGAAGTGACCACCGGTTCGCTTCCAAAAAACACGCTTGTTCCCTGTTCGGGAAGATCTTTGCCCGTGTCGGAACGCTTTCCCTCTGTAAAGACGGGTTCCTCAAGGCGGATTTCTTCATCAAGTCCTGGATCTAACAGCGCGTCAAGCTGTTGGCTTTCCCGTGAGCCGCTTAGCTTGGGTTCTAAGCCTTTTCGAAGTCTACGGAGATTCTTTCGATGTGCCCAGATGACAATGATAGCAATGAGCACAAAAGGCATTTCAAAAGAAATTGAGACGGGGTAGTAAATAAAGAAGGCAAGGAATGGTAGCGCGGCTGCAGAGGCAATAGACCCAACAGAAACATAGCGAGTTGGAAAGCAGCAGATCCCCCATACGACAATTAAGCCAAGTGCAATAGGCCAGCTAAAACCAAGGGCTGCTCCAAAACCAACGGCTATCCCCTTTCCTCCTTTGAACTTGAGATATGGACTGAACACATGACCACAAATAGCAGCAAGAAAAATAAAAGCAGATACCCATGCGTGCTGCGGAAGATAGGGCTCGTCGGGCAAGAAATACACGGGTGGCACTAACAAAACAAGAGCGATAATACGCACACCAAAATAGGTGCAGACAAATCCTTTTGCAATATCCAAAACTGCGGTCAGTACACCGGCAAAAAAATTAACTTCTCGCGAAACATTAGTAGCACCAATGTTTTTTGAGCCCACCGTTCGGGGGTCAGTGCCCAATGCATGTCCAACTAAGAGGCCAAAGGGAATTCCGCACACAAAAAAGGTGCCAAGCATTACAAGCAAAAGGCTAATTATTAAAAATGAAGGAGTAACCATTGTATTATTCCTTGCTGGGTTGCAATTGTCATATACCAGGTTTAAAAGTAGTATCCCGCGGTAGCGCAACGGGCGAACGCCTAGCGATTTTTCATCTTGTCTTTGGGTCTAAATTTTAGAACAACTGGCGTTCCAATAAGGTTGAAAGTCTCGCGCAGTCTATTTTCAAGAAAGCGTTTATAGCCTTCGTCGACAATTTTTGGATGATTGCAGAAAAACGTAATCACTGGAGGATTGAAGCCCGTTTGCGTAGCGTAAGTCATACGAAGTTTCTGTTTGCCTTCTATGACCGTGTGTCCCGTTTCTCTTACGGTTGCGAGAAAAACATTAAGTTCATGGGTTGGAATCTTCCGAGAACGATTCTTTGCAACCTCCGCAATGAGTGGCCATATCTTAGAAATAGAACGACCGCTCAGTGCCGATATCCGCAAGACAGGAGCAAAGCGAGCAAAATCGAGACGTCTCGCTACGCTCTCCATACACCGATCACGAGCCTCTTCTCTGTTCTTTAACAGATCCCACTTATTAAGAAGGACAATGACCCCTGCCCCCTTATCCAAAGCAAGTTGTGCGATCTTTTGGTCTTGCTCGGAAACACCCTCAAAAGCATCAATGATGAGAAGGCATACATCAGCCTCTTCTATGGCGGCAAGTCCTCGAACATATGAGTAATACTCAATATCTTCCGATACCTTTGCCTTTTTTCTGAGACCTGCGGTGTCTATGAATCGAAACGTTTCTCCTTCATGCACTACGTCAATATTAATGGCATCACGCGTGGTGCCTGCAACGTCAGAGACAATGACGCGCTCCTGTCGTGCAACTCGATTGATGAACGACGACTTCCCTACATTCGGTCTGCCGATAATAGCAACGCGAAGCGGGGTGTCATCGTCAATGTGGGCTTCTGACGCCCCCGCATTCTTTCGCCCTTGTTCTCCCCCGGCAGACGTATCGCTGTCTGAAAAGGGGATGTTGAGTGAGCCGCTTGCGTGTTGAAATCTGTCGTCAACGTCATCTACGCACGCTTTGAACCCATGATGTTCCGGATGGGCCATAGTCTCTGATTTTGGTATGTGTTCCCTAGAATTACTTGCGTTTGTTTCCTCCAAGAGCTTCGTGATCCTATCGAGTAGGTCACCTGTACCAGTTCCGTGCAGGCCGCTTAAAGGTACCATTGAGGACACTCCGAGCTTATAAAAATCATACAAAAGATCCTCGCGTGCAGGATTGTCCACTTTGTTCACAGCGAGAAGGGTAGGCTTATCAGACTTTTTGAGAATCTTAGAAACCAATTCATCGTCTGCAGTGAGACCAAGAGTTGCGTCCACTACGAAGAGAATAGCATCAGCTTCGCGCGTAGCAGCAAGCGCTTGACTACGTATTTCAGCATTGAAGGCTGACTTGGAGCTCTCTGCCTCAATGCCCCCCGTATCAATAAAGACGAGTTTACGTCCATTCCAGTCGGTTTCATGATAGGAGCGATCACGCGTAACACCAGCTGATTCGTGTACTATTGCGGCTTTCGTCTGTGTGAGGCGGTTGATGAGGGTAGACTTTCCCACATTGGGGCACCCCACAACTGCTATATAGTCTTTTTGCATCTAGAAATCCTTTGTTATTCAGCATGATTTTAAACGAAAATGCATTGACGTAGACGAAGAAGAGGACTAACGTAGCTACGTTGGTAAAAGCAAAGATGACAAGGAGAAACTATGCTTTTTCAAGTCTATGGGCAAGATGCCCTTTTCCAATGGCTTGGCCTAGCGGTGGTGCTCGTAAGTTTAATCTTACTTAACGAGTTTGCGCGCCGTACTAAGGCCGGTGGCCTCATCATGTTCGGTGGTTGTGCCGTTGCAATGACGATATATTGCATCGTGCTTGCCGTCGCTGCTTCATCTGGTGAAGAGTGGGCCGTAAACAATGCAACGGTGACCGAGATGAACAGTTGGTTCCACTATGCAAAGGTTTATGCTGCCCTAGCAGGCTGTATTGGTTTTATGGCAATCAAGTATTCTTGGGGAAAAATTGGACGTGCCCGCTGGTTTAAGTGCTTCCCCTTTGTCATCGTTGCCATTAATATTCTTATCGCTGTCGCTTCTGACTTTGAATCTGCTATTCACGGGTTTTCCGTTGGCAATGCCACTCTCATGGGAGGTGGCATGTGGCACAGTTCTGAGGGTGTCGATGTCATTGGTGGCTGGTGGAATATCTTTAATGGACTTGCAGGAATTATCAATATCTTCTGTATGACTGGTATTTTTGGCATTTACATCTCTCGCAAACGTCAGGATATGCTTTGGCCCGATATGACATGGGTGTATATCATCGCCTATGATATTTGGAACTTCTGCTATACCTACAACTGCTTGCCTACGCATGCCTGGTACTGTGGCATTGCACTCCTTTTGGCACCCACAATTGCAGGTCTCTTCTGGAACAAAGGCGGATGGATTCAAAACCGCGCCTTCACTCTTGCTATGTGGTGTATGTTTGCGCAAACCTTCCCATTGCTTTTGAATCAAGGAATTTTCCATGTGGAAGCAACTATGAATCCTGTGGCAAACCTTGTGGTAGCAATCGCTGCCTTTGTAATTAATGTCATAGCTATCGTCTGGATTGTAGTACGCGCAAAGAAGCAACACATCAATCCTTGGACCAAAGAGGTTTGGGTTGGTACGAAAGACTTCGATGAGGCTCTTGCCCGTCGTGCTCCCCTGAAGAATCTTCTTGAAACCTTGCCTAAGAGCGCAAGTCAAGAAGACGTCAAAAACCTTGAGGATGAATACAAGAAATACCCACTTGCCTCTTAAGGACGACTAAATCAACCATGACACATAGGGCCCCTCTGTGAGGGGCCCTTTCTTTAGCCTGGTGGGCCCGGCAGGATTCGAACCTGCACTCAAAGGATTATGAGTCCTCTGCATTAACCGTTATGCTACAGGCCCAAAAAGAACCAAAAAGAAAGGCAGCAAGCGCTGCCTGAATTCTTTGGTGGAGATAAGGGGGATCGAACCCCTGACCTCATGGCTGCCAGCCATGCGCTCTCCCAGCTGAGCTATATCCCCGTTGGGTATCGTCGAGACGGCGCGCCGTTCAACGCATGAGAGATATTACCTGTTTTTAAGCTCTTCTACAAGTGTAAGAATAGAATTCTTTGCCTCTTGCGTTGAAAGGGAGGATTTTTCTTGCGTGGCACGTATTTTGACCTCTAGGGTGTTCTCGGCAATACCGCGCTTCCCTATTACAATTTGTACGGGCGTACCCATTAGATCCGCCTCGTTAAACTTAACGCCTGGACGCTCATCTCGATCGTCGAGAAGAACTTGTAAACCTGAGTTGCTGAGCTCTGTAGCAAGCGTTTCCGCAGCAATACGAACCTCTTCATGTTTTGGATCAAGCGCGATAATCCCTACCTCATACGGCGCTACCGTAATGGGCCAGATGATGCCATCATCGTCGTGGTGCTGCTCAACAATCGCCGCGAGCGTCCGCGTGACGCCAATTCCGTAACAGCCCATCTGGAGCGGTTTTTCTTTTCCGTCCTTATCAAGGAATGTAGCATGCAGTGGAGCTGAGTATTTATTGGCAAGCTGAAAAATCTGACCCACTTCAATCCCACGCGTCAGAGAGAGAGGGTTGCTGCAGACGGGGCAGCCATCGTCGCTGCACACTGTGACGAGATCAATCCACGCATCAATAGTAAAGTCACGATCCGGCTCGGCGCCCTTGTAATGGGTGTCAGCTTTATTGGCGCCTATGAGCCACTGTTTAGAGTCTCTCAGTGAAACATCAGCAACAATCTGTATACCAGCGGGCAGATTATGCGGTCCTATAAAGCCCTTAATGAGTCCATACTGGTCCAATTCCTCATCGTCCATAAGATGATACGGACCAAAGGCATTGTAGGCCTTAACTTCATTGAGTTCATGGTCGCCAGGAAGCATAGCGATTATGGCTTGCGGATCTTCATCGCTGTCCGGCTCTTTTAGCAGCGCGACAGCTTTCTTGCAATCTTTTTCTTCCACGCCGACATAGCGCGCAAGATCCGCGATTGTAGAAATGCCGGGCGTTGAAACCTCTTCGATAATGCCAGCGCTAGACTGAGGCCCATCTCCTACATTAACACGCGCGGTTGCTGCTTCAAGGTCTGCTGCATAGCCGCATGAGGAGCAGGACGCAATGGCAGCTTCCCCAGATTCTGCCAGTGCCATGAATTCTATAGAGTCAGCGCCTCCAATTTGTCCCGCATCGGCAGCAACAGGAAGCGCCTTAAGACTAAGTCTTTCGCAAATAGTTGTGTAGACGTTATACATAACCTTAAAGGATTCCTTCATGCCGTCTATGTCCGCATCGAACGAATAGGCGTCTTTCATAATGAACTCACGACCACGCATGAGTCCAAAACGGGGACGCAGCTCATCTCTAAACTTTGTTGAAATCTGATATAGATTGAGAGGTAGTCCCTTATAGGAACGCAGTTCATGGCGTACAAGATCAGTCATGATTTCCTCGTGCGTAGGTCCTAATACAAACGTTCGCTCATGGCGATCTTCAAGGCGCATGAGTTCAGGACCGTATTTAGAAATGCGCCCAGATTCCTCCCAAAGTGTCGCAGGACCCAGAATAGGCAGGAGGCACTCTTGGGCGCCCGAAGCATCCATTTCCTCTCTGATAATCGCCTCAATCTTCTTGAGTACTCGCCATCCCAGGGGCAAATAAGAATAAAGGCCAGAGGCCGTTTTACGTATAAAGCCTCCCCGGAGCAACAAACGATGGCTGGGAATTTCGGCGTCCGCGGGCTCCTCTTTCAGCGTGGGAGCATAAAGAGTACTCATGCGAGCAAACGGATCGCCGTGATTAAAACGACTCATAAGGTCTTTTTTGTTATCTTCAGTATGTATTTCGTTCTTTATATCAGGCATTTCATTGATCATTTCGTACGTTACGTATCTAGTTTATGGCCTTCCGCGTTAAATATGCTTTAAGTGGCATCTTGTTTCCATATTAGCAAGAAGTGCTTACCAGCATCTCAAAAATCACGTTGAATTGCTCTTAGAAGCTCTGGCACGATTTCATCTTCTGGGATAGTTTTAATAATCTCTCCCTTTTCGAAAAGCGCAGCGCAGCCGTCACCTCCCGCTATTCCAATATCTGCATGTCTGGCCTCTCCCGGTCCGTTCACAACGCAACCCATTACGGCAACGGTGATATCTTTGGGAGAGTCTGCGAGAGCATTCTCTACTTCTTGTGCGTATCTCACAAGATCAATTTTGGTCCTTCCACATGTAGGGCATGAAACTATTTCCACGCCTCCGTTTTTTAGACCCAGAACGTGCAGGAGCATTTTTCCCACGCGCACCTCTTCAAGAGGATCAGCAGTGAGAGAAATGCGTATGGTGTCCCCTATTCCCTCCTGTAAGAGCGGGGAAAGCGCAGCTACATTCTTTATCGTGCCGGGAAGGAGCGTGCCTGCCTCCGTGACGCCAATATGAAGCGGCACATGAGGCAGTTCTTGCGCTAAACGACGATTCACATCTAGCGTTGAGCTAACATCATGCGTTTTTGCTGAAACAACCACATCTCTAAACCGAAGTCTCTCAAAATACTCAACAAATTGACATGCAGATGCTACAAGCTTATCCGTCCGAGAAAGATGTTCGTTCTTTTCAATTTTAGGCGCAAGAGATCCCTCATTTACCCCAATTCTTATGGGAATTTGAGCAGTTTGAGCAGCCTCTATGACAGCATCTACATTCTTGAAGGAACCAATGTTTCCTGGATTAATTCTGAGTGCAGAAGCACCCTGCTTTGCTGCCTCTATGGCAAGCTTATAATCAAAATGCACATCGGCGATGATAGGAACAGGACTGTTCTCGCATATCTTACGAAAGGCACAAAGAGCGGACGCGCGTGGAAGGGCCACGCGTATCAGTTGTGCGCCAGCAACAGAAAGCACACGAATCTGCTCAAGGGTTTTCTCGGCATCGTGCGTATCGGTAGAAGTCATCGATTGGAGAGGTATAGAAGCACCACCTCCAATTTGGACATCCCCTACAAGGACGGGATGAGTGAGGGTGTGAGGCATGGCTCGCGACACGTTAGATTCCTAACCGCCAAAGATATAGCGAACGATATCTTGTTTGAGCAGAACAATGAAGAGAAGAATAAAGAGAAGAACTCCCACGTAAGAGATAATGCGTTGAATCTTTATGGGCACAGGACGGCGAATGATGGAAGAAATTGCCTCAATGAGGATTTTTCCACCATCGAGAGGCGGTATAGGTAAAAGGTTCATAAATCCAAGAGACAAAGAGATAGCTGCAGTAAGGATGAGAAGTGAGGTGATGCCTTTTTCTGCGGCATCTGCTGCCATAACAGAGATTCCTACAACAGAGCTTGATTGCGAGAGGACCTCTTGGAAATGCGCAGGATTAAAAAGCTGGGCAATAGCTGCAGCGGTCATGCCAATATAGGAGGCAGCCGCTACGCAGGCATCAGAGAGAGAAAGGTGTACCTGAGTAGTTGTGGCTCGAATTCCTAGCTTTTCGCCAGGACTTTTAGGCTCAATTGTAAAGGTGCGTACAAACGATGCTGCATCGCCTTCGCTTAAAGGTGCAGAACCATCGTTACTAGGTGCAGATGACAATACGGCAACACTGTAGGGTTGTGCCGTTTCTGAAGCGGAAGAAACTGCCTCGGCCATTTCATTCCATGATAAAACCTCGTGATTGTCTATGGCAACAATAGTGTCACCGGCCTTAAGTCCAACGGCCGCGGCAAGACTCCCGTCATCGACAGAACCAATCGTCGTGGAGTTTGATGCACCAGTAATTCCTAGGCACGATAAAGTGAGAACGAGAATTGTAAACCCGGCAACGATATTAATAAAAATACCATTAATAAGGACGAAAGCGCGGCCCCAAAATCCTAGGGTTTGATACGTGTGACTATGTTCCTGCTGGAGGAACGCTTTTTGAGTACCGGCAAACGGGTGTGGCTCCCCTGCCAGGGTGGATCCAGCTTCAGAAAAGTTGTGTCCCTTATCATAGATGGTTCGCATGTGTGCATCGCGCGCGAGCGTCTGAAAGCCATCTTCGGTTTCTTCAATTGAACCCCAATCGCAAAGCGTTAAAAGAGCAGTCTCAATTTCAATTTCGTCTAGGTGTAAATCCTGGGCAGCTGACGCAACCGTTGTGGATCCCTGTTTGTAGACATAGGCGAGAACACGCGGAAGACATTGCGACTCAGACCCTTCCATGCCGCAGATGAGCGTGTAACCCCCCATTAGGAGGGGCGTTATGCCATAAGCAGTACCTGTCTTTTTAGAAACGCGCGACAAGCGTATCCTGCAAGGTAATCCTATAAAAAACTCTCTAACGCGAAGACCCATAATGCGAGCAGCAATGAAGTGGCCAGCCTCGTGAATATAAACGAGAACTGAAAGGATAAGGAGGCCCCAAAATACAATTGCCACGATATGAATGAACTGATCCATATAAAGTCTTTCTCCTCTGTTTATGGAAATCTAGTTGGTAATGAAGGTCTTTGCAATCTGACGCGCGTCCTTTTCGATAGAAAGAAGTTGTTCCACAGATGATATGGGATCAACCTCAAAGCAATCCATAGTTGATTCTATTATGCGCTCTATTCCAAGAAAATCGAGTGCGCCAGCTCTAAAGGCAGCGTTGGCAACCTCATTTGCCGCGTTCATTACGGCAGGCATCGTTCCCCCCAGACGTCCTGCGTGTATCGCAAGATCAAGACAACGAAATGTGTTCATATCGGGTTCGCCAAATGAGAGTGGAGTGTGCTTTTGGTAGTTGATGGGCTCATCTTTGATCCCCCAGCGTTCAGGATACGAAAAAGCGAGGGCAATAGGTATCTTCATAGAAGGAGATGCCAATTGTGCTTTAGTAGAACCATCCACGAAAGTAACCATGGAATGGATTGTCGAACCAGGGTGGATAAGAGTTTTAATTTGATCATAGTCCGCACCAAAAAGATGGTGAGCCTCAATAATCTCCAAGCCTTTATTGGCTAAGGTGGCTGAGTCAATAGTAATCTTTGGGCCCATTTGCCAGCTAGGATGCTTGAGTGCATCGTAAGCGGTTACATTTTGTAGTTCTGAGCGAGTGCGACCATAAAACGGACCGCCCGAACAGGTCAGCCAGATGGTTGTATAAGGCGTACTCTCCCCCATTAAACACTGATATATAGCAGAGTGTTCAGAATCCACAGGAAATAACTGACCTGGCTTCACGAGAGGCATAAGAATGTCGCCCGCAACAACCAGTGCCTCCTTATTAGCAAGCGCTATCCTCTTGCCGCCCTTAATTGCAACGTAGGTAGGTTCAATTGCAGCAGCCCCAACAATGCCCATTAAAATACAGTCGAGTGCATCGTCTTGAATCAGACGAATGAGGCCCTCTGTGCCTGTATAAAGCTTTGTGTGTTCTGAGAGCGACTCAAGGCAGCTATCTTTTGTATGCGCATCATCGGTTACGCATACCATCCTGCAGGAAAACTCATGAGCCGCTCTCACGAGAAACTCTGTGGAGGTATGAACGGAAAGACCCACTACCTCAAGCTTGTCGGAATGCTCACGAGCAATTTCAAGTGCCTGTGTACCAATGGAACCAGATGCTCCTAGAATCGCAACCCTTAAGGGGCGCGTGGACGGAGTGCTTGAAGCTCGTGACAAAAGATTTCCTTTGGAATGGTCGTTCAGCGGGTTTACGCTTTTGGATGCTTGTTGGTCTTTGTTCATCACGAGGTCCGCCAGCTCTCATCTAAACAACAAAACCTGCAAGCAGAAGAACAAAATAAGCAACAAAGTAGGCAAAGAGAAGTGAATCTGAACGGTCGAGCATTCCTCCGTGGCCAGGTATAAAGGCACCAGCATCCTTAACGCCAGCTGCTCGTTTGAGACGCGATTCGAAGAGATCCCCCATTACACCTGCAAAGCCAACAGAAATACCACCAATAACGGCAAGAGGCAGAGAAAAACCCGGTATACCAATAAACCACATTAAAATCCAGATAAATACAGACCCAAGCATTCCGCCAAAGAAGCCTTCCCAAGTTTTGTTAGGACTTATTTTTGGCGTCATTTTGAGCGATCCAAACTTGGAACCAACAAAATATGCGAGCGCGTCGCTTGCCCATACCGATGCAACAACTCCAAACGCAAGAAGCATCGACCAGATCCAGAAATAGTCGATTGTCTCGTAATGCATATGTCTTATTGAAACAATAGGGCTCATCATGAAACCTGTATAGAGAGGGGCAAAGAGAGTGATAGCTGCGTCACCAATAGACGCACGCGGCCGCCAGACGTACCAGATACCACTTAAAAGTATGAGCAGTGCAAGAACAAAAGGAAAGAGGTCGAATTGTGGTTCCCATAGGGGAAGTATGACAAATATCACTGTAGCTGTAAGACCTAAAAATTCATTTGGCGTACGCCCCATCTGCCGAGATATTCTGAAGAACTCGCTACAACAAAGCCACGACATGGCTGCGAACGCAATAGCGGTAGGAATTGTGCCTAAGAAGAGAAAGAGCACTGTTAAAAAGGCATAAAGAAGACCTGAAAACGTACGTGTAAAGAGCTTCTCGGCACCGCCCCGCGCGCGCTCACGACGGGTAGGTATTTTGTTTTCAGCACTCATGCACACCCTCCTCTATTTTTCCAAATCTACGATGACGTCCCTGAAATGAGAAGATTGCGTCTAAAAGCGTCTCGCAAGAGAAGTCTGGCCAGTAGGTATCGCAGAGGAAAAGCTCGGCGTAGGCAAGTTGGAACAGGAGAAAATTGGAGAGCCGCATCTCCCCCGACGTTCTAATGAGGAGTTCTGGATCAGGCATTCCTGCTGTGTATAGATAGTGAGAAAAAAGATGAGCATCAATCTCATCAGTTCGTATCTTTTTATCTGCGGTCGCCTGAGCAATCAGGCGAGCAGCACGCGCGATTTCTGCGCGTGCACCATAATTAACGGCAAGCGCCAAAACCATGCCTGTATGTGAGGACGTTTCTGAAAGGCCTTTATGAAATATATCACGCGTCTTCTGTGGGAGCGCTTCAATATCACCCAGGAAGGCTATTCGTACGTTTTCCTGTTTGAAGAGCGGTAGCTCAGCAATGAGTGTTTTTGCAAAGAGATGCATCAAATAGTCAACCTCTTCTTGAGGCCTTCCCCAGTTCTCTGTGGAAAAAGCATAAGCACTCAGGTATTCTATGCCGAGACGAACGCATGTAGTAATTGTCTCGCGTAGAGCATCAACGCCCGCCTTGTGACCAGCAACACGAGGCAGACCCCGTTCTTGAGCCCATCGGCCATTGCCATCCATAATGAGAGCGATGTGATGCGGAAGGTTTTTGAGATCAATACCACGCTCGAGGGCAAGACGCGTCTGGGGATTCAAGGTATTTGAAAAAGGGCGAGAGGCAGAAGCAGGTCCCATTTAGACCTCCATAACCTCAGCTTCTTTATGCTTGAGTAACGCATCAATCTCTGTGATGTGCTTATCGGTGATGGTTTGTATGGACGATTGTTCGCGATGTTTTTCATCATCATTGAGATCTGGGTCGCGTTCGACTTTCCCGTTCATATCGCGACGAATATTTCTCACTGCCACACGAGCCTCTTCAGAGTGAGCCTTGCATTCCTTAACAAGTTCCAGCCTTCTTTCTTGCGTAGGAGAAGGGAAACTCAATCTCAACGAGGCACCATCGTTGGCAGGATTTATTCCTAGGTCAGACGCTTGAATGGCGGCTTCAAGAGGTTTTAAGGCCGACTTATCCCATGGCTCCACGACAAGCGTCGTTGCCTCGGGAACCTTAATGGCCGCAAGTTGAACAATGGGGGTAGGAACTCCGTAGTAGTCAACCTGAATAGAATCAAGGATGTGTGGATTAGCACGTCCCGTACGTATCTTAGTAAAGTTCTCTTTGAGGTTATCGATGCATTTATTCATGCGCTCTTCTGTAGTGTGCGCAATGCTTGACATAGTTTCTCCTTAGCTAACGATACATTTTAGGTTCAACAGTTTCAGGCGTGACAAGTGTCCCGATATGCTTGCCCTTTAATGCCTTTTCAAAAACATTGTTTTCATTAATATCTAAAACCAAGATAGGCAGGTTATTGTCACGGCAAAGCGCAGTAGCAGCAGCATCCATGACCTTGAGATCCTTTGCCAGTACATCTCTATGAGAAATGAGTTCGTAGCGCTGGGCGTCATCATGAAGTGCGGGGTCTTTATCAAAAACACCATTCACCTTTGTAGCCTTAATAATGCACTGCGCATCAATTTCAAGAGCCCGTAAGGCAGCAGCAGAATCAGTCGTAAAGTAGGGATTGCCAGTACCACCTGCAAAGATCGCAATACGACCCTTCTCTAGGTGACGAATAGCGCGACGACGAATATATACTTCAGCAATCTGCTGCATCTGAATGGAAGTCATAACGCGCGTGTAAAGGCCATTTTGTTCAAAACCATCCTGAAGTGCTAACGCATTCATGATGGTTGCAAGCATACCAACATTATCCGCTTGTGCGCGATCCATGCCATTTTTAGAAGCCGACATTCCGCGAAAGAAGTTTCCTCCCCCAACGACAATACCAATCTCAATACCAGCATCGTAAATCTTTTTGATTGAACGAGCGAGATGTTCAATCTCCTGGGGATCTACACCAAATGAGCGGTTCCCCAAAAGCGCCTCACCCGAGAGCTTGAGGAGAACACGCTTGTAAAGATAGCCTTTAGGCGGTTTTCCTACCTTGGAAGATTGAAAATAATCCACGAAAACCCCTACTCTATCTAGTCGCCAATGCTTAAAAGATCAAAACTGACGATTTCAATGGTGTCATCAACTGCCTTAGATGTTTCGCACTGATATTGTTTTACGGTCTTATTGGAATCCTTGATAAAAAGCTGCTCGGTGAGGACAGTTTCCTTGTAGAACTTCTCAAGGCGTCCTTGCGCCATCTTCTCCTGGATAGCCTCAGGCTTGCCAGATTCAGCGGCTTGCTCTTTATAGAGGTTAATCTCGTGCTCTACGGTTGCGGGGTCAACATCTTCACGACGAGCAGCAATAGGCATGGTGGCAGCAACTTGCATTGCTACATCGTGTGCAAACGTTTTAAACACCTCCGAGGTGTAAGTGGCAGGCTTTGAAAAGGCAAACGTAACCAATACGGCTATTTTTGATCCATGAATATAAGAGGCAATGCCACCATTCTCTATGCTTGCGGAGATGAAGCGGCCAATCTTCATGTTTTCACCCATGGTGTGAATGAGATCAGTGAGACCCTCCTCAACAGTTCCCTCGTTTAAGGCAAGACCGTTGATGTCGGCCTCTGCTGCAGGAGCGTTTTCAGCGACAGATTTTGCTACCTGCTCTACAAAACCGGTGAACTTAGGATTCGTTCCAACGAAGTCAGTCTCGCAGAAAACCTCAACAAGACCACCTTTATGTCCATCATCGGTAACGTATGCGCTTACAGCGCCTTCATTGGTGTCGCGACCAGCCTTTTTACTGGCTTTAGCAACGCCCATTTTACGTAGGACGTCGATAGCTTTTTCTACATCGCCTTCAGCCTCCGTTAGGGCTTTCTTGCACTCCATCATAGGAGCATCGGTGATTTGTCGAAGTTCTTTAACAAGAGCTGCGGTTATCTCTGCCATTATCTATTCCTTTCAGAGAAAAGTATCTTTGCAATACGTAGCTTTTAATAACGCTCAGATTAATCTGCTCATAGCTTGTAAACGCTGTTTTTTTATTATGCATTACCGCACAACACGTCATTGAAAACTGCAGTAATTTCTGGGGCGAGTTGATTTTAATCCAGAAATAGCTTTAGATTGTATCAACGTGTTCTGCGAGCTCAGGCGTTGTTACTGCCTGAATGGTTTCGCCCTCAACTGAAGCGGTGGTTGAGTCCTGCTTTAACTCAGGTTGAACGTCTTCGATAGCTGCAATTTGAGATTGAGAAATGGCATCGAGCGAGGCATTGGCGACAGAAACAGGGGTTTTGCCCGTCATTTCATCAAGTGTGATGCCGGATTTCTTGGTTCCCGCTTCAACGGCATCTGCCATTACCTCAACCATGAGAGCAATGGAGCGAATGGCGTCGTCATTGGCAGGTATGCCATAGTCAACAACATCAGGATTGGAGTTTGTATCCAATAAGCCAACAACAGGAATACCCAGACGATTTGCTTCTTTTACAGCAATCTCTTCGCGAACAGTATCAACGACGAAGAGAGCCTGTGGCAGTTTTGTCATATTACGAACACCGCCCAGATTCTTCTGGAGCTTTTCAAGCTCTTTATTGAGGACGGACTGCTCTTTTTTTGGCAGAAGAGCCATTTGTCCAGATTCTTCCATGGCCTCGAGCTCTTTCATGCGATCAATGCGCGCCTGAATAGTGACAAAATTGGTAAGAAGGCCGCCGAGCCAACGATTGGAGATGAAGGGCATCCCACAACGGTTTGCATTTTCAACAATGGCTTCCTGAGCTTGCTTTTTGGTGCCAACAAAGAGAATCGTGCCACCCTTTTTAGCTATATCGTTGAGGAAAGAATAGGAACGATCGGCTTGCTGGATGGTCTTCTTTAAATCGAGAATGTAGATATCGTTGCGCTCGCCAAAGATATAGGGCTTCATGCGCGGATCCCAGCGACGCGTTTGATGTCCGTAGTGGCATCCAGCTTCCAGAAGTGTCTTGATAGTTACTTTTGCCATAGTGTTCTCCTTTGTCGGTTAGGCCTCCGCACGATGTTTTCCCAGCTAGTCCACTCACATTTATGGCTAAGTGAGCACCGGGGACGCCAGTAGTCGTGCGTGTGTTTTTCTAAGCTGATTATTCAGCAGTGGTTAGTATAGCAGCAATTTCGCAAATCATAATGAAATTCTTGCTTGAAGAGGGTGGATTAGGATGCGCTCTGAGAACGTGGGTGGGCCTGTCGCGCTGCTTCTTTAAGGCGCTCAACCGATAAATGTGTATAGATTTGTGTTGTTGATAAGCTCGCATGACCCAGAAGTTCCTGGACACTCCGCAAATCCGCTCCTCCTTGGAGGAGTTCCGTTGCGAACGTATGGCGCATTGTGTGGGGCGTTACAGAAGAAGGAAGCCCTGCCAGTTTAACGATCTTTTCAAAGCGCGTACGAAGTGCAGCTGGCGACATTGGATTATGTCGCAGAGAGATAAAGAGGCTCCTCTCGTTAAGCTGCAACATATCGGTCGATAGACGGGCCTTGCGAGTGGGACTTACAGGACAGCGGTGAGGACGTGCATCTTGAACATATGCACCGATTGCGGCTTTAGCTGACGAATAGAGAGGCACAAGTCGCTCTTTTTTGCCCTTACCATAAAGACGGACTGTTCCCTGTTGCAGCTGAATATCATCAAGATGAAGTGCTGCGACTTCAGAAATACGAGCGCCCGTGGCGTACATGAGCTCTATGAGAGCATAGTCAAGCAATGCTTGATCAAGGGCATCTTGCTGTTCTTTAGTAGGTTTATCGAGAAAGGCAGCCTTTGCATTTTGTATAGCGTCCTGAGTAGCTTTAAGCATGCGTCCAACATCTGAATCATGCATAACCTCAGGTAGTTTACGTGAAGATTTTGGCGTGAGCGTTGCTGCGGGTGCATCTTCGGTGGTGTAGCCCTCCAAAACAAGCCATTGATAAAAAGATCGAAGAGACGAAAGACGGCGAGCGATTGTTTTGTCGGCATATCGCGACTGGCGTAGATACGCCATGTAGGTGCGAACCTGAAGGTGCTGCAGTCTAAAAGGGTCAATACGCTGTTTCTGAGCCCATTGAAAGAACAGTTCTAAATCAACCTGGTACGCCTCTATAGTATGTGGCGAAAGATTCCTTACGTTTGTAAGATACGTCAGAAACTCCGCCAGGATTCCGTTAAGAGGCGACTCCGTCTTGTGTTTTATGTACTCTTCTTCCCTAGCCATACGTGTCCATTTACTCAACTATCGCCTAGTAATTCGTCCATAGAATAATTTTTTCTAGAATTTATACTGGATGTTATATGGGAAAATGCAAAAATATCGTCTCTTGAAGCAACGGTAGAATCTACGCGCCTAAAAGCACGATCTGCGTAGGCATCGTATCGCTCTCGCCTATTCCTGATGGGCGGATCCAACGGGGGCAAAAGACCAAAATTCACATGCATCGGTTGATAATTCTTTGTAGAGGGATTGGTTGCATAGGAAATGAGGGCGCCCCAGAGCGAGGTTGATGGCATAAGGAATGATTGAAGGCCCTGGATGGCTGCGAACGTATTAACGGCGGTATAAAGACCTGATGCGATTGCTTCTACATACCCTTCTGTGCCTGCAATTTGACCGGCAAAGCGCAAGCGGGGGTTATCTCGGAGGGCAAACGTTGGATCAAAAAGTCTGGGAGCATCAAAGAAACTATTTCGATGCATGACTCCGTAGCGCATAAATGAGGCCTCTTCAAGCCCGGGAATACGAGAAAAGATGCGTTTTTGCTCGGCAAATGTGAGGTTAGTCTGAAAGCCAACAAGATTGTATGCTGTCCGAGCTTCGTTTTCTGCTCTCAGTTGAAGAGCAGCATAGGGTCTTTTTCCTGTTCGCGGATCAACAAGACCTACCGGTTTTAGGGGACCGAAGCGAAGAGAATCTATGCCTGTGCGAGCGATCTCTTCAATCGGCTGGCATGCTTGAAATAATTCCTTGCGTTCAAACTCCTTCTTGATAACGGTTTTTGCCGCACAGAGTTCCTCTACCAAGGCAATATACTGCTCTTGATTTAGAGGGCAATTGAGATAGTCGCCTTCCACATCTTTCGTTCCTTTTCCCGCAAGCTCATAGCGTGATTGCGCAAAAATTTGATTAAAGCCAAGCGATGCCGCCTCTACGATAGGGGCTGCAGCATCATAAAAGTGAAGCAAGGATGCCTCTTCCTCATTCAAACGACTTTGGAGGTCTTTGAGCAAAGAAGGGCTCGTGAGTGGTCCAGTTGCTACAATCACGTATGTATTGTTATCAAGATACTCCTCAAGCGAGGTCACCTCTCCTCTAATTAGCTCAATATTGGATTGTGCGCGGATTGCATCTGTAACAGCCTTAGAGAAGAGCTCCCTGTCAACCGCAAGAGCATTGCCTGCAGGAACACGTGTGTCCTCAGCAATCTTGAGCAATTCTGAACCCATTAGCTTAAGTTCGCGTTTGAGTGCGCCAGCGGCTGTGGCGCGTTTCTCAGATTTGAGAGAATTTGAGCATACCAACTCTGCACACTCAGCTGTTTTGTGTGCAGGTGTTGTGGTGCTTGGTCGCTCCTCGTGCAATACGACTGAAATACCTCTTTTGGCAAGTTGGAGCGCACACTCAGAGCCAGCGAGACCAGCTCCAATAACATGAACAGTATCTGCCATCATCTCTCTCATCGCTCTCATGAGGGTTAGTTTGCTATAGTCATGGCAGGCAGTACTAACGTATACCGCAAAGCACATTCTCTTGGTACCATGCTCACTGGGCGCGTTTATAGTTATGCCAGCTATGCCTACCGATGCATCTAGTACAAGCATACCTTAAACAACGAGAAAGAAAAGGAGACTGCGCGTGCAAGATAAATCAAGAAAACGCACTGTCGCTGTATATTGTGGATCCTCTCCAGGCACCTCTCCCCTCTTTGGAGAAGTAGCATCGCAGTTTGGAACATGGCTTGGCCAAAACGGGTTCAATGTTGTATATGGTGGATCGAGCGTAGGTCTTATGGGACTGGTATCACGCGCAGCGCTTGATGCTGGGGCTGAGGTTTTAGGCGTAGAGCCTCAGTTCTTTATCGATGCAGGTGTGGAACAACACGACTTAAGTGAGCTTCGCATTGTACGCACCATGAGCGAACGCAAGGCAGCAATGATCGCGGAGGCCGATGAGTTTATCGCGCTTCCGGGAGGTGTTGGAACGCTTGAGGAGATTAGCGAAATCATGGCTCGAATCCATCTGTATCTTGACCGGGAAAACCATATCAACCCTTCTTATTCGCTTCATTGCTATCTATTGAATCTTGAGGGCTTTTACGAAGGGCTCAAAAGCCTTCTCAACACAATGTTAGATACCGGTTTCATGATTCCAGACACTTATGAACGGATCCATTTTCCCAATTCCCTTAAAAGCCTACAAAAACAACTTTTACAAAGAGTGTCGCATTAGCATAAATAATAAAAAAACCGAGTAATACCCGGCTCAAAAGTTAATGGTAGCCCGTACGAGATTCGAACTCGTGATCTCCGCCTTGAGAGGGCGGTGTCCTAAACCGCTAGACGAACGGGCCAGGTGCTAGGGACAGTGGCTGGGATAGAGAGAGTCGAACTCCCATTGACGGAACCAGAATCCGCTGTCCTACCATTAGACGATATCCCAAAGATACTGTCTGCGCGGGAATGTACTTTACGGGATTGGTCGCAACTTTACAAGTCAGAAATAGAATTTATCGTCTTTTTCTGATGCCAGAGTTCCTTTAAGGGCTCAAGTAGTTCTATTTCCGCGCGTGCCACAATATCTCTATCCCGTAATGACTCTGTGTTGTCTGGCGAAGAAAGGCCTTCCTCTGCATATTTAAGAAGCAGGTTGACTATGTCAGACAATTTCTGATTGCCAATTACTGCATTCCATCCCCGTTCCTTCAACATAAGAGCAATGTTGGCGGGAGAAGATTCCTCTGATCCTTCGACAAGTAACGAGTATGCTTTGAAAAAGGAGGTCTTGTTATAGAACAGTCCCTTAATGAAAGCAGCGAGAGCTAACGCATACTGAGTTGGCATTGCATCTGGCGTTCGTATTTCGAGATATCCTTTAGCACGCACGTCGGGAAATACGAAAGAAGAAGCATACAGAAGTTCTTCATCCGTAAGAAGCTGTGACGCAAGATACTCCTTGACAGTCCTATGACCCATTTTGTCATTACAAAAGCTGTTATTTTGCTCATGTTCTTTGAGATATACGCAAGGCGTATTAAGCAACCATAAGAGGTACGCATCCTCTGGTGAAGACTTATCGAGACCGAGGTCTAGGGCGAGCATACGGTCCAGGTTTTCCTCATCTTTATCCACAATGGATGGCGTGCTCTCCCCTGCGAACAAGCCACGAGGAATCCGGCAACGAGCCTTGTCAACATTGTTCCAAATGTCCAAACGCGTCATTGATCCAGTTGTGTCACAAAGAAAGTAGAGATATTGAGAAAGAACAGTCGCCAAAAGGAGTTCCCGACTGAGCCTTCTATGTTCAAGAAAATCAATTGAAATCTGCGTTGAGGCAGATTCCCGCATCATTTGACGCGATTGCTCCCCTTTCCTGCCAAGGAAAGCATCCATCGCCTTGTAGCGCTCTTTTGGAAGGAGCGCCGTATCTGAAAGAAGCGTATTCTTAGGATCTACACCTGAAGCTATAAGCTCAACGTTGAGACCAATATCAGAGAAGACTTGCTCAATATTTCTATTAAGGAAATCAAACGCCTCGTGCAGACAAATCAAAGAGTTCATTGGACCCAGAGAGATCTCAAGTTGAGCGCCAGGCTCAAGGGTCAGTGTATACCGTGTGCCATGCGCGCAGTCTTCAGAATCTTGTAGATGGATGTAACCTTCTGCGCCGAGTAGAAGGTTGTCTTCAATCACCGCCTTTGAGCAGCGGAATTTCTTCAGCCATGCTTCAAGAAATTCCAGGATTCCCGTGTTGTAATGGAGCCTATTCCCCGAATTTTTATCATAAACAAAGCGTTCGAGCTCAATACCTATGTTACCTGACCACTGAGGTCGAGGCTCATCCCTATAGTGAAAGTAGATACAGTCGTCGGGGTTTGGAAACAGGAGCTCCTTTAAACGATCAAGATTTGCAGAGAGAATCGCATCTGCAGCAACACGCGATAAGTCGTTTGGAGTGTTTTTGGCAGTTCCGCACCAGATGAGTTTTAAAAGAGCCTCTTGAATTCGAGAAATACCAGGCCCCGATTCAATATGAAAATGATGTTTAATGTCATCGCCGTCCAACGCAAGTTCTGTTGCCATAATTGGGAGAGGCTTTTGCCGAGACAATACGCAAGCAGGGCGCTCATGAGAAAGAGAGTCTCGTCGCTCATTCGTGCGAAGGAGCGTCTTTTCAAAGACGTAGGCTTTCTCTGCAGCTATAGCTCCCGCACGATACCCTTGGGCCTTGGCCGCAGCATCGGCTTCCTGAAGAAGTGCAAGGGGGTACAAAAGCGAATAGGGGTCCTTGGCCTTATGTTGATGCAATCCGTGCACGAGTTGCGCAATGTGCAGCGCTGTAGGTTGTGTTTGGCGGTCATGAAAACGTATCAATGCAGATGCACGCTGGCGAATATTTCTGTTGATACCGAGTTGCTTCATTATCTTATTAGCAATGTATGCACTAACGGAGGGATGGTTATAGAAGTGCATGGTCTCCGGTGAATCTGGATTTGGATCGAGAAACATAACCGACGGCTTGCCGATATCATGAAAAAGGGCTGCAAGCCCAAGTTCGGCAGGGATGCGAAATTGTTCTGGCGTATCAGAAATACCTGCGAAGATTTGGAGATAATCGATGACACTAGCTGTATGCTGAAGAATATCCAGATTGTGATACGGAGTTTTTTGAGGATAGCCGTCTAGCCCTGCAAGCTCTGGGATGGAGGCACAAAGAACGCCTTTATACTGGCGTAACGCTTTAGAAAACCATCGAGTCCTCACGAGTTTCGCTAACTCGTTGCCTATCCGCTCAGCGCTGAGCGAAGAAAGGGAGCGCACTTCCTGCTCTATTGTTCGCTTTAAACTCGCTTCTAGTTGAAAGTTGAATGCGCACGAAAACCGGACAGCACGAAGGATGCGCAGCGCGTCTTCTCGGATGCGAGCACAGGAGTCGCCCACCGTACGAATCAAGCCCTGTTTAATATCTTTTCTACCACAAAACGGATCAAGAATCCCTCGACAAGGATGGAAGGCCATAGCGTTCATCGTGAAGTCGCGTCGCCTGAGATCTTCTTGAATCGACTGTCCAAAACGTACATTCTTTGGATGTCTTTTATCGCTATAAAAATCCTCTGCCCTGAACGTGGTTATATCGAGAAATTTTCTGCCTAAGAACCGTTTTGAAAATCTAGGTGAGACTATGGCCGCCTTAATTTCAGAACTGTTACAAACGGAAGAGAACGAAGCACTGTTGGTGGATGTGGCAGCGCGTTCATTGGGGTATGCCTTCTGAATGGTATTCAGAAGCTGCACCTTAATAGTCCCATAGCGCTCACCTTGATCGACGAGTGCGCAGGCCGCCTTTGAAAAGACTTGCTTTATCTCCTCTGGTGCGGC
Organism: uncultured Atopobiaceae bacterium; assembly: GCA_910579165.1. Taxonomy (GTDB): domain Bacteria; phylum Actinomycetota; class Coriobacteriia; order Coriobacteriales; family Atopobiaceae; genus MGBC105563. The sequence goes on from CAJTTF010000002.1 coordinate 69,717, forward strand.
GTTTGTGGCGACATCAACGTCATCTGAGGATAGCCCCAGAAGCTGATCGCGCACCCAGCCTCCTACAATCCACGCTTCAAAACCAGCGTCCTCAAGGAGATGAAGCGCCAAGGACGCATCCGCGGGCAGCGCTTGTACCATTTCATTGAACGAACTATGACTCACCGTGCACCTCTCCGTAAGCGCTACCTTCATTTTCGAGCGAGATTTCTCGACGAAAAACATCTTGAAAGGATTCATTAAAGCTGCTGGCATTAGAAGATGGCACCGCACAACGAAGTTTAATCTCATCTTCGTAACTGCGATTGATTATTGTTCCTTTGCAGGATTTAAGTAGGTGTTCAAATGTTTTCATATGCTTATAAGAAAGCGATGTACAAAAAATTGATTGCTTTTGAACAACGCAAAGGACGCCCTCCTCCGCTGCGTCCTTAAGTGCATCCCTTGCGCACCCAGCATATGCGCGTTTAAGGCCCCCCGGACCCAAGAGAATACCTCCAAAATAGCGCACAACGCACACACATACATTCACCAGGCCTTCACCTCGTAAAACCTCAAGCACCGGAAGACCTGCTGTCTGAGAGGGCTCACCATCGTCACAGGATCTCTCATGGATAGCGTCTGCATCATCGAGAATTCGCCAGGCATATACAACATGTCGAGCATCAAGATTATCGTGAGAAATGGCCTCATAGAAAGACTTGGCTTCTTCTGGAGAAGCCACCGCTTTTACTAGGGCAATAAATCGACTTTTGCGGTCAACAAGGGAGCCTTTTGCTACTTTCCCCTTGCGGATGCTGTTAAATACCTGCGTTTCCATAGGTGATATACTACCATCTGCGAAGGAACCTAGACGATTGCGCCATTTCCTCCACAGGGTGACTCTATCGGTGTCAAGCAATTAAGGCTGGTAGATAAATACATCCATGGCTGGATATGGTGAGGAAAGTCCGGGCTCCACAGGGCAGGATGCCAGGATGAGCCTGGGCGGGGCAACCCGACGGAAAGTGCCGCAGAAAAGAAAACTCTCACTGGCGTGCAAACGCTAAGAGAAAAGCTGAAAAGGTGGTGTAAGAGACCACCAGCGTCGCAGCAATGTGACGGCTTGGTAAACCCCATTCGGAGCAAGACCAAATAGGAACGCTACGCATTTGCCCGATGCGCGTTCGGGTTGGTCGCTAAGATAAATAATCGTCCTCGACAGAACCCGGCTTACAGGTTCCTTCGTCTCTTTTGATATCAGATTAAGCGTCCAATGAAATCGAGTCTTCTGCGAAATCAGCGGCTCATTGATACTTGATGGGCCCAGAACTGGACGCCCGGCGAGATTAGGCTGATATGATATCAATGGCTTGTTTGCTGAGACTAGATGTTCTGATTCATCCTTGAGGCTCCCGCGGCCATCCACTTCCGCGGCAGAAGTCGACTTGCAAGAACGATGCTCTTTCCCAATATACCAGGCACGACTAGTGCTTTATTTCGCTTTAGGCCATGCCAAGCACTGCGAGCAACGATATCCGGTTTTTGAGCGAGCCTTACATAGATAGTTTTGTCGGCATTGGCACGCGCCCAAAAAGCCGTCCTTACGGGTCCTGGACAGAGCGCACTCACGCGAATGCCCTTATCGGCAAGCTCATGGTGAAGCGCTAAGGAAAAGGAGGCAACATATGCTTTACTTGCAAAATAAGTAGCCATAGAGGGACCTGGAAGAAATGCCGCAACGGATGCAATGTTGAGGATTGCTCCCGTGCCGCGTTTGAGCATAGCAGGAAGAAGATGACGACAGAGTTTTCGGACGACCGTTACGTCTAACTTTTCAAGATTGTTTTGCCGTTTTTTATTGCTATTAACAAAGGGCGCATCCAGTCCAAATCCAGCATTGTTAACAAGGAGTTCTACTGGACAATTGAGGTCTTCAACAAAATGGATAAGGCGTTTTACCGCACCTTTTTTACAGAGGTTGAGAGGAAGGCAATGGACGGTTGCGCCATACTTTTGAGCTAGTTCCAACGAGAGCTTCTTGAGGGCTTTTTTGTTTTGTCCTGTCGCAACGATAGTAAAGCCATCTTGTGCAGCAAGCCGTGCAAACTCAATGCCTAAGCCTGAAGTTGCTCCCGTAATGAGCGCAAGACTCATTTGAGGTTGAGGCTTGCTTACCTGTTTACTTTTACGTGTCACGTTAATACCCCGTACTGGCCTTCAGGAAATGCGGGGCCTCACCTCACCCGTATAAAGGGCGCGAGATCTTGTTTATTGATTGGCTTCGTTCGCCTTTTTTGCAATAGCAGCAAGATCAGCAAAGGCTTTAGCATCCTCATAGGCGATTTGCGCCAGTACCTTGCGATCAAGCTCAACGCCCGCAAGCTTGAGTCCGTGCATAAAGTGAGAGTAGCTCATGTCGTTAAGACGAGCTGCGGCATTAATACGCGTAATCCAGAGGCGACGGATATCACGTTTTTTATTACGACGATCGCGGTAGGCGTATTGCAGAGAATGACGAGACTGCTCTTTCATGCCACGGAGGGTTCTCGAGCCAGTTCCGTAATAACCTTTGGTTCTTTCTTGCAGGGTGCGACGACGTTTCTTTGAATGAACCGCGCGTTTAACTCGTGCCATAGTAATCAACTCCTTAAAAGAAGAATGTCTAATTTCATTTCATCTTTTCTTGCGAGATCTAAACCTGCTGCCATCTTTTCTTTTTGCGAGCAGGGCTAGCGGTAGATCCCAAAGGGCTTAATGAACAGCCTTCTTGCGTCCTCTACCAATACGCTTGGTGACAACAGCGCTATCGCCCTTAACGAGCGCTTCTTCGTCCCTAAAGCTTCTGATGCGTTTTTGGTTTTTCTTCGTCAGGATGTGGCTCTTAAAGGCGTGGGCATGCATGATTTTGCCAGAAGCCGTACGTCTAAAGCGCTTAGCTGCACCTTTATGGGTTTTCATCTTAGGCATTGTTCTCCTCCTTTTGTGTAATGTCTTTTTTTAGAGATGCTTCGTCTTTAAAAGCACCCTTAATAGGAGCAACCAGCATGTGCATGTTACGACCTTCCATTACTGGCTGCTGCTCAATAGTGGCATAAGGCTCTAAATCATTAGAAAGCCGTTCAAGCACGTTAAGTCCCTGATCGGGATGCGCCATCTCGCGGCCGCGAAACATAATGGTGATCTTCACGCGAGCTCCCTTTTTAAGAAAGCGCATGACATGGCCTTTTTTCGTCTCGTAATCACCTACATCAATCTTTGGTCGAAACTTCATCTCCTTGACCTCGATCTTTTGTTGGTGCTTACGGGCGGCCTTTTGTTTGATTGCTTGCTCGTATTTGTACTTTCCAAAATCCATAATCTTGCAAACAACGGGGTCTGAATGAGGAGAAATCTCAACAAGGTCCAAGCCCGCGCTATCTGCTATTGTTTGTGCCTCGTCAATCCCATAGACGCCCATCTGCTCTCCGTCGACGCCAATAAGTCGGCACTGGGGAGCGGTAATCTCAAGATTAACGCGTGTGTTGTCCTTTTTAGCTATTTAAAACACCTACTCTCAAACTCACGCGAAAACAAACGAATTAACCCAAAGAAAAAGCCAGTACACAGACTGGCTCAAACACTACCTAGTAAGAACGAAAGAAGCGTGCGTGCTTCTTTCAAATGTATTTGACCAGTCAGCTCGGCGCCAATCAGGTGGAAAACGTCAGTTTTCACTTTGTTTCGCACTATGCGTTTGGACAGTTTATCCTACTTTCATTAAAATCTCAAGAAAAATTGGCCATGCTATCGTTAAGACGGAGGAGCGCATGATTGCACTTGAGGAACGCATCCAGGCAGACGGAAAGATTCTTCCCGGTAACGTGGTTGCTATTGATAATTTTTTAAATCACCAGATAGACATAGCCCTTTGCCGTCAGATGGCCGATGAAATCTACGAAGCTTTCAAGGATAAACCTATCAGTAAGATTCTCACAATTGAAGCTTCTGGTATAGCCATGGCTACGCTTGTGGCTCGACGCTTTAATGCTCCCCTGCTCTTCGCCAAGAAGACGAAATCAACCAATCTTCATCACGATATCTACGAGACGAACGTTGCTTCTTATACACACGGAGATTCCAACCGCGTCTTTGTATCAAAGAAGTATCTCCCTTCCTCAGATGTTGTGCTTATCATTGATGACTTCCTTGCCATGGGTGAAGCCACGCGCGGTCTTATCAATATCTGTGAACAGGCGGGGGCGACACTTGCAGGCATTGGAGTCGCCGTCGAGAAGGGCTTTCAGCCTGGTGGCGCGTACTTAAGAGAACAGGGGTACCCATTAAAATCGCTCGCAATTATCGATGCTATAGACGAGGCCTCTGGAAAAATTACGTTTAGAAAAGAAGAAGAAAAAGCGTAGAAAAACTGGTGCCAGAGGAGAGATTCGAACTCTCACGGGATTGCTCCCAGTGGTGTTTGAGACCACCGTGTCTGCCGTTCCACCACTCTGGCACGTCCGTTATACCTTATTGCAAAAAGGGATTAGTCGCAAGTTCTTGTCGCATAGTTGTTCTAGGTCCATGTCCCGGAAAGATAATAACGTCCGGATTTAGCTTCTTTTTGAGATGCATCAGAGATTTTTGCAGGGCACTTGCGTCTCCTCCCGGAAAATCAGTTCTCCCTGCAGATCCCCGGAAGAGAGTGTCACCAGTAAATGCAAGTTCATCACCAGTCAAAACAATGCCACCTTCCGTGTGGCCCGGAGTATGAAGGACTTCCAATTGAATTGAGCCCGTGCCTACTTTGTCACCGGCTTTAAGCAAAACATCAGGTTCGGGTGCGTCATCATCATAAGGCAAGCCCAAATTAGAATTGCTTACAGCGTGGACAACGCGGTTGGCATCGTAGGAGCCAACCGCAAAAGGAACCTTGTAGTCCAAAGAATCCTGGAGTGCCTTCACACCTGAAACATGATCGCCATGTGCGTGGGTCGACACAATAAGCTTAATACGAACATCTTGCAGGTTGTGAGCGATTTCTGCGCCTGCGGTACCCGGATCGATTACGATGGCATCAGCGTTGTTGATAACGGCATAACAATTGGTCTCAATTGGCGTCACTACATACGTCCGCACGTACGTTTTTTTATCATACGGATTCTGGAATTCTTCCTGAGCGATGACGTGATTTCTACTCGTTATCATGATCTCCCTATTCCTATACTCACCGTAACCCGTCTGTGTCTTCTGCCGTAGCCTTTTATAGCAATCTGCCTGTTTACGACCGGGCGCGGCGTTTAAACGATTTGGGTGTTTCCCCTGGCATAATGCGACGAGCATCAAAAACAGAAGGGACGTGAGAAACCGAAGCAAGCAACGGGTCAAGAAGTGATGCATCGGAAATGGCCACTAAGAAGCGGAGACGCGCCTCTCCAGAATCTGAAACCCGCGTGGCAGCAGACATAATGTTACCGCCAGCTTCGCCAACCGCTATGGTGATATCTTTTAAAAGACCCACACGATCTTGCGCTTCAACCACAATTTCAACCTGGAATTGAGTATGACCGGAGGTATCCCATGCTACGTCTATCATACGCTCAGGATGCTCCGAGAGGCTCTTTACGTTAGGGCACGTCGCGCGGTGTACCGACACTCCCCTACCACGCGTAATGAAGCCGACAATATCATCTCCGGCTACTGGATTGCAACAATGCGCAAGATGGACAAGCAGATCAGGATCACCTTTAACAACAACGCCCGATGTATTCTTGCGCTTGCCTTCCTTTAGCTGTCCAGCGACGAACGCTTTATTACCCATCATGGGCAAGTCTTTTGTGAATGTTTCATTTAATCGTTCGTTGGCTGCTTTTGATTCTTCAGCAGCCTCCTGAGCGTGCGTATCGGCTTCTAAAATGTCCGCAATGCGATTAACAATAGCTTTGGGCGTATAGGTATTGGTACCAATAGCGGCAAACAAGTCATCCGGGGACTTGAGATCAAGATGCTCACATACCTGCTCTATAGCTTTCGTCGAGCGTCGGGTGGAGATTCCGTATCCGCGTTTTCTCATCTCTGTGGCGAGGCTTGCGCGTCCCAACTCTGCATCGTTGTCTTTGTTGACGCTTGAAAAATATCGTCTGATTTTGGAACGTGCAGAAGGTGTTTTAACAATTTTGAGCCAGTCTGTAGAGGGACGGGAGTTCTTATTGGTCATAACCTCCACGCGATCCCCCGTTTGCAGCTCGTAGGTAAGTGGAACTACCCGACCGTTTACGCGAGCGCCAACACAGTGATTCCCAACTTCTGTGTGGACAGCATAGGCGAAATCGAGCGGCGTTGAGTGATTGCGCAAGCTCATTACCTCGCCCTTAGGAGTAAAGATAAAGACTTCCTTCTCAAAAAGGTCAACGCGCAAGTCTCGAAGGAAGGATCGTGCATCTTCAATATCAGACTCCACTGTCCACTCCATGGACTTTCGGATTGCATTGATTTGCTCTTCGAGGTCTCTATCCTCTCCGCTCATATTCCCTTCAGAATTGCCCGCTGTTTTATAGAGCCAATGTGCGGCAATACCGTATTCTGCTTGCTCATGCATGTCGCGCGTGCGGATTTGTATCTCGATGGGGCGCCCTTCGGGTCCTATAACCGTCGTGTGAAGGGACTGATAGAGATTTGTTTTGGGCATTGCGATGTAGTCTTTAAAACGTCCAGGAATGGGGTGCCAATGATTGTGAACAGCGCCAAGAGCGGCGTAGCAATCTCCTATAGTAGACGTCAAAACGCGAAGCGCAATCAGGTCATATATATCCTGAAAATCTTTATCTTTATGCTTCATTTTTTGAAAGATTGACCAGAAATGCTTGGGGCGTCCTGTAATCTTAAAGTCTTCAATGCCAGCAGAAGATAGTTCGTGCTCCAGCTCCTGCATGGCGTTCATTGTGACGTGTTTGCGCTGCTCTTGAGTTTCTTTAACAAGGCGTGCGATGTGTTTGTATTCGTCGGGTTCAATGTAAGAAAAAGCAAGATCCTCAAGCTCTGTCTTCATATTTGACATACCCAGGCGGTCAGCAAGAGGAGCGTAGACGTCCATCGTTTCCGTTGCCTTAAAGATTTGGCGATCAGAGGGAAGTGACTGTAATGTCCGCATATTATGCAGACGATCCGCAAGTTTAATGAGAATAACGCGAATATCTTTAGACATCGCCAGGAACATTTTACGTAGATTTAGTGCTTGCTTCTCATCCATTGAAGATACGTCGATGTTTGTAAGCTTAGTAACACCATCAACAAGTTCGGCGACCGTATCGCCAAAGAGTTTGGCAATATCGTCTTTCGTGGCTGAGGTATCTTCAACCGTATCATGGAGGAGCGCCGCGCAGACAACGTCGTCGTCCATGCGAAAATCGTGCGCCAGGATTGTGGAAACCTCGACGGGATGGTTTATATAGGGTTCGCCGGAACGACGCTTCTGTTCTTTATGTACATCTGCAGCAAAGAGATAGGCATCGTGGACCCGATTGAGTTGTTCTTCTGACATATACCGAGAGGCGGCATCGTACAGGTTCGCGTAGTGAAAAGCACCCACAGAGGGAAGCTTGCAAGAGGTTGGTAATTGCGGAGAGACCTCATTAAGAGTGGTATGAATTTGACTTGATGTCTGAGACTGAGTTCGATTGTGCGCTTGCGTCTTTGCGTCGTGCGGCATCTGGGCGCTCGTATGAGTGCCCATTTTGGTGTTTGCTGCTGAGTTTTTAGAACTCATGCGTCCTTCTTCTTGAGTGTTTACCTTCAATCTTGCTGGAAGCTCTTAACGCCTTGAGGCTATGTCCAGGTTTTAAACTAACCTTAAAGAGCTCGCAAAACGTGAACAAAGTATACAAGAAATACCCCTTGGAACATGGGCGCATGCAACGAGAGAGTTGGCGCTACGGAATTATGGGGTGGCTAATACGCGCAACAAGTTCCTCAGCAGGCGCAGAGAGGACCCATGACTTAAAAGCTGCAAAAGACTCTTTGAGGCGCTCCCCTTCTAAAAAGAATACAGAGTCTTCGAGAGAGACCGGCTGAGCGGATTTTTGGTCCGCAATATACAATGTTCTCTGCTCTCCCCTTCCCTCAATGCGTACAAGACCCAGTTCTTTAAAGATGGAAAGACCTTGATCCACAAGCGTGCCATCGAGGAGGCCATTGTCGGAAAGGTAGGCGGCGTACTCACCAATCTCAGGATTAGAGGCGTGTAAGACATTTGGAGGGGTTTGAGTTTGTTTCCCTTCCATTGTCTTAATCGTGCGAAAGAGCAATCCCAATGTTTCTTTGTTAGGCGCAACGTTTTGCAGTATTCCTTCGTTAATACACGCATCATCTTCGCCAAAAAGCAGATAGATATGAGCATCGTCTCCATCTCTGCCTGCGCGCCCCGACATCTGATTGAATTCCGTAGCACCAAACGGAAGATGATAGAGGATGATTTGACGAATATCTGGTATGTTCACGCCTTCGCCAAAAGCGCTGGTTGATACGATAGTTTTTAGAGTGTTCTCGCGAAAATTCTTTTCTATTGCCATGCGTTCTGCGCGAGAAAGACCAGCATGGTAGAAAGCAATCTGATGAGCAATCTCTGGGCAATGCTGTCTGAGTAGCTTGCAAAGCGTTTCAGCTTGACCGCGCGAATTAACGTAGACGACCGTTTTGATCCCGCAATAAACACGATCAATGAGAAAGCTTTCCTTAGGTGTTAGTCCTGATTCATCATCAATGCGCTCAAAAAGAGAGCGTTCTGCATGATCGATGTTGCGATAGTCTTCAAGAATGAGGTTCTCTCGACAGGTGTTATCGGAAAGAGTGAGCTCTATGTTAAAAAGACGCCCAATTTCAGCAGCTTCTTCTTTTCCAACAGTTGCAGAAACGCATAAGACCGTAGGCGCTCCGAGAAGGTTTTGCACGCGCGGTAAATCTTGATAGGCAAAACGATTTCCACCTTTAGAAGCGCCCGCGTGATGCGCTTCGTCAATCACCAGAAAGTCTATTCGGTTCGTCTCGGCAAAGCGCTTTGCGTTAAGGGATAAAAATTCTGGAGTTGTAAGAACGATATCAACAGTGCCCGTCTTTAAGCCATCATAAGTGATTTCGCGCTGCTCATCATCTGTTTCGCCCGTCAGAAGCGCCACGCTGAGGCCAAATTGCGCCAGGGCATTCTCTAGATGGAAAACTTGATCGTTTACGAGAGCTCGAAGAGGAAATACAAAAACACTGGCGCGTCGCGCGGCAAGTGCAATTCTCGCGGCATGGATTTGAAAGATGAGTGACTTTCCCCTACCCGTAGCCATAATGGCGAGCGTGTTATTACCGTCCTCAAGGGATGCGAGTGTCTCTTCCTGGATGGGAAGGAAAGTGTTCTCACCGATAAAAGCCTGACGCAGCTGCTGTGTAAGATGCGTGGTGTCGGGTGCGAAAAGGTCCCTAATGAGCAGTTGTGGGTGCACGGTATTTCTCCAACTATTCAGCGTTGGTTCAAATACCACATCAAAAATTGAACCAGGTGGGACTTCCGCGAGATGTGCGGGCGGATAGAAATAGACACCGTCAAGTGCGACATCGGAGGAGATCTCCGTCATACGCACCTTCATGTGGGCCCTTTCTTGACCAATGCGCTTTAAGGTCAATAGGCTTATGCGAGGCGTTATGAAGAGCGGATATGGGTTTCCTTTCCCAAAGGGCCGCAAGGCCGCAAGGCCTTCGATGTTGGAAACAGTTAGCTCACGAAAAGATACTTCACCCGTAATCTCAATGCTTTCAGCAAAGGCAGAAGCAGGAAGGGTCTCAAGATAGGTGTTGAGCGCTTGTTGAAATGCAGAAACTTGACTTCTATTGATCGTAAGTCCAACGGCATTTTTGTGGCCTCCAAAACGCACGAGATAATCAGAACAGGCAGCCACCGCTTGCATGAGGTCCACGGACCCTATTGACCTTCCAGAGCCCTTTCCAACGTCTTCAGCAAAAGATATGAGGATGCACGGTCGCTGGAACTGATGTGCCAAGCGCGAGGCAACAATTCCTTTTACCCCCTCATACCAATCATCGGCCGCCAGTATAAGCACACGCGTATTGGGCGACTCCTTCAGAATTTCCTCTGCCTGGAAGCATGCCTTTTCTTGCATGTCTTTTTCTAGAGCCTTGCGCTCTGTGTTCAGCTCTTGGATTCTCTCAGAAAGATTTATCGCCTCTTCTTTATCCTTAGTCAAGAGGAGTTTAAATGCTGTCTCCACATCCCCCATTCTGCCTGCGGCGTTTAGCCGAGGAATAACGGAAAACGGTAATTCGTCAGCCTGTAGGTTCTTTGGGTTAATTTTAAGAAGCTTAAGAAGTGCCGCGAGGCCTGTGCGAGGATTGCTTTGAATGCAGTTCATACCTTCAACGACAAGTGCACGGTTCTCAAAATCAAGATCCATAACGTCGCCAACTGTGCCCAAAGTTCCTAAGTCGCAAAAGCACTGCCAGTAATCATCTTGCACTCCCGCAAACAGGCGAGAAGCTCTCTCATCACTCCTACTCAAGAGCTGAAGCGCATGCAGCAGTTTTAGGGCGACCCCAGCGCCACAAAGATTCTGTCCGGGTCCAGAAGGGTTAAGTTTTGGATCGATAACGGGAACGCCCTGTGGCACGAGTTCATCAGGTACATGATGGTCGCTTACGATGACTTCAACACCTGCATCTAGCAGGCTATTAACCTCCTCAGCAGCAGCAATACCATTGTCTACGGTCAGAAGAAGCTCGGGGTGATTTTTTGCTAACAGATGTTCGACTGATGCCTTGGAAAGGCCGTATCCTTCGCTAAAACGATCTGGAATATACCAATCAACCTGAACACCCAACCCCTCTAATGCAAGGACAATAATGGCCGTTGCTGTCATGCCGTCAACGTCAAAATCACCATAAACAGTGATGCGCTTCCTTTTATCAATAGCGTCCAAAAGAGCCCTGGCACCCACCTCCATGGAGGGAAGCAAGAAAGGATCTGACCAATCGCGCTTAAGAGAAGGATGAAGAAAACGCTCGATTTCCGCATCATCGGTCCACCCGTGGTTTGCAAGCGTACGCGCCGCAAGGGGCGAGAGACCAAACGTGTCACACAGCTTAGCCTCTCGATCGGGACGTGGTTTTAGTAATTTGTAGCTTTTATCCGAGGAGTTCTGCGACATCGGTTGCAATCATTAGCTCTTCGTTGGTGGGAACGACAAGAACGTGAATCGAAGAATCTGGAGTAGAAATCTCGCGTACTGCATCCGAACGCACAAGATTTTTCTTTTCGTCAAGCTTAAGGCCTACCCAGACAAGGTTGTCGCAAATCATCTTACGCACTTCATGGGAATTTTCACCCACGCCAGCCGAGAATGCCAACGTATCCCACCCTTGCATCGATTGAGCCATTTCCATTATAAGCTGGCCAGCTCTGTAGGCATACATGGCAAGAGCGAGCTGCGCATTCGTGTCGCCTTTCTCGGCGCCGGCACAAACATCGCGTACATCAGACGAGATTTCAGAAAGCGCAAGCAAGCCCGATTCCTTATTCATCATCGTATCAACTTCGTCAACGGAATAGCCGCCCTCGCGTTGAAGATAGACTACCGTAGCTGGATCAATAGTACCTGTGCGCGTGCCCATAATGAGACCATCTAGTGGCGTAAGTCCCATGGTTGTTTCTATGGACTTGCCATCGTGGATTGCGCAAAGCGAAGCGCCTGAGCCAATATGAGCGCTAACGATTTTATGCGTCTTATCACCCATGAATTCCTTGGTAGCACGCCAAATATAACGATGTGATGTGCCGTGAGCACCGTACTTTCTAATATGAAGCTCATCAGTCACTTTGCGCGGCAGAGCATAGCGCCAGGCCACTTCGGGCATATCAAAGTGAAACGCCGTATCGGGAACAATGACGTTACCTATTTCAGGAAAGCTCTTTTGACATATTTCAATAACATCAGCTTCAGCATAATTGTGAAGCGGTGCAAGAGGCGCAACTTCACGCACTTTTGCAAGTGCTTCCGGTGTAGCAATGGCAGACTCCGGGAAGTAAACGCCTCCCATCACTACACGATGACCGATGCCGTCTATCTTTATATCTTGCTCTTTAAGAAGATCAAAGACTTCTTGGACGGCTGCTTTGTGATTGGGAAGATCGAGATCAATTTTGCGCTTCTCGCCAGCAGCCTCATGAGTCACGAAGGCATTCTTAAGGCCAATTCTCTCGCAATTTCCCTTAGCAAAGACCTTTGCAGTGTCTACATCTATGAGCTGATACTTTAGGCTTGAGGATCCTGCATTAATAACGAGTACATTCATCTATAAATCCTTTCCTAACACATTTTTTCCGAGAGGGGCTCTCCACCCACTATGTGGAAATGGAGGTGATTTACCGTTTGCCCTGCGTCTTTGCCGGTGTTGGTGATAACACGAAAACCTCCGTCGTTTAAACCTTTAATCTTTACTACCTTCTTGATTCCTCTATGAAGCGCTTCAAGAGTAGAGGCATCAAGGTCCTCAAGGATGTTGTCGTAATGGTTCTTTGGTATCAGCAAAACATGTACCGACGCTTGCGGGCCGATGTCATCTATAGCGAAAACCTTATCGTCTTCGTAGAGTATTTCTTTTGGAGGAATCTTTCCACTTGCCATATTGCAAAAGAGGCAATCTTCCATGGTTTCTCCTTTTAGTAACTATTGGTAGTACTTCCCATGGCTACTCTTTTGCCTCGGGTGGAAAGATTTCAGCAGTCAGAGTGCTTACCTCTTGCTCCGCCTTCTCCAGACGCATTGAAAGATTCTTAACAAGCTCAACTCCATGCCTATAAGCAATGAGGGATTGCTCAAGCTCCATGTCGCCCGCTTCTAAGGAACGCACGATGCCTTCAAGCTCAGTTGAAGCCTCCTTAAAGCTCAGGTCTTTGATGCTGCTATCTTGAGTATCTTTGGGTTCCTTGTTAGGTTTTCCGTTTGCGCCAGCACTAGATTGTTCTGACGTGCTGTGCGAGATGGGCAGTTGCGTCTGAGGTTTTTCGAGAGGCTCCATATAATCTCCTTTATGCTTCTCTATATCATTAAAGTGAAGTCTTGTTCTGTTGCTTGTTCTCTTTTGCACCTATGCAATTATTGCAAATGTTGGGTAGTAACGGAGTCCACCGTTGCCTTGGCTTCTCCATCATACATGAGGACTTCTATCTCGTCTGTAGGATACATGGCATGTACGCCATTGAGAGCTCGTCCGTTTTTTTGGATGATGGCATATCCACGCGCAAGAACGCCTTTTGGATTGAGGGTGTTAAGAATATGATCGAGCCGGTGAAGTTCAGTCTTTGGCTGTTCAATAATCGCATCTGTCTTATGACGAAGCGTGCTGGCGATATTTGCGATAAACGCTAAGCCCTTTTGCGGAACGCTTTTCCCTGCCAAAAGAAGCCTGTGACGTACGATAGGCAAATAGTCCCTTGATGGAAGCGCTTTTTCTGCAGCAAAGAGAAGGCGTTCAGAAGTCTGCGAAAGGGCATTTTCTCTCATGTGCAATTGATAGAGAGGATCTTGTAAAGCTGGAGACTGCGCGAGGTAGCGTACTCTCTCCCCTGTCCTTTCGAGTTCTCTCTCAATGGCAGTCCGCGCTACCTGCATACTGTGTTGAAATGACAAGTCCAAGCGAGATAGCAATCCTACAAAAGCCTTATCGGTTTTTGCTTTTTCCCCTGCAAGATAAGCAAAAAGATCTTCCTTAGCAGGAGCAATGCTTTCTGCAGCCGCAGTGGGCGTTGACATGCGTCTATCGGCAACCATGTCTGCTACGGACGTATCAGGCTCGTGGCCAATACCGGTAACAACAGGCAAGGCTGAATCAGCTATGGCCCTTGCGACACCCTCATCGTTGAACGTCATGAGGTCTTCAAACGAACCACCTCCCCGCACCAAAAGGATAGCGTCAACGGGCAGCGTCTGAGCAAAAGAGAGTGCCGAGACAATCTGGGCAGGCGCCTCCTCTCCCTGCACTGCTGCCCCCACAGCAAAGATCTTAACGAGGGGATTTCTTCGGGCAAGCGTTCGTTTAACATCATCAATAACGGCACCTGATAATGAGGTTATTACACAAATCTTTTCGCAAAAATACGGTATAGGCTTTTTGCGGCTTTGGTCCATGAGCCCCTCAAGCTCAAGCTTGCGGGCAAGCTCAGCAACTTGTTGACGCAAAAGCCCCTCTCCTGCTATGTTTAATTTCTGAATAATAAATGAGAGTTTTCCGGATGCGGCGTACACATCAAATTTGCCTATCACCTCTACGAGAAGACCGTCTCTCAGGGGAGCCGTACAGGAGCTAAAGACGCCTTTCCACATGATGACGTCCATAGCAGCATTTTCATCCTTGAGCTGAAAATAGACGTGGCCGCTTCTGGCGTGAGGCCCCTTGAATCCACTAATTTCCCCCACGACCCTAAAAGAGCCCAAATCGGTGAGCGTCTTTTTTGCGCGATTAACAATGTCGCTTACGCTAAAAGGCGCATCCTCGGTGTCTTTTTGAGAAACCATATTCTTTAGTTCCTGCGGGTGAAGCCAAGGTAATAGATGAGCTGTAGGCACGAGACAAGCGCTGCTATTACATACGTAAGGGCAGCTGCCGTAAGAACTTGTCTGAAGCCTTTAAGTACTTCGTCTGAATAGCCAGCGCTCTTAGCATACGACAATGCACGACGAGAGGCGTCGAATTCAACAGGAAGCGTCACTAATTGAAACAATACGACCGCGGCAAAGAGCGCAATAGCAGCATAAATAAAGCCGGTTACCCCCATAATGATGCCGGCAAAAAAGACGAGAATCCAAACGGATGAGGCAAAGTTCACTACTGGGACGATAGCCGTGCGGATAATACCAGGCATGTAGTGCTTGGCAAACTGCACCGCATGGCCTGCTTCGTGGCATGCGACAGCAGCGCTTGCTATCGAAGCATTCTGAAAATTGTCTTTTGAAAGCGATAAGGAGTTGTCGCGCGGATCATAGTGATCGGTGAGCTTACCGTCGATTTCCAGAATTCCTACTCCATCCACGTGATTGCTTTGCAGCATAGAACGCGCAATGTCGGCGCCGGTTTTATTGCCAGGCAAAGGAATCTGAGACCACGTCTTATATCTGTTATTGATGAATAGCTGACCGAGCCCCCCCAGGACAAGCGAGGCAATAACAAGAATTAGGTACCAGCTATCAAACAGGTAATAACCATACATATACTATCCAATCTCTTTCGTCTTTATTTTAGCCTAACCTCACCGTCATGAACGTAGAGGCCAGCTCGACCGGTAAGAATATTTTTCATGGGTCTGCCTGCGATTTCCCAGCGCCAACCCGTAAATAGGCGAGAATCCTCGTCTTCGCGAATAAAATTGATGATGTCATCTTTGCTCGCAAGAACCGCAGGGGCTATTTGCTCTTTCTCGGAAAGAACGCGTACATACGAAAAGAGCAAATCAACAACTGCCTGGGTGCCCCTTGGATCCTTTTGTTGCTGCGGAGCATCTTCCTCAGGATGGAATGGATTTTTCCGCGCAGTTTCAGCGATGCGGGCAATCTCCTCAACATCTCGTTCGTTCAAATGCGAGGTGGAACGTATCTTTCTGATCTTGTCAGGAGTAGGCCTTCGAAGATGCGCAATGGAAAGAACCACCTCATCAGCAAGAACGGATCTCCTGGGCTTATTAAGGGATTGCGCACGCTCTTCGCGCCATGTGGCTACCTCTTTTGCTACGACAAGCTCCTTTGGTCGAAGAGAGCTAATGCGTTTAATGTGGCGATAAGCGCTCGCGCTGTCTTCGTGTTCTTTGGCACGAACAATTTCGTCTTGAAATTCAGGAAGAACCCAGCTATAACGTCCCAAATTGAGCAACTTTTGTTTCATGGCATCGTAGATTTTCGGAAGATACTTAACGTCATCTAGAGCATAGCGAATCTGCGAAAGATCGAGCGGGCGGCGCGTCCAATCAGTGAGCGAGGATGCCTTGGGGAGCGTAATGTGCAAGTACTTCTCGACGAGAGCGCCATAGCCAATTTGTATTTGTGTTGAGAGGAACGCCTCAGCTATCTGCGTATCAAAAATAGGCGTTGGCAAATCACCAAACAGGAGCTCGAGAACTTCTAAGTCCTGAAAACCTGCATGCAAGATTTTGGTTTTTGCAGAATCGAAAAGAACGTCGTTAATTGAGCTTTTTAACGCATCCGCAGAAAGCGTCCTCACGTCCAATGCGAACTGATTCGAATGAGTTCCAACTTGCAACAGGCATGGAAGCGGATAATACGTTCTCTCACGTATAAACTCTGTATCGATAGCAATAACAGGAGCCGCAGTCAAACACTGAGCCACTTCATCAAGCTTTTGGGGTGTGTCAATTACGCGCGTCTGCTCTCGCATTGTTGAGGGCCTTTCCAATCTAGTATTTAGGCTATGATACTACTCGACCAAACCTTGAGAATTAAGAGCCTCCTTATGAGATTACTGATACTCTCTAAAGAATCCATGCCTTTTGAGTCTGATGCGCTTTACACCTTTATCCGCGCCGTCACTGAGGCTGACGATGAAATAGTCCTGCGAAGCGTTGCTACGAATGCAGACATCGCCGCACGCCTACAAGATGCTACTACTTTCGACCGCTGTGTTGTTGCGGGCGACGATCAAGTAATAGCGTCTGCTTTGTTTGCCTTGCGAGGTCTCAGTGTCCCTGTCCTCGTGTTTCCTAATGGGATGGAAAACCTCTACTTTGAATCCCTAGGCAATTCCCATGAACCAGCGGCCCTTGCCAAAGCCTGCCGCGAGGGACGCACGGTCTCAGCAGATCTTGGTCTCATTAGCTGGTCGGATCCGCAGGGAACCATTCATACACACCCCTTTAGCTGCATGGTTGGTTTTGGCTTTGATGCAACACTTCTGCGCACAGCCATCCCCAATAAAGAGGCGCTTGGAGGGCTCTCATACATTCTTGCAGCCCTCTCAATTAAAAAAATTCCTCGCGCAACCTTTGACATCACGCTCGATAACAACCGATTCACCGTTGATGGCATAGCGTGCCTTGTAGCTAATTCTCCTATGCTTGGAGCTGATATAGAAATTGTTTCTGGATCATCAATCAATGATGGCACTTTGGACATAGTCGTTGTGCAGGCAACAGACTCAATGCGCCTTATTCGCCCTGTTTTTGCTGGCGTTCTGGACCACAAAGGCACCAATTTAGGACGACCGGAAATGGCTCATTATCAGGGCGTGAGCGTGACCGTACAGAGTTCAGAGGCGCTCCCTCTTCAGGTTAACGGTGAGCCAACTCCTTACGAGATAAATGGCTATAAAGCGCGCATTCTTCAAGGCGCCAATCAGCTCATCGTGGATCACGTTTCACCCTATGCAGCCGTATCTATACGCGAGGCTCCTCAACGAGATAACCGTTAGAAACACGTAGATTGTTTACTGCATGCAGAGAATTAGTGGCGCGTAGAAAGTGCAATGTTCTCGAGATACTTACCGTAATCAGTCTTCTTTAGACGATCTGCGCACTTCAGGAGATGTGCACGCTTGATCCATCCTGCCTCGTAAGCAATCTCTTCAAGAGCGGCTACTTTAACGCCCGTAGATTGCTGCATGACGCGAATAAACTCGCCTGCATTGAAGAGCGAATCGACAGTTCCCGTATCAAACCAGGCAAAGGAGAGATCTAGTTGCTCTACCTTGAGTCTTTTTTGCTCGAGATATTGCTGGCAAATATCGGTAATCTCATACTTGCCCATGGCGCTAGGCTGAAGGTTGCACGCCATCTCTACCACAGAATTATCGAAAAAGTAAAGGCCAGTCACTGCATAGTTGCTTTTTGGTACCACGGGTTTTTCCTCAATGGAAATGGCCGTACCCTTGGCATCAAAATCCACGACTCCAAAGCGAGTTGGGTCCTCTACACGGCAGCCAAATATCGTTGCTGTGCCTTTTGAAGCATTTTCGAGCGCATGTGCAAGATTTTGTTTAAAACCCGAGCCATAAAAGACATTGTCGCCTAATACCAAAGCAACGGAATCATCGCCGATAAAATCCTTGCCCAACACAATACCTTGCGGTACACCATCCATTGTAGGCTGCGTGACATAGGAAAAATTAACGCCAAATTGGTGGCCGTCACCTAGAAGCTCTTTGTATGTGGGCAAATCATGCTCTGTGGTGACCATGAGAATATCGCGAATACCCGCCTCAAAAAGAACGGAGATGGGATAGTAAATCATGGGCTTATCGTAGATAGGAAGGAGCTGTTTTGAGGTTGCCCAGGTCATCGGCTGGAGACGCGTTCCTCCCCCTGCAGTTAAAACAATACCTTTCATCGTATGCTCCAAATTCTTCTTAGCTTTTTTCTCATTGTAAAGGAAAAGCGATGGTTTCTGCACACGTTACAACGGCATCGCAAAGACAAGCCGTTGTGATGGAACCCACACCTCCTGGGACAGGGGTTATCGCCTGAACGTGATCTTGAACATCATCAAAGTTGACATCTCCAACAATCTTCCCTGCTTCGTTGGATGATGTTCCCACGTCAATGACGGCTGCCTCTCTTTGAAAGTAATCCGAGGTTAGTATGTGCGGTTTTCCCATGCAGCTTACAACGATGTCTGCTTCACGCGTAAGGTGCTTTAACTTCAAGGTTTTACTGTGGGCAATTGATACCGTTGCGTTGCGATTTATTAACAAATAAGCAAGAGGTTTGGAAACTGTCAGCGAACGACCAATAATAACAACGCGAGCGCCGCTGAGCTCAAATTGATAGTAGTCCAGAAGACGGACAACGGCTTGCGCAGTACACGCTACATTGGCCCCTGCTTTTCCTCGCATAAGCCGAGCGAGAGAAATATCACACATTCCATCCACATCTTTCGAGGGATCAATCGCGTTTTCTACAGTTTCCACTGAAAGGTGTTGCGGTAGTGGCCGGAGAAGGAGTATTCCATGGGTGGTTGGATCATCGGAGCAGTCTTTAAGCATGTCTATAAGTTCTTCTTGAGGGATGTCGCGGCGCATATGAATGCTTGTAACAGCGCCCCCAATGCTCTCCATCTTCCTGATGATAGCTCGCTCATAAAAACAGTCTCCAGCCTCTTCGCCTAGGCGGATAAGAGCAAGCCTTGGAACAATCGCTCTATCCTCAAGCGCTTGCGCACGAACACGAGCGACTGTAAGCAGCGCGTCTGCAACCGGTTTTCCTTTTAATACCAAGGTCATTGTTCGTCCTGAATAAGCGGTTCACTAAGCATTCTAAGATGTGCTAATCGCATGGTAAATGTCTTGCGAAAGACTGTCCGATGACTGAGCAAGCACATGCGCTTTTTCTTCGAGAGCAGCTGCTTTCTGTGCATCACTAAGATACATCGTGTTGGCGCGCACCATGGCTTCACCACCACGCGCTGCAGCCTTAAGAGCAAGCGATGCCACAATAAGATCTGTTTTTGTCATGGATGACGCATATTCTGCAAGCTCCGCAACAGAGGCAAGGGCTTCATGTGTGTTATGGAGAACCTCAAAGGGCGGAATTGTTGCAAGTACGAGATGCTTCTGAAGGAGCGCATGACGACTCTCCACCTCCTCGGAGGTATCGCGTGGCATTTTGAAAACCGCAGATAACTCGGTGTAAGCATGAGCATCGTCAGCAACGTAGCTCAGAAATTGTTTTTGAAGCGTCAGGAACTGCTCGCGCAAACGCGAGAGCGCTGCGACGCAAGCCTCGTCTTTCCGGCAAGTAGTATTTTGGAGGCTCAGACCGGCAACCATAGCAGATTGTGCGCACGCAATGGCACCAATCACTGCAGCACTTGCGCCTCCTCCCGGAGCAGGAGTATCAGAGGCGAGATCAGCCAAAAAAGTACTTACTCCCGAAAGATTCATGTCATTATATACACTCATTGCAGTGGAAAAACTCCTATATCATCTCTGGCTTAAATGCCTGACAAGCAGCAACGGCGTTTAACCAATCTGCGTAGCGCTTGTCCAGCTCACTCTTATCGCGCTGAGGATTAAAGACACGGTCTGATTCTATACGCAACTCATCTGACTTCCAATAGCCTACGGCCAGCCCCGCAAGAAACGCGGCTCCCAACGCTGTGAGTTCATTAATTTTAAAGCGTTCAACCGGAACCTGAAGAAGGTCTGATTGAAATTGCAGAAGAAAATTATTAACCGCGGCTCCTCCGTCAACTTTAAGACGCGTGATGGGGTAGCCAGAATCTCTAACCATGGCGTCCATGACGTCGCGTGCTTGATAAGCCATGGATTCAAGGGCGGCTCGCACTAGCTGGTTCTTATCAGTTCCAAGCGTCAAGCCAGAGATAGAGGCCTTCGCGCGTTCATCCCAAAAAGGCGCTCCAAGACCTACAAAAGCGGGAATAATGTAAACGCCGCCCGTGGTTTTAGCTTGCTCAGCCATCATACATGACTCGGAAACGTTGTCAAAGAGGTGCAATTGATCGCGCATCCATTTCATAATAGAACCTGAGACAAAGATAGAGCCCTCAAGCGCATAGGTAATAGTGTCCCCAATCTTCCAGGCAATGGTAGAGAGAAGACCGGAGCTACTCCTCACAATATTCTCTCCTGTATTCATAAGAAGAAAACCGCCTGTGCCGTACGTATTTTTGGCCTGTCCTGCATCAAGACAAAGTTGACCAAAAAGCGCAGCCTGCTGGTCACCAACGATACTTGCAATAGGAATTTCTTCTTGAAAGAAAACGTAGGGCGAGGTCTTGCCAATATTTTCAGAAGTCCCAACAATGTTGGGGAGAATGGCGTTAGGAATGTCAAAATCATCTAAAAGACGCTCGTCCCAGACTAGGTTTTCAATGTCGCACAAAAGCGTACGTGAGGCGTTGGAAGCATCGGTCACGTGCGAATATCCTCCCGTGAGCTTCCAAACAAGCCATGTATCCATAGTCCCAAAAAGGATTTCTCCCTCTTCGGCAAGCGCGCGAACTTCGGGATTATTTCGCAGAATGAAGGCAATCTTTGATGCCGAGAAGTACGGGTCAATACGCAATCCGGTCTTTGTGCGCACATAAGGTTCAAGCCCACGTTCCTTCCATTCATCGCAGATATCGGCCGTTTGTCGAGACTGCCAGACAATAGCTTTGTCAACAGGAAGACCGGTCTTACGATCCCAAAGCACCGTTGTCTCGCGCTGGTTGGATATGCCTATGCCTGCAATTTGATTGGGCTTTACTCCTGACTTATCAAGAACATCTGAGATTGCCGTCATCGTATCGTTCCAGATGAGGTTGGCATCTTGAACCACCCAGCCAGGATGGGGATATTCGACACTTCCCTCTTTTTGTGCAATGGCAACAATTTCTTGGGCCTTATTGAAGAGAATAGCACGCGTAGACGTCGTTCCATGATCTATGGCAAGTATGTAAGATTCCATACGTAGAACCCTCCTTCAACGGCTTCAGGAAGTCTTTAGACGGCCTCTATATCAGCAGTAGAGACGAAATCAACTCCCGTATTGGCTATGTCTTTCACGAGAACATCGCCTATGTGCACAGGTGCCATAATCTCCACGTGAGCAAGAGCGTCAATGATCGCAAAAATCGCGTCTTTGGGAATATCTTCTCTTGTTTTACCTGAAACAACGGAGCGAAGACCATTCTTGACGCGCACCGTTGATGTTACGACGCGGGTAGGATTGGTGACTTCTTTTTTGCCGTATGCTTCGCCTCGAGGGCACGTGTTCCCTGCAACAGAAATTGCCTCGCCGTCCTCAAGAGTCACTTCAAGAGCGCAGCCAAGAGGACAATTAATGCAGGTAAGGTGCTCGGTTTTTTGGGACATTCCTACGCTCCTTCTACAATAGATATCTCAAGAATATTTTCAAGATGACCAGTCTCCCTACTTCTCTTAAGCGCTGAAAGGAGATTCTCACATTTGAGAATCACTTGCTCCATTTCGCCAGGTGCCATAACGGGTCGCTTTTTTGTTTGAAGCTCATTCCCGTTGAGAGTGACCTGAATAGCAGCCTTCGAGAAGACCGCCCGAACCCTAAAGCGAATCGTGGTAGTCTCCTCTAGATGTTCGAGACGAAGAATTGAAGGGACAGTATAAGAAACACCATTGCCAGCAATGACATGCACTATGGCTTTGGAGTCCTCTGTGGCACAGGAATCTTGACTCTTTGCAGTGCGTTCTTGTAAGTACTGTGCAGCACATGCTCCAGCTAGCGTCGCTTCCTGGCTCACGTAATCAACGAGATCGTGTACATGCAAAACGTTTCCACAGGCAAAAATGCCAGGAATTGAAGTTTGGAGGCTATTATCGACAAGAGCGCCCTTTGTTGTCGGCGAAAGCTCAATCCCGGCTTTTGCTGAGAGCTCGTTTTCAGGAAGGAGTCCGCATGATAAAAGAAGCGTATCAACTTCAAATTCTTTCTCGGTACCTAAAATAGGTTTCATATTTTCGTCTACCTGGGCAATCGTCACGCTCTCAACACGCTCTTTCCCCTTAATATCCACTACGGTGTGCGACAAGAAAAGGGGAATACCAAAATCATCAAGGCACTGCACAATATTGCGTTTTAGCCCTCCCGAAAAAGGCATCAACTCGGCTACGCCCAGAACCTTGGCACCTTCCAAAACCATACGTCGAGCCATGATGAGACCAATATCGCCAGACCCTAGAATAAAAACGCGGCTTCCCGGCATCTCGCCCTCAAGGTTTACGAAACGTTGCGCTGTTCCTGCCGAGAAGATCCCCGCTCCCCTGTTTCCTGGAATATTAAGTGCACCGCGAGGACGCTCTCTGCAGCCCATAGCCAGGATGATCGCTTGTGCAAAAATACGCTTTAGCCCTTGGTCTTTACTAATAGTTGTCACCAAGCAACCCGCCGAAACCCCGTCAATAGAAACAGGAGTTATGTCCAGCGTCATTGTGTTGAGCTCATAGTCAATATTGCGCTCCTTAACCATATCTTCGTAACGCTTCGCATACTCAGGTCCTGTAAGCTCTTCTTTGAACGTATGGAGCCCAAAACCATTATGAATGCACTGATTTAATATGCCCCCAAGAACGGCATCACGCTCAATAATGAGAATATCTGTAACACCGGCATCGCAAGCAGAGACAGCAGCCGCAAGACCAGCGGGACCTCCCCCAACGATTAGAAGTTCACACGAAGGAAATGCCTGAACTTCTTCAGCAGTCATTTCATGAGACGCTTTGCTTTCCGTCTTTACTCTTAGCTTGCCCCGCTGAGAGCTTTCTATTTGCTCTTCCATATTGTTCGGCACCTCGTCATCCGCACGTTTTGAAGATTGTTTTTGCATAACGCTTCCTGCCATTACTTGCCTTCTTTTGTCTTGTGAAAAAGTACGCGTGAGGATGGTCCAGATTTCTTGACATCTTCTAAGGGGATATCGTTCTCACGCGCAAGAATCTCCATAACGCGTGGCATACAGAAGCCCGCCTGACAGCGACCCATGCCCGCCCTAACGCGTCTCTTTATTCCATCAAGGGTAGTTACGGGAATGGAGCGATGACACGCGGCTACAATTTCAGCTTCTGTTACTGTTTCACACCGGCAGATGATTTGTCCGTAAAGAGGGTTCTCATCAACAAGGGATCCCTGTTCATTAGGGGTTTTATCGGCAAAACGCACAATACCTTGCCGCGTTGGATGAAAGCTCTTCTTACGTTCAAGATTTAGATAGTCTCCTACCTCTGTGGCAAGTGATAAGGCAATAGCTGGAGCAGATGTAAGACCAGGCGACTCAATGCCAGCGGCCTCAAAATAGCCGTTGCACATCATGCCTACGAGAAACTCGTGCTCAACCTCATGGGCACGCAGTCCCGCAAACGAGGTAATGACCGAGGACAGAGAAATCTCAGGAAAACTCTTATGTGCCTTTCCAATGACATCTGCGATTTCTTCTGCCGAGGTTTCGGTTCCCTCTGGGTTGTCAATGTCAACAGCTGTGGGACCAATGAGCGTGTTTCCATGTGCTGTTGGAGTTACGAGAATTCCCTTTCCCAGCTTTGTGGGTAGTTGGAAGAGCGTGTGAATAGGTTTTGGTTGCGCGTTCATATCGAGAAGGAGATAAGAACCGCGGCGCACCACGATCTCTATGTCGCGATTGAACGCAGGGGCAACCGTGATCTCAAAAGACGTTGTATCGTTATGCGCTTTCACCTTTTCTAGAATTGCGTTATGGAATACTCCCGAGAAAACCCCAGCAGCATTAATTACTGTTTTGGCCCTGATCGATTTCTCTTTGGTATCTGGATTCGTGGTATCGACATAAGTAACGGTGTAGAGCGCAAGAGAATCTTGCAGACTTTTCTGAGGCAGCTCTACGTCAACCACTTGAGAATTGAGTCTGAACTCTACGCCGTTGTCGGCAGCGTTTTCTGCAAAAGCAACGGTTAAGAGAAATGGATCAACGATTCCTGCGCTGGGCGCCCAAAGCGCTGCAATAGCTTGCGGAGAAACATGTGGTTCAAGCTCACGGAGACGCTCTGCATCTAGTATCTCAAGTCCGTCAACTCCGTTTTTTACCCCTTGTTCTTTTGGTTTCTGAAGAGCAGGAATGTTTTCCTCATCAAAACAGAGAACTAACGAACCATTATTAACGTAGGGGACATCAAGATCTTTGCAGACCGTCGGCATTAAACGCGCGCCCTCAACGTTATAGCGCGCCATAAGCGTTCCAGGATGGGCATCAAACCCTGCGTGCACAATGCCGGAATTGGCCTTGCTCGTTCCTGTGCAAACGTCCTCACCTTTCTCCAGGACAACGACGGATGCATGATAACGCGATAATTCGCGTGCAATAGAAGCTCCAACCACGCCCGCGCCAATAATGCAGACGTCATATATGTTGGAAGCCTGAGAGGCAAGAACTGAATCGCATGAAGACTGTTGGGACATGACAAGCACCTTTTCTGAGCCTTATTAACCCCTGTAACTTGCACCATTCTAAAACAATGTAAGCAAATTACGAGCAGAATCACCTTCAAATTCCATGCCTGTTATCGCAATGGAAATAGAGGTAAAACAGCGTGGCTCAATTTCTCGATTCGGTTCCCTAGCAGGAGGCGAGACAGTCAAATCTAGTAATTTACCAGCAAGAAGGATGGTGGGAGTTAGAAGATTTGGCACGACATTCAAACACAGCTATTTACCAGGCAAAAAAGATGGTGGGCGTTAGAAGATTTGAACTTCTGACCTCTTCCGTGTCAGGGAAGCGCTCTCCCCCTGAGCTAAACGCCCACATACAATAAGGCAGAATCAAACGATGCAACTTGCGATGAGCCTAGAAGCCATTCTGATTCAATGCTCATGAAGCAGATTCTGCGAGAAAAGAGTATAGGCGACTGAACGTTTGGGCGCAAGGGAAAAATTCATTTGCGTAATTTCATTCCCTGTGCTTTAATATAAAGCCGCAAAGCGGACATGGCTCAGTTGGTAGAGCATCACCTTGCCAAGGTGAGGGTCGCGGGTTCGAGCCCCGTTGTCCGCTCCAGATTAATCAGGGCCGATCTTTTGCATCGGCCTTCTTTTCAAGGGTGTTCGGCGACGTGGCCAAGTGGTAAGGCAGAAGCCTGCAAAGCTTTTATCCCCAGTTCGAATCTGGGCGTCGCCTCCATCTATTTCAGCCAGTGTTAAAAAGCTTGACCATTTTTACAATGGTACCCGGACCATTAATCTTCTTCTTGATTCTCACGTTATCAACAAGCATCCGCATTATCCTAATACCGCGTCCGTGATCAAGCGTCTGAGGAGGCAGCTCGTCTTGGCCAATCTCATAGCCAGGTCCATCATCAACGACTTCGATGTTGATACGATCATCAAAGACCTCAATCGTTACAAAACCGATTTTACTGGGGGTGTGAAGAACGACATTCCCGCACGCCTCCCCCGTAGCAAGTGTTAGATCAAAGACCTCGTCCGTACTCAAAGGAAGTTGTTGGAAAAAGGAGCGAAGTTCTTCTCGGGCGAACTCTAAAGAGCGTTCGTCAATTCTGAGGGCATAGCGATTGCGTGGAAGTGTTCCTTTGGGAAGCGGCTTAATCTCAATTCGGGACTTTTTAGGGATGGTGGGGATTATATCAAGAAGGCGCCCCAGGCGTAGTTTTTTTAAGATAGGCTCTGAAACGTTACAGAAGGTAAGCGTACCGCCTGTACACTGCATGTCTTTAAACTTATTAATAATGACCGCGAGCCCCGAGGAGTCTAGATAGGTTACCTGATCAAAATCGAGAATGACTCGTTTGACGCCGCCTCTTTGCATCGCATCGAGGTGTGCTTTTAGAGCGGGTGCCGTTGCGAAGTCAATGGAGCTTCGCAAAGGAACAAGCATGCAATCAGTGATTATGAGCATAGAAAACCTTCTATTTGCACCTGCACAGCAAAAACACCCTACCCAAAATTCCAGTCGCTTAAACGCTATGAAGTCGTCTTCCTCAAAATCCTACGTGGCGTACGCATCAGTACGCTCTTGACTAGCATCGCGGTCTGATGCCTTCACAAAACCTTACGCAGCATAAGCATCAAAACGGAGACACATAAGAGCAATGTCATCATCAAGATCATTTTGAGAAAAGGCGTAGAGCTCCTTAAGGATAATTTCGGGAATCTCTTCGGCAGGACTATCAAAATGCTTCATGAGGGCATCGTGAAGCGATAGCTCACCAAAGAACTCGCCCGTCGTAGGCCTTCTCGCCTCAATGGCGCCATCGGTATAGAGAAGAAGTTGATCTCCAGGTTCCAAAGTTGCATGCCCGTTCTCGTAAATAATCTCACGGAAGGCCCCTACAACACCAGACTGCTTATTGAGCAACTCCAGCTTTCCCGTCTTGGGCCGCATCACAATTGCGGGTGGATGTCCTGCAGAACAATAAACAAGCTTTCCTGTCTTCATATCAAGAATGCCAACAAATAGCGTTGCAAACGTTTCCAGCCGAGAAAACCCTAAGAAGAAATCGTTGAGGGAGCGCACCATATGAGCGGGAAGAAGTCCTTCCCAGGCATAAGCGCCAAGAGCAGTGCGCACGGCCGAGGAAATAGCGGCAGAACCAACGCCCTTTCCCGCGACATCGCCCATGATGATACACGCCTTCTGATTAGGAAGCGCAATGACATCGTAGAAGTCACCGCCAATTTCCGTTGCCTTGGTAGCAGAATTGTAAAGAGGAACGACCGTAAGGCCCTCAACTTTCTGTGTCTGATTCTCAAGTCCGGCTTGCAATATTTTGCTGACATAAATGTCTTGGGCAGCGCGATTCTTATCGCGAACAAACAGACAAGCGTCCTGTAAAAAACGCTTATACAGGGTAATTTCAATATGCGAAAGAGGTTCCTCCCCCACAAAATGACCAATTGCAACGGTATGGCGTTTTCCAAGAATCTCAGGGATAACAAATACCGCGCCTACAAGCGGTTTACCAAAGACGGCAGCGGTCCATGACGAGAGAATCGAGCCTTCGCCAAAGGGGATCACCGTAACATCAGAAAGCGCACCTTCAAAGGTTTCCAGCATTTCCCGAATCTCTTCTTCTGGGTGTTCACGTTTGCTTGTCTTACGGTAGGCCTCGTTTTCGATAAGCTCGCGGTACATATCTGCAAGCGTAAAGTCGATATGATGAAAGACCTTCTCGTTGACCACAGCCGTGCACTCGCCATTCTCATCATTTTTGTAAAAAGCGAGGTACTGAGCATCGAATACGTTTGCATATTTATGGAACAGCTTTTGGATATCAGGTTCTATGAGCGTTCCCTGTTGATTTCGCAACGACACCCACATAGCCTCGCTCGTTTGTTGGATTTCATCGGAGCTATTTGTGTGCATTGAGACAGAGGCGGTGACGAGCTCGTCTGCGTAGTGAGCCGAAAGCAGATCAAGCACGCGAGCGGATTGAGGAGAAAGCTTTGTCTTTCCCTCCCATCCAACGATGGTGAACGCAACGACCGTGCCATCAAAAATCACAGGTACGATATAGAACGAGCTCAAAGGAGGGGCAATGTTCGTGGCTATTTTATGTGTCGTCTTTTCTGATGAAGACTCAGCAAGAAACAAATAGGGCGAGCGCGATTTGGGGCCAGTTCGCGTGTAGCGAACGGTTGATTGATGCTTCATGGCAAGCTCTGCAAGTGGATCATCTGCGGGAAGATAACCAGGAATATTGTCTTTGTTTAATATGCCCTTACAGCCCTTGAGATGATATCCCTCCGCGTCTGCGAGAAAGACTCCGGCGCCCTCTGCATCGGTTGCACCCATGAGCTCAGATGACAGTACGCTGTAAATGCCTGAAGGGTCGCCGGATCCAACCGCTTTCACCAACTCCGACAAGATCCTTTCATTCCCTGAATAACTGGCGACCTCAAGCGCGTCTTTCTCAAGCGTTTCAGTTTGGGGTAATGAATCTTGCTCCCCCGTCTGTGGCACTTTAGGAGTCGTTGCGCTTGCGAGCGAATGAATTGCAACTTCAACGGAAGTATCGCTTATTTCCTGCTTCGATTCGTTAGACAAAATTGCTAGAAACACCACGCGCTTCTTCTCCCCTACGCCCAGCGCACGAACTTCAACGGGTAAGCATTGAGCGCTATGCGGCACTCTCAACATCATTTTCTGTTTGGTGCCATCATGTGTAAAAGGAAGATGGCCTCTGCCTATTGGCTTACCTTCGGGCGAAACAAGCAGTGTTTTGATGTTGGCGTTTAGGATCTTTGGGAGCGAAAGCTCGCAAAGAGCAGAAAAATTCTTATTAGCCACGAGAATATTGCCATCCTCATCGCATCCACAGAGCGCATCCGATGAGATTGAAAAGAGAGTAACAAGCCCTTCTGAGGAGAACAAATCAGAAAGATCTGTCTGGTGTTTAAATAATGGGCGCCACGTTGCCATTAACTTCCTCGCATTCTAGCTCAAGTAAAAAAGCCCGAGAAAAGCAGTTTTCTCGGGCTCAATATACTGGTGTCGGAAGCGGGACTTGAACCCGCACGCCCGTTTAATTGGGCACTAGCACCTCAAGCTAGCGCGTCTGCCTATTCCGCCACTCCGACTTAAGTGCGTGATAGATGGTAGCACACCTTTGCCTTCTGGTGCAGCAGATATTTGCAAAAGTCCTTAGCGGATCACGGATATGGCCAGGGAGATGACTAAGGATAAGACTAAGGCGCTGGCTAGGCAAAGGGCAATGACTATAGTCTAGGCAGATTTCTAACTAAGCAAATGGCTGTGGTTATAAGATTGAATTCTAGGAAGCAAGATACATACGAGCAATCGTGTAGACAAGCACGGCAACAACCCAGGCCACAACAAGATTGAAAATGATCGTTCCGACCGCAAACTTAGAGCTCTTCGATTCAGATGCAATGACAGCAATCGCTGCTATACAGGGGACGTAAAGGAGACAAAACGTAAGGAAACCTAAGGCACTTGCCGGACCAAAACCAATGCTCGCAAAAGCTTGGTGCCACGTAAGAGGACCAGCAACTCCCGCTATTCCAAATAGAACAGACAATGAAGAAACTATAACTTCCTTCGCAGAAACTCCCGCTAAGAGCGCCACGGCAAGTCGCCAATCGCCGCAGCCAAAGGGTGCTAAAGCAGGGGCCAGTGCATGACCAATTATACCCGCGAAGGAGGATGAAAAGTCCTCTTCAACGTAGCCAGCGGGTCCCGTATGAAGCAAGACCCAGATAGCAATAGAAGCAAGAAATATTACGGTGCCAGCTCGAATAAGGTAGTCCTTCACCTTGTCCCACATATACATCCAAATACTGTGAGCATCGGGCATTTTATAATCAGGAAGCGCAATCAAAAGGCTTGCGTCAACTTCCCCCTGGCCACTTCGCTTGGCATCAGTTGCGTGTATTATAAGGAGCGTGAGAAGAGCTGTAATGATTCCCAGAAAATACATTCCAAAGGCAACAAGCGCAGCGTAATTGGCAAAGAATATACCGGCAAGCAGTATGTAGACAGGCAGACGAGCAGAACAACTCATAAAGGAACAGACAAGCATAACGCGCAATTTATCGCGCTTTGATTCGAGAGTACGTGTTGCAAGAACAGCAGGCACGGTGCAGCCAAATCCCAAAATCATAGGTATGAAGGCTCGGCCAGAAAGACCAAGTTTACTCATAATAGTGTCCATCACATACGCAACGCGACTCATATAACCCGAATCTTCTAAAAACGCCAGCGCAAAAAAAAGGATGCAAATATTGGGGAGAAACGTTACAACGGTGCCAACGCCGCTAATCACGCCATCGCAGATAAGTGATATGGCCCAATCACTTGCGCCAACGATAGCCAGCCCCTCTCCTACCCTCGCATTGAGGAAATCAAGTCCCGCCTCAAGCCATTCTTTGCAGGTATTTCCTAGAAAGAACGTAAGAAAGAAGACGAATCCCATAATGCAGAGAAAGATGGGAATAGCAAACCATGAGTTGGTGAGAATTCTATCCGCGCTGTCAGTACGCAGAGCGACTTCGTGATTGTTAAACACACATTCGTGGATGATCTCTTGAATAAAGTTGTAACGCTCCATGATAAAACGCTGCTCGAAGGAGGCATTTTCCGCCAATATGGCACCCTGTGCCATGTCAGATAAGGCCTCCTGTCCCAGAGGAAAGTCATGGAGAATGCCCTTATCTCCCTCTAGTTCCTTGATAGCGTACCAACGAGGATTCGCAACATCTGGGTACTGGGCTTCAAAGTGTTCCTGCACAGCATCAATAGCTACCTCAAGCTCCGCAGAGTAAACAATAACGTTTTCTTCGTGCTTGTAGGACATGCCATCATCGGTTTCATGCAGGTGCTGCACCTTATCAAGACCGGTCATCTTGTGGTGATAAACCGCGTGCATCAACGGTTTCAGCCCCTGACGCTTTCGGGCAGAAATGGGAATAACGGGAGCACCAAGCGTCTCAGAGAGGCGATGTAGGTCAATCTCGATGCCACGCTTCTCAACGATATCCATCATGTTGAGCGCAACAACAACAGGCTTTTTCAATGCAAGTAATTCGAGCGTCAGATAAAGCGAACGCTCCAGGCAGCTTGCATCAACAACATCAACGATTACATCGGCCTCATTGCTAAAGA
This sequence comes from uncultured Atopobiaceae bacterium, assembly GCA_910579165.1. Classification (GTDB taxonomy): domain Bacteria; phylum Actinomycetota; class Coriobacteriia; order Coriobacteriales; family Atopobiaceae; genus MGBC105563. Next base: position 100,808 of record CAJTTF010000002.1, read on the forward strand.
CGAGAGATCGTGTGACTTCCTCCTCCATGGTGTAACTCGTGAGTGAGTAGGTACCAGGAAGGTCGATAAGCTCCATCAAATGGCCGTCAAAGTTGTAAAACCCCTCTTTCCCTTCTACGGTAACTCCGGGCCAGTTGGCAGTCTTGAGACTCGCTCCGGTAAGAGCGTTAAATAACGTTGTCTTGCCACAATTGGGATTTCCAACAAACGCAACGGTGATGGAAGGATGCATCACCTCATCTACGTTCCTTTGAGGTTCTTCAGAGTACGTAAAGTGCCGAGAAAACCTATTCACCGTGCGCCTCCCCCCTATCTTGAGATTTGGCGCTAGAAGCGTTATTGGAAACCACCTGAGCGATAGTAGGACCTGGCACCTCTTTCACAACAACACAAGAAGTGATGGCAGAACCAACAGCGTAGCGAGATTCTCTCACACGAATAATGGCGGTTCCATGACTTTTATTATTGAGGACATCAAGAGCGGTGCCAGGAGTCATGCCAAGGGACTCGAGACGTCGCTCTATAGTAAGGGGCAGGTTTTGAAAACGAAGTATCTTGTAGGTCTTCCCTATGATGCCGTCACTAAGATACATAGATGTTCTGATTCTATACGCCAGTTCAACGTTCTAAAGGGCAATGTTAGACCCTTTGATGGGATAGGGTTTTGCATGCCAGCAAGCACAATAGTGGTCCTTAGTAACTTCACGCATGGGCGGGCGTTCCTTCGTGCACTTCTCGGTAGCAATGGGACAGCGTGTATGAAAGCGACAACCGCGCGGAGGGTCTACCGGCGATGGCGGATCGCCCTGGAGAATGATGCGATTACGTTTCTTCTGAATGTCTGGATTAGGAAGAGGAATCGCAGAAAGAAGCGCCTGGGTGTAAGGATGATAAGGTTCGGCGTAAAGGCCAAGGTAGTCAGAGTGCTCAACGAGAGTTCCCAGGTACATGACGGCAACCTTAGCAGAGATGTGCTGCACGACAGAAAGATCATGCGCAATGAAAAGATAAGCGGTGCCAAATTCTTTCTGCAAACGAGCTAGAAGATTGAGCACTTGTGCCTGAATAGAAACGTCAAGAGCTGAAACCGGTTCATCGCAGATGATAAGTCGCGGGCGGAGAGCAAAAGCGCGAGCAATTCCAACGCGCTGGCGCTGACCTCCAGAAAACTCATGCGGATAGCGATTGATATGCTCAGGATTGAGGCCAACAATATCAAGGAGATATCGTACAAAATCGATGCGCTCAGAGCGGTTGGGCATAACGTTGTGAATGACAAGAGGTTCTGAAACAATCTCGCCAATGGTCATACGTGGATTGAGCGAAGCGTATGGATCCTGAAAGATGAACTGCATATTGCGTCGCATTTCTTTCAGTTTCCTTCCCTTGAGACGAGCAATATCGTTTCCCTCAAAGAGAACACGGCCGCCAGTAGGACTCGTAAGACGCATAATAGCGCGCCCAGTTGTTGATTTACCGCAGCCCGACTCTCCTACAAGTCCGAGTGTTTCTCCAGGTGCAATTTCGAACGAGACATCGTCGACGGCCGAGACCTTCTTAGAAGTGCGACCAGAAAGAATCCCGTTGTTTATAGGGAACTCTTTAGTAAGATGCTCAACTTTGAGGATAGGTTGTTGTGATGCAGCCTTAGTCATGCTTACTTCGCTTTCTTTGTTGCTGCTGATTTAGTAGTGGAACGCTTTGCAGAAACAGCTTTCTTTGTTGCGGGCTTTGCGACAGAACGCTTTGCCGGAGTAGCTTTCTTTGTTGCTGTCTTAGCGGCAGAGCGCTTTGCAGCACTAGCTCTCTTTGCTGTGCCTGCCTTGCTCGTCACCTTCTTAGTGCGCGTCTTTTTCTCAGCTTCCTCAAGGGAACGAGGATTAACCGGTGCGTTCTTCTTGACAAACTGGGCGTCTCCCGCATAGTGACAGCGCGCGGAGTGACCCGTCTTGGTCTCGTAGAGAGGCGGTAGTTCTTTACGGCAGAGCTCCGTTGCATAGGGGCAGCGTGGGTGAAATGAGCAACCACTGGGTAGATTGACCAGAGAGGGCGGGTTACCGTCGATGGGCTTCAGTGGCTTCTTTTCGTACATATCGGGCTCGGGAATGGAGCGCATCAATCCCCATGTATAAGGATGCAGCGGGTTATAGAAAATTTCATCGGCAGTTCCAAACTCAACGGGACGCCCAGCGTACATGACCATGATTTTATCGGCCATGTTGGCAACAACCCCAAGATCATGCGTAATCATAATGATGGCGTTGTTGTTCTTGGCTTGAATCTCCTGCATGAGCTCAACGATTTGAGCCTGAATGGTTACATCAAGCGCCGTCGTTGGTTCGTCGGCAATGAGAATATCAGGATCACACGCAAGTGCCATAGCGATCATGGCACGCTGACGCATGCCGCCAGAGAATTGATGCGGGTATTCCTTCACGCGTTGCTCGGCGTTGGGGATGCCAACCATACGAAGGAGTTCAACGGCGCGCGCAAGGGCGTCCCGTTTGGAAGCGCCCAAGTGAATTCGCGGGCCCTCGGCAAGCTGACGACCAACCGTATAGACCGGATTAAGGGAGGTCATAGGGTCTTGGAAAATCATAGCAATATTGTTTCCACGAATTCCCTGAAGCTCCTTCTCTGATTTGTTGAGAAGAGACTCACCGCGATACAAAATATCGCCGCCTTCAATTTTTCCAGGAGGCATTTCGATAAGTCCCATGATTGTCATCGCTGTAACCGACTTACCAGAACCAGACTCCCCCACAACTCCTAACGTCTCGCCTTTGTCAAGCGTGTAAGAGACGCCATTTACGGCCTTAACGATGCCGTCTTTTGTATGGAAATACATCTGGAGATTTTTTACCTCCAGAAGATGCGATCCCTCAGGAATGGGCTTGTTCTTAAGGTCTTCACCGCTCATATGTTTCTTTGAAATAGTCATTGAATGCCCTCCCTTTAGGCATCTTTCATCTTGACATCGAGGGCATCGCGCAAACCATCGCCCAAAAGCGTGAAGGCCAACACCGTCGTGAGGATTGCAAGACCAGGCATAAGCATGAGCCAAGGCTCAGTTGCTAGATAGGCTTGTCCATCCTGAATCATCGCGCCCCAGCTGGGATTTGGCGGCGTCACGCCCATTCCAAGGTAGGACAGAGCGGACTCTGTGAGAATTGCCCCACCTATATTCATAGTTGCATACACGACCACGGAGGCAACAGAATTGGGGAAAATGTGACGGCCAATGATGCGTCTATCGGAAGCACCCATAGACCGTGCAGCATCCACGTAATCATTCTCTTTAACCGATAAAATCGCCGACCTAAACACGCGTGCAATCGAAGGCCATCCCAAAATACCAATGGCAATAAATACGTTTTGTATCCCCGATCCCAGTACCGCAAGCATGACAATAACAAAGAGCGTATAAGGGAAGGCGAGAAAGATATCGGCCAGACGCATGATGATCGTGTCCCAGATACCGCCATAAAAAGCGGCCAGCGCTCCCATAACAAGACCGATAAGCGAGGAAATAGCCGTAGCAAGAAGACCTACTGCAAGAGAAATGCGTGCGCCGTAGACAACGCGGCAGAGGACGTCGCGGCCAAGCATATCTGTGCCAAAGGGGTGCTGAAGCGATGGTGGCAAAAGCGAAAGACTCGCCATGTCCTGCGACTCAATGGCCGTAGGAGACCCCAGCATCTGCGGAGCCCAGAGATCCGCAGTCAAGGCCACGAGAACCATAATAAGAATCCAGACGGCCCCGATGATAGCAAGCTTATTGCGGCGGAGGCGCCCCCATGCATCAGACCAAAGGGTGCGCGTGGTGTTCTCGCCAGCCTCAAGACCTACAACCGCATCATACTCTGTGCGATAGTCGGCATGGCGCTCACTCTCATCAACAGCGTGCTGGGCGCTCTTTACTTCCGAGGCAGCCTGTCGCTTCTCTTCATGTTCAGCAAAGGCCTTATCGGTGCCCTCTTTGAGTTGCTTGGAGAGGAGGTTTTGCTTAGAGGCTTCTTTTTTCTTTTTTAACATAGCCATTACCTCTCATCCTTAGGCGCTCCAAAGCGAATGCGCGGGTCGAGAAATGCGTAAGAAACGTCAACAACGAGGTTGATAACGAGAACAATACCAATAATAAGCGTAACGCCCCCCATAACAATGGGCCAATCACGCTGGGATATTGCTCGATAGATTTCATAGCCAATGCCCGGCCAATTGAAAACCGTTTCAGTAAGAATAGCTCCGGAGAGCATGGCTCCCAAATCAAGGCCAATATAGGTTACAACCGGTATAAGCGCGTTTTTGAGGGCGTGATGATAGATAACCTGGCGACGCGACAAGCCCTTAGCACGTGCTGTTCTAATGTAATCTTGGTTCATAACCTCTAAGAGCTGAGAGCGCATGATACGCGCAGCATAGGCAGTAGATACGGCCGCAAGCGTAATGGCTGGCAAGATGTAGTGCACCCAGTCATAAAAAGGTGATGCAGGGCCTCCCGCACCAGAGATTGGGAGGTAGAAAGCATCATTTGTCCAATCTTTAAGCCACACGCCAAAGAAGAGCTGGAGTAACATACCCAGCCAAAATGCAGGAATAGCTACAAGGATTGAGGTTGTGAGAGTTACGAGAACATCCCAAAAAGAATAGCGTTTTATGGCCGATATTAGCCCCGCACCAATACCAACAACCGCCTCTATAACGATGGCGCAGAGGGCAAGTCGAGCAGTATAGGGAAACTTTTCAGCAAAGATTTGAGTAACGGGCAGCTTTCTTGCATACGATGTACCCAGATCGCCATGGAGGAGATCACCAAGATAATTAGCGTACTGCTCGTACCAAGGCGTTGGAATGGGCTCTCCATTTTCATCGAGAATTGCTTGGCCATTGCCGTCTGTTCTTACAAGATGATTGGCAACGCGGAGCTGCAATTCCACCTCTGGAGACAAGGCTTTGTCTCCCGCGATGAGCTTTATAGGGTCACCCGGCACAATGTTTTGCAGAGAAAACAAAATGATAGTGACACCCAGAAAAACCGGGATAAACTGAAGTAGTCGTTTTAAGATATAGCGCGCCATGGTTAGATATATCCTCTTCTTAGAGAGTTTGCAGGTTATAGGTGAATCCGGCCTTAGAAGGTCAAGCGGGCATCTTCCATATGGATGAGCATTTGTGGATCGATATAGACGTCATCAACGCGCTCTGATCCAACATAGTCAAGCTTGTAAAACATGATAGGAATAACAGGAGAATCGTTAGCGATAATGCCGTTGGCCTCCTGAAACGTGCGGATGCGTTCTTCTTCATCTGTCATAGAACGAGCTTTGTCGATAAGAGCGTCGACCGTTGTATTCGAATAACCACTGCGGTTATCGCCAGAGCCTGTATAAAAGAGCGGATAGAGGAAGTTATCGAGGATGGGATAGTCTGAAACCCAACCCAAGCGGCCAATCTGGTAATCAAATGATTGATATTTGCTTAAAATTGAGGCCCATTCACCCTGGTCAAGTTCGACAGAAATACCAAGGTCTTTAAAGTCATTCATTATGACTTCCATGGTTTCTTTATGCCCACCATCAACGTTGGAAGCGAGCCTTATAGTTCCAAGCGCCGAGCGCATAGGAGCACCATCAGGAAACGTAGCATCTATGGGTGCAATGGAATCAAGAATACGCTCAGCTTCTTCAGGGTCAAAACGTGCATACTTCCATGCGCCCTCCTGGTAGCCGTTGATGCCGGGAGGGACCATATTGTCCGCCGGAGACCTCATACCTTTAAAGACCGTTTGGCATATGTTTTCGCGGTTAATTGCCAGCGAAAGCGCTCGCCTCACATCCTTGTTCTTGAGAATGGGATCGTTAGTATTTACCGTTAGGTAATAAATGGACGTCTGAGCTCCATCGAGAACCTCATGGCGAGGCGTCATGGTATAGCCGTCTTCAGATACACCATAGGTTTTACGGGCATTTTGCAGCTGAGCAACGGGCACATGAGCAACATCGATGTTGCCAGCTTGAAACTCACGAAAGGCGGTTTCTGTGTCCTTTTGAATATTGAAGTAAACACCATCGAGCGACGGGGGCGTACCGTAATAGTTTTTATTGGCGACAAGCTCAATATACTGGCCCGATACCCATTGTGTTCCTTCGCGCATCATAAAAGGCCCATTGCCTATGGGCGCTAAAAAGAATTTCTGGAAATCCTCTAGGGCAACCTCAGGAACAGGAGCCAGTGCAGGATGCGAGGCAACGTAAGGAAAATCAGCATAGGGCTCAGAAAGGCGTACAACTAAGGTGAGAGGGTCAGGACATGTCACGCCAGTCAGCTCAGTTCCTATCCCTTTTTCAAGAGCGCCATAGCCGTCAACCATAGCAAGATGATATGAGATCACAGAAGGAGACTCGGGGTTGGTCTTGGGGCTTACGATGCGTTCCCAGGCGCGCTTAAACGATTGTGCATCGACAGGGTCACCATTGTGAAACACGGCACCGTCGCGCAGATGAAACGTGAATTGCGTTCCGTCTGCATTGGACTCCCAAGACTCAGCCGCTGCTGGCTCAAGGGTATCCATCTTAAAGTTATACGTGGTGAGGGAATCAAAAATTTGCGATCCCACCTGCGTACCCTCTGATTCTTGCAGGTTGTAAGGATCAATGGAGACAGGCTCGCTAATAAAAACCTGGAGCGTACCACCCCCATTACCGTTTTCTGAAACGGGTTTTTTACAACCCGAAAGCGTTAACGCGGAGGCAGAGGCAGCTGCAAGTGCACTTGCGGCAAGAAAAGATCTCCTCCCCAATGTGTGTGAGGCATGAGCCTCATGTGCATCGTTTGAAGTGCGTTCTGTGCGGGAAGTGCCAGTTTCTGCCATGGTGACCATCCCTTAAGAGCCAAACGGAAACGTGAGCATAAACGCAATCAAGGTGCCGATAAATACAAGGCAGCTCACAACCGTTAAGCGATCGAGGTTCTTCTCGACGATACCGGTACCGGCATTAGAATTGTACATAGAGCTTGCGAGCATGTCAGAGAGGCCCGTGCCCTTGCCTGAGTGCATCAGCACAAAGATTATGGAGAGCACTCCACTTATTCCCCAGAGAACGAGAAGAACGATATTGAGAGGTGACATAGCTACCTTTCCTTAGTTGCAACACGTTTGTTCGAAAAGAATCACAGCTCAAAGAACAGCTGTCTTACGGACGAGTTGTACTGCATGATCACATTGCGGTTTAGTATTAGTGCAAAAGTTTACCAGGTTTTTGAGCACATATGCCAAATATTTGGATTATGCACGGTCGACCATCTGAGCAAAGTCTGAGGCCACAAGGCTTGCCCCTCCTACAAGAGCGCCATCAACGTTGTCCTTCTCTAAGAACCCTTCGATATTACCGGGCTTAGCAGAACCGCCATAAAGAATACGAATACCTTGTGCTATCTCTTCACCTAGGCACGTTGCAAGCGTCTCTCGAATTGCAGCACACACTTCTTCCGCGTCTTCAGGAGTTGCGGTTTTGCCGGTTCCAATAGCCCAGATAGGTTCATAGGCAATGACGAGCGCGCAAGGATCCGAAATGCTGATGTTTTGAAGCGCTGCTTTAATCTGCGCGGTAACGTGAGCCACGTGATTGCCGGCTTCGCGAACGTGTTCATCCTCGCCACAACAAAGAATGGGAATGATATGAGCACTCAAGAGGGCCTGGGCCTTCTTGTTAATGTCCTCATCGGTCTCATGAAAATAGTCTCTGCGCTCCGAGTGACCAATGATGCAGTACGTGGCACCTACGCTCTTCAGCATATCGCAGCTAATCTCGCCGGTGTAGGCACCGGATGGCTCCCAGTAAACGTTTTGAGCACCGAGCTCAAAGGGCGCACTGTCAAACTCTATAACCCCAGAGACGCCTTTGAGATCAACAAAGGGAGGGCAGACAACAACATCTGCTTCTACAGTTCCGCTCTTAAGGCAATTAGCGAGTTCTTGGGCAAGAGTTACGCCTTCAGAATACGTTTCATTCATTTTCCAGTTGCCAGCTATAAGATGTTTGCGTGCGGTCATTGGTCTTTGCCTTTCTCTTGTTTTGCAGCACTTTTGCGCTCAGAAGCTCTTGATCTTCTATTATCCTGCGCACTATTCGCCTGCGGCGATTTTGCGCCAGTTTGTTCTTTTTTATTTGTCCTGGAGCGCTTCTACGCCGGGGAGTTCTTTGCCTTCGACAAGTTCCATTGAGGCCCCGCCGCCGGTGGAGATCCAGCTCATCTTGTCGGCAAGGGCAAACTTGTTAAGAGCAGCCACAGAATCACCGCCGCCAATAATTGAAGTGCAGTCCTCATTATCAGCAACTGCCTCAGCTACAGCACGGGTGCCATCTGAGAATTGATCAAATTCAAAAACACCCATAGGACCGTTCCAGAAAACGGTTGCAGCACCGGCGATAGCGTCAGCATAGAGCTTCGCGGTCTCAGGACCTATGTCCATGCCCATTCTGTCATCAGGGATGGCAGAGGAAGGTACAACTTCTCCTACGGCATCTGGACCGTAGTGATCTGCAACGACAGTATCAATAGGCAAGAGCAGTTTTACACCATTTTTCTTGGCTTTTTCCATCATTTGCTTAGCGGGCTCTACCCAATCTGGCTCCTGAAGAGACTCCCCTACGGTATAGCCTTTAGCAAGAAAGAATGTATAAGCCATGCCGCCACCAATAATAAGGGTGTCAACACTATCAAGAAGATGGTCAAGAACGCCAATCTTAGATGAAACTTTGGAACCACCGACAATAGCAACAAAGGGGCGTGCAGGATTCTTAAAGATAGAGGTGAGCGTGTCTACCTCTTTTTCGAGAAGAAAGCCAGCGACAGCTGGAAGATAGGCTGCGGGACCCACGACGGAGCCTTGAGCGCGATGCGCTGTACCAAAAGCATCCAAAACAAAGATGTCACCAAGCTCAGAGAGCTTCTTGGCGATCTCTGGATCATTCTTTTTCTCGCGCTTATCGAAACGAACGTTTTCCAGAACCACAATCTGACCTGGTTCCATAGCGTCTACTGCCTTCTTAGCCTTATCGCCGTAGGTATCGTCAACAAACGTGACGTCAAAGCCGGTGAGATCTGCGAGTTTCTCGGCAGCGGGCTTGAGGGACAGCTCAGGCTCAGGACCATCGCCTTTAGGACGTCCCAGGTGCGACATCAGCACAACCTTTGCACCGTGGTCTACTAAGTACGTGATGGTTGGGATGGCTGCCTTGATGCGCGTATCATCGGTAATCTTGCCGTCCTCAAGCGGCACGTTGAAATCCACGCGCATCAAAACGCGCTTTCCATCAACGTCAATGTCGCGAACGGTTTTCTTTTCAAAAGCCATGATTCCTCCTTAGGAAAAAGCCCTGAAGCTGCGGCAATGGCATCCTCAGGGCTCCTTTTAACTACGGTGTCGCTCCTTTAAAGGCGAAACGCGCACGTTCTGCAGCAACCGTAACTCTGTGGTAAAACGAGTTCCTGCGGACTACCGCGCGCCTTACAACGAACACAAACTAGGCGACGAACTTCTCGAAGTACTTAATGGTGCGAACCATTTGAGAAGCGTAAGAATTCTCGTTGTCGTACCAAGAAACAACTTGGACAAGGTACTGACCATCGTCGAGCTTCTGGACCATGGTCTGCGTGGCATCAAAAAGAGAGCCAAACGTCATACCAACAACGTCAGAGGAAACGATCTGATCCTCGTTGTAACCAAAGGTCTCGGGGTCAGAAGCGTTCTTCATGGCTTCGTTGATGGACTCAGCTGTGATGTCCTTATCGGACTCAACCACGGCATAAAGAAGCGTAGTGGATCCCGTGGGAACAGGAACACGCTGAGCTGCACCAATAAGCTTACCGTTGAGCTCAGGGATAACAAGGCCAATGGCTTTGGCAGCACCCGTTGAGTTAGGAACAACATTAATGGCAGCAGCACGACTACGACGCTTATCGCCCTTGCGCTGCGGACCATCCAAGATCATTTGATCACCGGTGTATGCGTGAACGGTGCACATAATGCCTGATTTAATGGGGGCATAATCGTTCAGAGCCTTTGCCATAGGAGCAAGGCAGTTCGTGGTACAAGAGGCGGCAGAAATGATGTTATCCTCTGCGGTGAGCGTCTCTTGGTTAACGTTGTAAACGATGGTGGGAAGATCATTACCAGCAGGCGCTGAAATGACGACCTTCTTAGCGCCAGCATCGATGTGTGCCTGCGCCTTCTCCTTGGAGGTGTAAAAACCGGTGCACTCAAGAACGACGTCAACACCCAGTTCACCCCAGGGAAGATTTTTGGCATCAGCTTCCTTGTAGATTTTGATGGTCTTGCCGTCAACGGTGATGGAATCATCAGAAGAAGTAACTTCGTGATCGCGCGCATAGTTGCCTTGCGTGGAATCGTACTTTAAGAGGTAAGCAAGCATATCGGGGCTCGTAAGATCATTGATAGCCACAATCTCTGTGCCCTCATGACCAAACATTTGACGAAACACGAGACGGCCGATACGACCAAAACCATTAAGAGCAACTTTTACAGCCATGTAAAACTCCTTAATCTCATCCCCGCTACGAGGTTGAACGTAAAGGACAACAAGAAGAACAACCTCTGAGTCAGGGAAATTTTCCAACGAACCAATAATAGCGCTATAGAAGACACTCGGGGATGGAAATTTTAAGAAAGGAATGGAAATTTTAAGAAATTAGCAACCGCCGCGTTGCCGATCAACCCCAGAATCAAAGAGCCAGGGGTGCATTACTTAGTTGGCGCATCAACGAGCTCCTGAAGGCGAAGCAGGCGGTGGTACATTGCAGATTTAGAAGCCTTAGGCTCCATGAGCTCCCCTAATTGTGTCAGGCTTGCCTCAGGCATCTTAATGCGCGCTTCACAGAATTGCTTGAGAGCATCGCTCAAATTGTCATACCCAACCTCGTCACGCACGCGCTCAACGAGAGCAATTTGGTTGGCGGCAGCCTCAGTTGCACGACGTTGATTAGCCATCTCTGCGTTAACAACGCGATTGACATTGTTCTTGACAGACTTCAAACGACGAGCATTTTGTGTAGCCTTGGCAGTTTTTTTTGCACCCATAAAGAGAAGCAGCCGTTCGATGTCTCCATAGTTTTTAAGATAGATGGCAAAGGCGCCTCGACGCTTGTTGAGGCGTGCCGAAATATGCAGATGCGTAAGGAGGACCAAGAGATGCTGCGCCAGCTGCTCATTTCCAACACAGAGTTCAAGATGGAAATCGGCGCGTGGGTCTGCAATAAAGCCCCCTGCCATAAAAATCCCACGCAAAAAGGCAGCCTGTTGATGCGGCTCGTGTACAAGGGATGCGGGAATCCCGGGCAATAACCCCTTACCCGGAACAAGGATGCCAAGGCGTGCGAGTGCATCTTTAAGATGAGGCTGGGAAGCGATCTCTATGAGGTAATTTCGTGATTTATGCAAGAGAGAACGGCGTGGAGTAAACGTCGTCTCTAAGTTAAATACATTGTGCGCATAGCGAATGATGGAGCGCGCCACAGAGCCCGTTTCTGTGGCAATACGCAATGAGTAGCCCCCACTGCCTGTAAGACTCAGCGTGCCGCACACCTTAATGAGGGCAGAAAGCTCTGCAATATCATCTTCAGGATGGATGGGATCCAACCGTGAGAGCTCGTCTTTTACCTCTGCGGTGAAACTCATGATTTACTCGTATTTGTGGATGATGGTTTTGAAGCAGCTTTTGAGGGGTCAGCAAGAAGCTTTGCGCGCTCTAAATCGCGGTGAGCCAGATTGACGGAATAGCCTTTTTCTAAGAGATACTCGGCAGTCTTGGTAGCCAACACAACCGAGCGATGCTGGCCTCCTGTACATCCCACAGCAATGGAGAGCTTCGCCTTTCCCTCACTCACGTAACCAGGAAGCGCCTTATCAAGAAGATTGAACCAAGCCTTGAGAAACGACTTTGTCTGGCGCTTCTCGAGGACATACTCCTGTACCGAACGATCCATGCCCGTTTGGTAGCGCATATTCTCATCCCAATATGGATTGGGCAAAAAGCGCACATCAATCATAAGATCAGCCTCAATAGGCATGCCCCATTTATAGCCAAAAGAAAAAACGTCGACTTCCATCAACTCTTGTGCAGATAGTTCCGAGAAAAGTCCTTCCAAACGGCGCTTAAACTCCATGGGCTTCAACTGAGAGGTATCAATGACCTCGTCAGCTGCTCTCTTTAGTCTCTGGAGATGTTTGCGTTCACGCGCGATTGCATCCAAGGTTGCTTCACCCTTATGCGCAATAGGATTTTTTCTCCGAGAAAGCAGGTAGCGTTCGCGCAAAACGTCATCGGACGCGTCCAGAAAAATGAGGCTCGTTGTGATTTCCTTCTTGTGCAGTTCTTCTAGGACGTCAGTAAGGGCATCAAGAAGTCCCTGTGTTCTGAGGTCGCAAACGACAGCAAGGTGCCGAGAAATGCCTGAATTAATGCCAACAATATCAACAAGCTGCAGAAGCATTTCTGGAGGCAAGTTGTCAATAACGTAGTAGCCAAGATCTTCAAAAGTGCGCATGGCAAGCGTTCTGCCCGCGCCACTCATACCGGTTATGACCACTACATCAGAAAGAAGAGGTACGGCCGGCTTTTTAGGCTTAACTGCGGATTTATTCTGCGTTTTCTTGGGATTCTTTTGTGTCGCGGCTTGTTTTTTTGCCATGCTGCTCACCTTTTTCGCTTTGCCAGGCTTGAAGCGTATTATAAACGGCTTTTGCCACTTCGTTGGAGACGCCAGGGACATCTTCAATTTGTTCCAGCGTAGCGCTTTTAAGCTTTTTGAACGACCCAAAGTGTTTCAGGAGGGCTCTTTTGCGTTTTGGCCCTACGCCTTCTATCTCATCAAGTATGGAGATGGTCATTGCTTTGTTACGAAGTTCGCGGTGAAAGGAAATGGCAAAGCGGTGTGCTTCATCGCGAACTCGTTTTACCAAGTACAGCGAGGCGGAGCCTGAAGGAAGAACCACAGGATCGTCTTGCCACGGAACAAATAGTTCCTCATCGGCTTTAGCAAGACCTACAACAGGAATTGTAAGTCCTAGGCGCTCTAATTGCCTTAGAGCAGCAGTGAGCTGCGGCTTTCCACCATCTACAATGATGAGATCGGGGCACTTACCAAAACGCTTGTCGCTCAAGCGCTCTGGGCTATAACGCCTATCAAAGACCTCAGTCATGGAGAGGACATCGTTTGCTTCGTCAAGCGGCGTGCGAATTTTGAAGCGCCTATACTGGGATTTGTCGGGTGCACCATCGCTAAAGACTACCATAGAAGCGACGGTGTGTGCGCCGTGAATAGTGGATATATCAAAGCATTCAATACGCATAGGCGCGCTCTCAAGAGAGAGTGCCGACTCAAGCTCGCGAAGGGCAAGATTCTTCCGCTCGTCATCGTAACCCGTTCTAAGCTCATAGCGCACAAGCGCGTGGCGGGCATTGCGCGTGGCCATATCCATGAGCGCTTTGCGCTCCCCTCGCTGGGGTTTAAGAATTTTTACCTTGTGAGGATATTTGTCATGCTGGGTTTTTTGGGCAAGCCAGAACTGTAAGGGTTCTCTGTCCTCCGGAATACACGCAACCTCTATCTGCTTGGGAACGTCCTGTGTTCTGGCGTAGTACGTTTTTATAAACGCACTTGTGAGCTCTGTCTCCGAAATATCCATTCCCTTGTTGAGCATAAAATCAACACTTCTAATGAGCCTCCCCTCCCGCACCACAAAAATACAGGCAGCGGCTATAGTCTCTTCTCTATAGATTCCGATAAAATCAGCATCAAGGGAGGTAGCAAAATAGACCTTCTGTGAGTCTTCCAGGTTTTGGATGGCAAGAAGGCGCCGCTTGTAGCGCTCGGCTTTTTCAAAGTTGAGATCAGTGGCGGCGGCAGTTATTTCGTGCTGCAATTCCTCTTCAAGCTTATTGCGATGACCGGAGATGAGATCCTCTACAGTTTGAATCGTCTCGGCATACTCTTCCTGTGTGACGGCCCCATAACAGACCCCGGGCCCCCGTCCAACATGCGCATCAAAGCAGGGACGACCCTCTGCAGCGAGCTTTTCTGTGAGAAGAGCGGCTCCGTCCTGGCAAAGCTCGGGATGAGCGGATGCCAAACGTTTAACCCTTTTCCATTCTGCGCAGGTTCCAACGCAAACAGGACACACCTTGCGCACGATATCAATGGCGGCCTTGGCTGAGCGCGCGTCGGTATAGGGTCCAAAGTACCGCGTCCCTTTTACATGCTTTTCTCGAGTGTATTTAATGCAAGGATAGATATCGCCTTCAGTAATGGCTATAAAGGGGTAGCTTTTGTCGTCGACAAAATCAACGTTATAGGGAGGACGATACTGCTGGATGAGGTTAAGCTCAAGCACGAGGGCCTCATGCTCTGAGTTCACCACGATATAATCGAAGCTTGAAACCTCTGCCATCATGAGAGGAATCTTTTCTCGCTCGTCATCGCCGTTCACGTACTGGCGCATCCGCGCGCGAAGGTTCTTAGCTTTTCCTACGTAGAGAACCTCTCCGTGGTTGTCTTTCCAAAGATAAACCCCCGGCTCTTGCGGAACCTGGTTGACAAGTTCTTTGAGAGTCTTAGTCGTTCCCATTGTGCAAAGAGCACGGGCTCTTTTATCCCTTATCTGCGCTAGGCGTGGCGGCTGCAAACCACGAGGTCAAAGTAGTTGGGTGCGTAATAGCCGTTCCAACAACAACCGCAAAAGCTCCTGCGGCTAACGCATCTATTACGTCTTGCGGAGCATGCACGCTTCCCTCGCAAATCGTAGGTTTATCGGGGAACGCGGTATGCGCTTGAGAAAGCAGCTCTAGGTTGGGGCCTTGACTTACCGGTTGATTGATGGCCTTTCCTGCGTGCGAGAGCGTTGTTGATGCGAAAGTGCAACCACAGGCATAGGAGCGTTCAATATCTTCAAAGGAAGCGCAGTCCCCCATAAGGAATGCTTCCTCTCCCCTGGATCCTAGCACGGCTTCAACCGTCTCTTCAAAAGTGCGTCCATCAGGGCGCGGTCGTCCCGTTGCATCGAGGGCTACTACATCTGCGCCAGCGTCAAAACATTTTTCAACGTCATCAAGCGTAGGCGTAATAAATGGGACAGACATGTCACTTCCAACTTTTAGAAGTCCTATAACGGGAATGGACACGGCACTCTTTATTGCTTTTATGTCTTTAAGTCCCTGACATCTAATGGCTGAAGCTCCGCCAATCTCTACAGCCTCTGCAATTTTAGCCATCACGTAAGGATCGCGGAGAGGTTCTCCGGGATAGGCTTGAACGGAGACGATAAGGGAGCCCTTCAGGTTATTTATGAGTTCTTGCTTATTCACGCTGCTCCTCTTTGCGTAATAGGGTTTTACGACCGTGCGCTATGGTACTTGCGGTGATTTACTTTGTTTGCAGTAGTTTACAGCTTACGGTGCTTGCGGTGGTTCACAGTGAGTTACGTGGAGGACTTTCGGCGAGCGAACATCTTATAGAGATACTCCCCTCCCGCAAGCCGCGCTTTATACGCAAACACAATAAAGGCAGCCACCGCAGGGACGCCTGCTATCAAGATTTTTACAAGTGAGACAACGGGCGTATTGGGCGCAAGCACGGGTGCAAGCTGGAGAACGATAAGAATTGCAAACGCAACGCCAACACATATGATGCCGTAGCCGCAAATCTTAAGAGCATCAAATAGCATGCTTTTGAGGCCAAAATGGCCGTATGTCTTTTGCAAAAAGTACAGGCAGATAAAGCAAAGGCCCACAAATCCAACCGTATTAGAGAAGGCCACAACATTCAAACCCACACTGGGCGTAAAGAAGACACAAAAAGCAATGCCTACGGCAGTGGACACAATGTCGGCCACCGCAAAAAGCGCGAGATGACGGCAGCTCGAAAAGATCTTTTGGATGAATACGCTGAGACCATAGAAGGGCAACGCGGTAGCAAGCACCATCAAAAAGGACACACAATCCTGGAATTCCTCCGTGGTGAATTTACCAGAATTCAAGATTCCAATGAGTTGCGGACTGAAAAGAATGAGAAGACCTGTGAGCGGAATGAGATAAAAGAGTATCTGAATAAGGCCGTCGTGAACCAATCGCTTAAAATCACGTGTTGCTTTTGCCGTAATAGCAGCAGAAAGTTCTGTAAAGAGCGCTGTTGAAATAGGCACCACAATAACGGAATAAGGTAAGGTATACCAAAGCCGAGCATAGTAGGAAATAGCGCTTCCAGAGGCCGTAACGCTCAGTGCACAACTTGACTGAACCGAGACAAATACAAAGATCCCCAGCGTCACTATAAGCGATGGCACGCCAAGAGCAACCGTCTCTTTAAGTGCTGGGTCTTTAAGATTCACACGCCAGCTCAATTTGATCCCAAGTCGCTTCAAGGATGGCAGCTGCATCACAACTTGTACAAGGACGCCCAGAGGATTGCCAATAGCAAGAATTAAAAAGGCGAGACCCTGGTTGAGCGGCGCCACAAACGCATATCCCACAAATGAGAGAATGCAGATGATATTGTTAAAAATGGGCGCAGCAGTTGACCAAAAGTAGTGTCTTTCGGCATTAAGAACTCCCGAGAAAAGCGAAGAAAGAGCGTAAAGCAGAATCTCGACAGCAAAGAATCGGAAGAAGTACGTGGCGACGTCGTGATTAAAGTCTTGCGCAGCGCCAAACGACTGAGTCATGACGAGAGGATAGGCAAAGATGATACCAAGGACGGTAGCAGCACCCATGAGAAGAGCAATAATGGAGAGAAGATTTGAGGCATAGGCAGAGACGCCTTCTTTGCCAGCCTTTTTCCTTACTCCCACATACACGGGAAGAAACGCTGTGACCAGCATGCCACCAATAACAAGTTCATAGAGCTGGTTGGGAAGATTATTGGCAACGGTATAGCAGCTCGCAATCCAGCTTACACCAAGCGCAAACGCCTGCGCCCAGGTTCTAAAAAAGCCGGTCACGCGGGAGATGATGATGAGTACGCTCATCATCGCTGCAGATTTGCCCACCTCGGGTACGAATTCAACAGGAGAATTTCCCTCCAAGGACAACTCTTCCTCAACGACATTTTTATTCATGGTTGCTTGCAAAGGTCTCTTATGTGAGGCACGCAGCCGAGAAGGCCGAGGAGAATTACTAACTGTTGCTCGTCTTTGCATGTTGTTATTGTCGCAGAAAACCAACCACACAAGCATGAGTTTGTTGGGTAGTGGGCTCTATGTTTTAAGCTTCTTCTCAAACTCGCGCGTTTGCTTAAGAGCTTTTGCCAGAAACTTCCCGGTAATAGAGTTTTTGTTCTTAGCTACTTCCTCAGGCGTGCCCGTGGCTACAATCTCTCCCCCGCCATCTCCGCCGTTTGGTCCAAGATCAATGATGCGATCGGCAACCTTTATGACGTCCAAGTTGTGCTCAATTACAAGCACGGTATTTCCAGCGTCTACCAAACGCTGCAACACTTGTAAGAGCTGACGCACATCATCAAAGGAAAGACCCGTGGTAGGCTCATCCAAAATATAGAATGTCTTGCCGGTGGAGCGGCGATGAAGCTCCTTGGCAAGCTTAACGCGTTGCGCTTCCCCGCCAGAGAGCGTTGTGGCACTCTGTCCCAATTTAATATAACCAAGACCAACGTCGTAGAGCGTTTGCAACTTGTTCTTAATGGCAGGGATTGGACCAAAAAACGCAAGCGCCTCTTTTACCGACATATCCAACACGTCAGAGATGGTCTTATTGTGATAGGTGATTTCCAGCGTTTCTCTGTTGTAGCGCTTTCCTTCGCAAACCTCACAAGGGACATAGACATCAGGTAGGAAGTTCATCTCAATCTTAATCTGTCCGTCGCCCTTGCACGCTTCGCAGCGACCTCCGCTGACGTTAAACGAGAAACGACCAGGCGAGTAGCCGCGCAATCTGGACTCAGGTGTGGAAGCAAATAGAGCGCGCAAATCATCCCAAAGCCCAATGTAAGTAGCAGGATTGGACCGCGGCGTGCGACCTATGGGCGATTGATCGATATCAATAACCTTATCAATTTCCTCAACACCCAAAAGCTCTTTATAAGGCCCAACAGGACGCTGAGAACGCTGGATGGCATTAGTGAGCGCAGGGGCGATTGTGTCGGTAACAAGTGACGACTTTCCGGATCCCGATACACCCGTCACCACGGTAAACGTACCAAATTCAACGTGAGCATCTACGTTTTGAAGGTTATTAAGAGATGCTCCCTTAATAACGAGGGCGCCACGCCGAGGATCTCTGCGAGCTGGCGGCAGCGCTATCACTTTTCTTCCGGAGAGATAGTCGCCCGTTAGAGATTTCTTACATGCCTCAATCTTCTTGGGCGTTCCCGCGCACACCACTTCACCGCCCATGATGCCAGCACCGGGACCCATATCAACAACGTAGTCAGCTGAACGAATAGTGTCTTCATCGTGCTCCACCACAATGACGGTGTTGCCAAGGTCGCGTAAGCGTTGCAGCGTTTGAATAAGGCGGTCATTATCGCGCTGATGAAGGCCGATGGAGGGTTCGTCCAAAATGTAGAGCACGCCCATAAGCCCTGCACCAATTTGTGTTGCAAGACGAATGCGCTGTGCCTCTCCGCCAGACAAAGTAGCGCTTGCGCGTGAAAGCGTTAAATAATCCAGGCCAACGTTCACCAAAAACCGCAGGCGCTCCACAATCTCTTTAATAATGCGCTCGCCGATAAACGCCTGGCGCTCGTTCAGCGTGAGGTTCTCAAAAAACTCCAGAGATGCCTTGCAGGAAAGTTCGCAAACCTCATAGATATTCTTCTCGCCTACGTTAACGGCAAGCATTTCAGGCTTCAAGCGTGCTCCTCCGCAGGTAGGACACGGTTCTTCTCGGATGTATTTTTCAAGACGAGCACGGATGCGTTCGTTGGTGGTCTCCGAGTATTTCTCAAAGAGTATGGAGCGAATGCCGGAAAAGGTGATATACCAGTGCGTGTGTCGTCCATCCATCGTTACATAATCAACGCGAATCTTCTCGCTGCCCAAACCGTCCAAAAATGCTGCCTGTACCTCAGGGGAAAGTTTGTTCCAGGCCTTCTTAGTAGAGACCCCCAAATGCTTAGCAACAGCAGCGAAGATCTGAGGATAGTAGTTAGAACGCCCAAAAAATGATCCAAAAACGCCATCGGCGATGGATTTTTTTGGGTCTTCAATCAAAGCCTCAGCATCAACAACACGGCGCACACCCAAGCCGTCACAATCTGGACAGGCGCCATACGGAGCATTAAAAGAAAAGTCGCGCGGTTGGAGCTCGTCGATAGAATGACCATGAATAGGACAGGCAAGCGCAAGCGAATAGGTAAGAAGCTCCTCAGGCATGGCCTCAGGGTTATCTCGATCAGCCAGAAGAAAGACTTCTACCTTGCCCTGTGCTGCTTTCGTAGCTTGCTCAATTGCCTCTGCAATGCGCGAGCGAGCATCCTTCTTAATCACAACGCGATCGACGACCACCTCAATGTTATGCCTCAACTTCTTATCGAGACGTATGTCGTCCTCAAGCTCCTGAACTTCACCGTCAATCCGGACGCGCGCATACCCTTCACGTTTCAAATCCTGAAAGAGCTTAGTGTACTCACCTTTTCTGTCCTTAACAACCGGTGCCAACACAAAAGCGCGTCTACCGTCAGCTGCTTCCAGAATCTTATCAACTACTTGATCGGTGGTTTGACGCTCAATAACACGGCCGCACTCAGGGCAATGGGGTGTGCCAATGCGAGCGAAGAGAAGGCGCAGGTAATCATAGATTTCTGTCACCGTGCCCACCGTTGAACGCGGGTTTTTAGAGGTGGTCTTTTGGTCGATAGACACAGCGGGACTTAAGCCTTCAATGGAATCAACATCAGGTTTATCCATCTGGCCTAAAAACTGACGGGCGTACGACGAAAGACTTTCTACATAGCGACGCTGTCCTTCGGCGTAGATGGTGTCAAAGGCAAGCGAAGATTTGCCAGATCCGGAAAGGCCCGTAATGACTACGAGCTCATCGCGCGGAATCTCCACATTGATATTGGCAAGATTATGCTCACGCGCGCCATGTATGACAATTGCATCTTGAGCCATATTGTTCTCCTCCCCCTCCTACTTCTTGTACCGCTTTCTCTGTGGGCGTTTGCGCGACGCATGCGCAGAACCCTTCCGCCCACCACTCTTTAGCCGAGCAATAATGGCATCCTCATCGCTTCCCGTCAAGAGCTTCTGGACCTCAATAACCTCATCACGGATGCCGGCGGCGGCCTCAAAGTCCATCGCCTCAGAAGCGGCTTGCATCTCTGCCTCCAGATTAGCAATAATTGCTTGAGCTTCGTCCTTGGGCAGGCTTTTTAGCTCATTCGCAAGCTTCTGTGCACGCGACTCCCTCTCTCCTCCCGTTGCGGGCGAGAAGAACTCACCATGGTCCGTACCACCTGATCCGCGATCCTTTCCCTCAAGGGTAGCGGATGCCTCTTCAATGAAGCCCGTAATGTCGTTGATGGTCTTTTTGATGGTTTTCGGCTTAATGCCATGTTCTTTATTAAATGCTTCCTGAATCTCACGACGACGTGCGGTCTCTTCAATGGCTTGACGCATAGAGTCGGTGATTTTATCGGCATACATAATGACTTCGCCAGAAGCATTACGTGCGCCTCTTCCCATCGTTTGAATGAGCGAACGCCTATTGCGCAAGAATCCTTCCTTATCCGCGTCGAGAATGGCCACGAGCGATACCTCAGGGATATCAAGGCCTTCGCGCAGCAAATTGATTCCTACAAGAACATCGATCTTTCCCATTCTGAGATCACGGATAATATCAACGCGTTCAAGCGTTCCCGTATCGGAATGCATATAGTTGGATTTGATACCAAGGTCTAAGAGATGATCGTTGAGATCTTCTGCCATCCTTTTTGTGAGCGTTGTGACGAGCACGCGCTCCTTGTTTCCAACGCGTTCTTTGATTTCTGATGTCAGATCATCAATTTGTCCCCGGATAGGTCGCACATCTACCTTGGGATCGAGAAGGCCGGTGGGACGGTTAATCATCTCAACATAGCGCTTAGAAACAGACTCCTCATATTCTCCCGGCGTGGCAGAGACATAGATAAACTGGGGAATACGTGCCTCAAACTCATCAAATCGAAGCGGACGATTATCCAGGGCGGAAGGAAGGCGAAACCCATGCTCTACGAGGGTAATTTTGCGCGACCGGTCGCCCTCGTGCATACCTCGAATTTGTGGGATCGTAACGTGTGACTCATCCACAATGCAAATCATATCCTTAGGAAAATAGTCGATTAAGGTATAGGGAGGCTCTCCTGGACGACGTCCATCCAAGTGGCGCGAGTAGTTCTCAATGCCCGTACAAAATCCCATCGTCTCAAGCATCTCTAAATCGTATGTAGTCCGTTGCGAAAGGCGCTGCGCCTCAAGGAGTTTATCGGCACTTTTGAGCTCACGGACGCGCTGTCCCAGCTCATCGGAGATGGATTTGAGCGCTTGATTCACACGCGGGCGCTCGGTTACGTAGTGCGAGGCAGGCCAGATGGGAATCGCATTAAATTCCTGCAGTATATCTCCTGTAACCTCATCAATCTCTGCAATTTTTTCAATCACATCACCAAAAAACTCAACATGAAGAGGATGCTCAGCATAGGGCGGAAACACATCCACAGAATCGCCCTTAACCCTAAAGGTGCCACGAGCAAGATCAATGTCATTGCGATCATATTGGATGCCGATAAGACTTTTGATGAATTCATCACGCTCAAGGGGAGTATCGCGCGAAATCGTAGGAGCAAGACCAGCGTACGTTTCAGGAGAGCCAATGCCGTAGATACAAGACACGGATGCCACCACGATGACGTCACGCCTGGAGAGCAGCGAAGCCGTAGCCTGATGACGGAGCTTCTCAACTTCCTCGTTGATGCTGGCGTCTTTCTCGATATAGGTATCAGATTGCGGAACATAGGCCTCTGGCTGATAATAGTCGTAGTAGGAAACAAAGTAGACGACGGCGTTGTTGGGGAACATCTCGCGCATCTCTGCTGCTACTTGTGCCGCAAGCGTTTTGTTGGGCTCCAAGATAAGAGCTGGACGATTGAGCTTTTCGATCGTCTTAGCCATGGTATAGGTTTTTCCAGAACCCGTAACTCCCATGAGGGTTTGGTAGCGTAGCCCCTCTTCAATGCCGCCGGCCAGCTTTTGAATGGCTTCCGGCTGATCTCCTGCAGGTTCATAGGGAGTCTCAACGCGCAGGGCGCGCCCTTTTCCTTCTACACCAAAACGCCTTAGCTGATCAGCAACTTCTTGATGATTGCCTGCAAGAGCTGCGTCAGAATCTGTGTTGCCACTAGGACTGGGGTTATCGCTAAGATAGTTGTGAGACTTGTTGTTAGGCATTAATTCCCTCTGGGTAGAGCTTAGCGTACTGAGCATAGGCCTCAGTTACATTATCTAAGTATGCCCGTGTCTCGGGGTAGGTAATCGTTTCCGAGAAATCGCTCTCCAGAAGAGTGGCGGTGGTGATCCAGGAACTCGCCGCATTGGGGCCTGCGTTATAGGCTGCAATGGCCTCGTCCTGTGAGCTCGTGATGGAGAGGAGATAGCTGAGATAGCAGGTTCCATACATGATATTAGTGCGAGAGTTTGCAAGATCATCCGTAGAATAACGGCTGCTGTTGATTAGTCCGCGCGAAGCACACTCCTCTGCGGTCTGCGGCATCATCTGCATAAGCCCAATCGCGCCAGCTGGACTTTTTGCCGCTTCTTGCCAGTTGGACTCAATCTTGATGACTGCACAAATGAGGTACTCGTCTACGTCATATGCCTCAGAAGCAGCCACGATTGTCTCGGGATACTTAACGGGATAAAAGAGCGAGCGCTGCATCTGGTTGGGCATAGCAGCAAAAAAGAGAGCAATGCATATAAGCAGCGTACAAATAGTGATTGGGATGGCTCTAAACCATCGCCAAAATTTGAGTTTCTTACGGGGTAGAGGCCGCACAAGGTGCGCAATGAAGGGATTTCTGCGTGTGGGGCTCATACGGTATTACTATCCTTTGCGCGGCTAACAATAGCGGAGGCCGCTTCCTCCAAATCAAATGGATCACCGGTGTTGTGTATAACGCTTGAGAAGAACGGTTGGTTTGAAGATGCTATCCTCACCAGTTCCTCATCGCTTGGCTGCAATGCGGCGCGCTGCGTAAAATCCTGCGGAGACATGCCTTTCTTTTCTGCACGCTCAAGACGCTGAGCGAGAGGAGCCTTCAGCACAACAATTTCGTCTGCAAGATTGAGCGCTTCTCCCATTCTATCCAGGCAGGGAATCTCTACTATGCATAGGACATGGGGAGACTCTTGTTTTATGCGTGAAAGGTTCCTTTTGAGCTCAGTAAATATTGCGGGAAGCTCTATAGCTTCTAGCTGGCGCGTTGCTTCCTTGGTGGCAAACGCTTTACGTGCGAGCAGACCACGCCTCAGATTACCTTCAGAATCCAGGACATCATCACCAAAGATTTGAGCAATCTCCTCTAAGAGCGGAGAACCCGTGGCAAGGACTTTACGCGAAACTTCGTCTAGATCAATGCGAATAGCGCCCTTAGTTTGCAGGAGGCTCGCAAGTGTTGATTTACCACTTGCAATGCCTCCTGCTAGAAATACAACATACATAGAAAACTCATCGTAGATGAGCCGGCACAAACTGCCAGGGACACGCTAGGCGCTCTCCCCTTCGCCGTCGGCCTTTTTATCAGCTGCTGCATCTTTGGCATCTGCCACAGAGTCCTTCTCTTCCTCCTTGGCTTCATCTGCTTTAACATCCTTTTTAGGCTCTTCTTTAGGCTGTGACTCTGGCTTCGTCTCAGTCTCAGTCTCAGTCTCAGTCTCAGTCTCAGCCTCTTCCTTAGCCTCAGCCTTGGCCTCAGCTTCCTTGTCTTTAGCCTCGTCCTTGGCATCCTCGCCCTTAGTCTCAGTAGAAAGGCCAGCCGATTCTGCCAGCTTCTTGGCAACCTCTGCGTCTAATGCATCGACGACCGTGGCACCACCGGTGCTCTTCACGGCTGCTTCACTCTCAGTGCCCGCGTCATCACCAGCATCTCCATCCTCGCTCTTCTGAGCAGGAACATCCTCGCGACCCTCAACCTTGATTTCAATGCCAAGGTCAGCCGCAGCTTCCTTCATAGAGAGAGAAATGCGACGGCGTTCAAGGTCAACGTCCATAACTTTTACTTTGACAGGTTCGCCCACCTTGGTAACCTGTGCAGGTGCATCAATATGGCCAGGAGCCATCTCAGAGATGTGCACAAGACCCTCAACACCTTCACTCAGGTCTACAAAGGCACCAAAGGGCACAAGCTTAGTGATGGTTCCGTCCACAATGTTGCCCACAGGGTACTTCTCGACAAGAGCAGCCCATGGATCTTCTTGCGTCTGCTTAAGTCCAAGAGAAATACGCTCGCGGTTCAAATCAACCTCAAGAACTTCAACATCAACCTCGTCGCCTACCTTGACAACTTCAGAAGGATGATTGATGTGGTTCCAGGAAAGTTCTGAAATGTGAATAAGGCCGTCAAGACCGCCCAAATCCACGAAAGCACCAAAGTCCACGAGAGAAGAAATCGTTCCCTTAAGACGCATGCCAGTCTGGAGCTTGGCCAGGATTTCGCTGCGTTCTGCCCTACGAGCATCTTCCAAAATGGCACGACGTGAAAGAACAACGTTATTGCGGTTGCGATCCATTTCGATAATGCGTGCCTCAATTTTGGTGCCCAAG
The DNA here is from genome assembly GCA_910579165.1 of uncultured Atopobiaceae bacterium. Lineage (GTDB taxonomy): Bacteria > Actinomycetota > Coriobacteriia > Coriobacteriales > Atopobiaceae > MGBC105563. The sequence goes on from CAJTTF010000002.1 coordinate 125,638, forward strand.
AACGTGTTTAAATCGTGCACACGGCGAAGGTCAACCAGGGATGCGGGTAAGAAGCCGCGGAGGCCAATATCAAGGATAAGGCCGCCTTTAACCACTTCAATGACCTCACCCTCAACCGGTTGGCCATTGTTAAACAGATCCTCAACACGCTTCCAGGCATGCTCATATTCTGCACGCTTCTTAGAAAGGATGAGGCGGCCATCTTTGTCCTCTTTCTGAAGGACTAAGCACTCAATAGTCTCCCCCACAGATACAATCTCATCAGGATTTGTATCCTTTCTGATGGAGAGTTCTTTGGCGGGAATGACACCTTCGGACTTAAAACCAATGTCCACAAGTACCTCGTCGTGCTCAATCTGCACAACAGTGCCCGTCACCAAATCACCATCATCAAACATAGAGATTGTGGAGTCGATCAAGGAATTCATATCCCCTTGCTCGACATCTTCATACGAAAACACGGATGGATTTTGAAGCTCACTCACTTCGGTCCCCTTTCAGGTTTGGGACCCTAGGAAGAACGGAAAAGGCGGAGATTAACGCAGGTGACGAGGTATAAATCGAGGTGGACAGATACGTCGTTGTTTACAGTTATTCTCGTGGTTTACAGTTCATGCTCTGGGGCCTACATTTCTTTACACAACACCTGGTGTTTTATCAGATGCGTGCCTTGCTTTATGCGAGAAGAATACTACCTAATAATCCCCTTGCGCTCAATACTCATGAGAAAAATTCATAACGTGCCGATAAATTACTGGCGCCTTGAATAGCTTGCAGGCGGGATAGAGAAATAGGGTAAGGCGCGGATTTCAAACAGTTTGGACTCCATCCAAAACTCGTCCGCTATCCTTACTTTTTTTCTTACTGACTCGATTGCCCTTATCTCTTAAAGAGCTGTTATCTTAGTTCTTATTACTAGACTTAATCTTTGCTTTTATTGCCTTTTGTCTATTGCAAGCGGTTGCGGGTGAGACCATAGACAGAAGCAAGAAGGGCGAGTGTACCCATAAGTACTGCAACAACAGCGCTCGCAAGGGCAGCAAAGGTATCGCCTGTGACGGGCAGCACGTCTGTGTCTGATGCGGGCATTGCGTCAGGCGTAGGTTCTGGTGTTGGATCAGGTGTGGGGCCTGGAGGTGTGGGCTGTCTATCAAGCATATACGTGGTAAGACCTGGATGGGTCTCCTGGTAGGCCTTAAACTCGTCAAAGCCCGTGAGAACAGCATCAGGTTCTGCAGAGAGATTGCCTTGTGTGCTTGAATTTGATGGCTGACCTTCTGCCGTGGTGCCCAGATAATAAGCATTCCAGGAGAGAGGCTCCTTGTAATCGAAGAATGTGCCAGAGGCCGTATCAGGCGTTGTTCCCTCCCCGGGCGCTAGAATACAAGATCCGGACATGGTTATCTTCTCAATATTGGGAATGTTACCCAGAATCTCGCCAGTGTCAGAATCAATAGCTAAAAACATACCGAAGCTTCCCTGTCCTGCTGGTGGAACAAGGTATCCAAGATCCAGCTCTTTTAAGCTATTGCAATTAGCAAACATGAGAGAGCAGTCTGTAAGATTTTCGGAGGAGAACATTGACATGTTAATTTCTTCAAGTTGCGTGCAGCCCAGAAACATGTGGCTCATATCCCTTACCACACCGGTATTAAAGGCATCAGGGAGCTCAAGGGAGGTGAGGGAAGAGCAGTTGTAAAACATGGCTTCCATATTCTGTACCGCACCAGTATTAAATGCATCAGGGAGCGCAAGGGAGGTGAGGGAAGAGCAGTAGAAGAACATGGAGTTCATACTCGTTACCGCACTGGTATCGAATGATGGTGCAAGGTCTACCGTGGCAAGAGACGCACAGTCATAGAAAAGGTTGGCAGCGTTGCCGGTTAAGCTTGTACTATCTTCCGCCTTAAACGTGGTCAGGTTATTTTTATGAGATGCAATCTCGCTTCTCAAGTCCTGTCCGTCGACACTGTATCCAGACTGAAGCGTACACGTTTTATAGTCCGCACTCCATACCACGCCTGTGAGATTTGAAGGAATAGCGGTGGCACTTTCTGTATCTTGCAAAGCACCGGGCTCGGATGCTTGCGCGCTCTCGCTATTGTCGAGTGCAATCTGTTCGTTTGTTCCAAAAAGCTCTGCAATATTTGTCTTTACACCATCCAAAACGGATTGGATACCATCAGAAGCCGTTGTGAGAGCAGCTTGGAATGCACTTACGTCACTCTGCTTGGCTTCATCTTTTACTTCCGCTAAAGCAGGTGTAGTCACTGTTGCAGACAATAAGACAAGACAGCTTACAAAGGTTACAAATAAACGTTTCACGGGGTGCTCCTTCTTTGTTGTTAGCAACAGCAAAGAATGCTGCCCTCTTTTTTGCATTTTGTCAAATGCAATTATCGGAGAATCGGCGATGACATGAACCCCAAAAAGTAGGCACCTTCCAAAAAACGAGAATTAGGTTTGAAAAGGATGAGGCATGAAGCTTATCCTTTTTCTCAATTACGGCTGCGCGTTTAGTACTGGAGGAGCACAGGCTAAAACCCCTCGTCCTCCAAGAGGTTCTCACCATGAGCTGCCTTAACTGCTAACTCATCGCAACGTTCATTGAGCTCAATACCGGTGTGTCCCTCCACCCAGGAATACGTTACTTCGTGGGGCTCCTCGGCATTGAGGAGACGCTTCCAAAGGTCGACATTCTTAACTGGAATTTTTTTAGAGGTTTTCCAGTCTTTGTTAATCCAGTTTGTGAGCCAACCTTGCGTGTGAGCGTGGACAAGGTACTGGGAGTCTGAATAGAGCGTCACCTGACAAGGTGTTTTGAGCGCTTCCAGAGCTGCAATGGCTGCCATAACCTCCATGCGATTGTTGGTAGTAGTGCGAAAGCCTTGAGAGAGCTCTTTCCTGTGCGTTTCGCCGGCACGATCAAAGAGAAGAATGGCGCCGTAACCGCCAGGGCCTGGATTTCCTAAAGAAGAGCCATCAGTCCAGATGGTGACGTGAGGAAGATTGTCTTGCATGTTCTTAGCGGTGTCCATAATTTGGATTGGTTGTGAGTGGGTTGAACGTGGCGGTGCAGACTCGCGTGGTGGGATTATTTTGCATCGGCCCAGTTTTCTCCATAGCTTACCTCAGCGACAAGAGGAACCGAAAGTTCTACCACGTGCTCCATTGTATCCTTTACAAGCTTCGCTACAGCCTTAAGCTCAGCTTTTGGCACCTGGAAGTCCAGTTCATCGTGAATTTGCAATATCAAGCGCGTCTTAAAGCCTCCTTCACGAAGTGCCTGGGCAATCTGGATCATGGAGAGCTTAATTATGTCTGCGGCCGAGCCCTGCATCGGGTGGTTCATAGCCATGCGCTCTGCTGCAAAGCGGACCTGTCGGTTGGAGCTTGTGATTTCAGGGATGAGGCGACGGCGATTGTACATCGTTGTTGCGAAGCCGTTTTCCACCGTTTCCCGTACAGTTTCATTGAGGAAGCTACGAACGGCAGGATAGGCTTCAAAGTAAGCATCAATCATGTGTTGAGCTTCCTTATTAGGGATGCCAAGTGTCTTCGAAAGACCAAAAGCCTGCTGTCCATAAACGATGCCAAAATTGACGGCTTTTGCTCGGCTGCGCAGATCCGGCGTGACCTCAGATACAGGGACACCAAAAACACGGGAGGCGGTTTCTGCGTGAAAATCCTCTCCTTTTTTGAAGGCCTGGATGAGGTTTTCGTCACCCGAGAGATGAGCAAGGAGACGGAGTTCTATCTGGGAATAATCGCAGGCAAGAAAGACATCGTCTGAGGGCACCGTGAACGCTTTACGTACGCGATGACCCAACTCTGAGCGGGTGGGAATGTTTTGGAGGTTGGGATCGGAGGAAGAAAGACGCCCCGTTGCTGCAATTGTTTGGTTGAGAGTGGTATGAATGCGACCATCACTTTTAATACAAGCTGGCAGCGCCAAAAGATAGGTGTTAAGAATCTTGTTTTCTTCTCGGTAGCGAAGGACGCTCTTTACGATGTCATATTGATGTGAAAGATCCTCCAAAACATGAGCGTTGGTGGAGTAGAAACCCTTTTTTGTTTTCTTGAGCCCGTCTGTGGGAAGGCCCATAACATCAAACAGCACGTGCGAGAGCTGAGCCGGAGAATCTATATTGAACTCCTCACCGGCTTCCTTATAGATGCTTGCTGCGCGCGCCTGGATGCTCTGAGAAAGCTCAGCGGCTTGCTTGTCAAAGATGTCTTCTGTTGCCTGCATACCGGTGCGCTCAATTTGAGAGAGAACGGGTATCAAGGGCATCTCGATAAGGTCAAAGCAGGTGTTGGAGCCTGTTTTATCCAGCTGCTCTTTTATAAGGGGCTGGACGAGGCGCGCAACCGTTGCAGTAATACGAGCTGCAAGCTGGGGTTCTTTCAAGTCGTCTTCTGGTATTTCTTGATTGAGGTATTGGAGCGCCAGATCTTTGGGAGCGTAGGCATTCTGGGCGCTTTGAAGAAGATAGGCGCCCACGGACACGTCAAAGATACGGTTTGAGTCAATGGTCGCCATGTCAAGCCGGACGGGCGTATTGAGGTTTGTGGGGTAGAGCTCGTGGATGAGTTCTTTAATGTTGCAGCTGGCAATGCGATGATGAGCAAAGAGATCAAGAAGGGTTGACTGCGCTGCCTCCCCTGTTCGGGCAATAAGGCCTTGAGAGGTGCTTATCCAAAGCGTCTTTCCCTCATCAAAGAGCGTGCCCACGTCTTCTGATTCTGCAATACTCACGCCCATCCACGTGCTGTTTTTACAGGCGTCTTCAAGGGCCGCATCAGCGGAGGCGCCCTCCAGGATGCAAGGAAGTTCAAAGCGCGTGAGGATCTCGAGCTCGTCCAGGTTGCACGCGCGGAATAGGCGTTGCACGATCGTGGTAAAACCGAGCTTCACGAAAGCCTCGCGGGCCACGGCCTCATTAAAATCCGGGAAGCGCGCTTCATTAAAATCAATCTCAACGGGCGCATCTGTCCTAATAATGGCAACCTTGCGCGAAAGCCGAGCCGCATCTGCATGATTGCGAATGTTCTCTCCCATCTTACCGGGTATCTCGTCCGCATGGGCCAAAACACCTTCCAGCGAGCCAAATTCGCCAATGAGTTGCTGTGCTTTCTTGGGGCCCACGCCAGGGACGCCGGGGATATTGTCGGACGTGTCGCCTTTAAGGCCGTAGAAGTCTGGAACAAGATCTGGGGTGATACCACCATAGAGGTCTTGGACAGCCTCAGGCGTCATGATGGAGACATCGGTCATGCCACGCTTGGTGGACACAACAGCAACATTTTCAGAAGACAGCTGATACATGTCCTTGTCGCCGGTGACAAGAAGCATCTTAAATCCTTGGTCTGCGCCTTGTTTTGCAAGCGTACCCAAGAGGTCGTCACCCTCCCAACCTTCAAGCTCTATCACGGGGACGTCAAGCGACGCCAAAAGTTCTTTTACCAGAGAAAATTGCTCGTGAAGTTCTGGATCTTGCGGAGGGCGCTGTGCCTTATAGCCTGGATACATTTCCATGCGCACGCGCGGCTTGCCCTTGTCGAAACAGACGATAACGCCCCAGGGATTAAAGTCTTGCACCATGCGAATGAACATGGACAAGAAGCCGTAAACTGCGTTGGTGTGGCCGCCCTGCGGGCTCAGCATGTTTTGGGGAATGGCATGGTACGCACGGTGCATAAGTGAGTTACCATCAATGACGGCAATGGATTTGCGAGATTTTTCTTGTGCCATGAAGCAACCTGACTTGTATAGTTCTATACTGACTGAGAGACTATGATAGCGCGCCGAACTACCAAGAGCAACGCCGCACTGCACCACGGTTGCCCAGTTTGGTAAAGCGTTGGCATAACATACCAGCAGGTAAGGAGTAATTATGGCAGCAGATACGCTCATTGCTTCCAGCCAAATTGAGGAAGTGTTTGGCTCACACGTCTTCAATAAGGCAGTCCAAAAGGAGCGCCTCTCTCGCGCTACGTACAAAAAGCTCCAGCATATCGCGGAAAACGGCGGCCGTCTCACAGAAGAAATTGCCAACGAAGTAGCGGAAGCCATGAAGGAGTGGGCGCTTGAGCACGGTGCCACCTATTACGCTCACTGGTTCCAGCCCCTTAATGGCATCACGTCCGAGAAACACAACTCCTTTCTCCATCCCCTGCCGGATGGCAGAGCTATCGCGCGCTTCTCGGGAAAAGAATTGATTCAAGGAGAGACCGACGGATCCAGCTTTCCCAACGGCGGTCTGCGCGCTACGTTTGAAGCACGCGGCTACACCATATGGGACCCCGCAAGCCCCGCATTTATTAGAAACGGCGTGTTGTGCATCCCTACCGCTATGATGAGCTACACGCAGGAGACTCTGGATAAGCGCGTACCCATGTTGAGGAGCCAGGTGGCGCTTGCCAAACAAGCCAAACGTCTGCTGGGATACTTTGGGAGAGAACCCAAAACGATTACGGTAAATATTGGTCCTGAGCAAGAGTATTTCATCATTACCGAGAAGGATTTTGCGCAGCGCCCAGACCTTATCAACTGTGGTCGCACACTTTTTGGAAGGCGCCCCGTGAAGGGACAGCAGCTTTCGGAGCATTACTACGGCACCATTAGACCGGCGGTTGATAGGTTTATGAAGGACGCCAACAAGCGCCTCTGGGAGCTGGGCATTCCTGTAATTACCAAACACAACGAGGTGGCGCCCTGCCAGCACGAACTTGCACCGCAATACGAGCCTGCGTCCATTGCTATCGACCACAACCTGCTCACCATGACAGAGATTAAAGAGGTGGCGGGAAAACACGGTCTCACGTGCCTGTTGCACGAAAAGCCCTTTAACTTTGTGAACGGCTCAGGTAAGCACAGCAACTGGTCTCTCTCTGCAGACGGAAAGAATCTCCTAGATCCCTCTGATACGCCTGAGGACAACCTTCTTTTCCTCGTAATTCTTACGTGCGTTATCTCTGCTGTTGATAAGCACCAGGATTTGCTGCGCGCTTCCATTGCAAGCGCTGGGAATGATCAGCGTCTGGGCGCGGATGAAGCGCCGCCCGCTATTATCTCGATGTTTTTGGGCGATGACCTCTTTGAGATTGTTGAAGCCATTATTGAGGGACGCAAGTACAAATCGCACGGCAAAGAACTGCTGGACGCAGGCGTACCTACGCTTGCCGATGCAGTACTTGGAACCACAGACAGAAACCGCACGAGCCCCTTTGCCTTCACGGGGAACAAGTTTGAGTTTCGCATGCCTGGCTCTCAAGAAAATCTCTCGGGTTGCAATATGGTGCTCAACACCGCTGTTGCCGAAGGGTTTGATCTCTGTGCCACCGCTATTGAGAACAAGCTCCAAAAGGCTGAGAGTGTGCGCGGTAAGCTTTCTGCGCGCGATAAGAAACGTGCTGTTTCCAAGTTTGCCTTTGCCTGGGTAAAACGAACGCTCAAGGCACACCGACGCATTCTCTTTAACGGGAATGGCTACTCTGCAGCCTGGGAGAAAGAGGCCAAGGCGCGCGGACTTCTCAACCTTAAAACCACGGCTGATGCGCTCCCCTATCTGATTAAGCCTCAGAATATCCTCTTCTTCAATAAGTACAAGGTTATGGACGAAGCTGAAGTAACAGCACGTTATGTTGCTACGGCTCAGCAATATGCGTTTAACTTGGACATTGAGGCCTCTTGTATGGTGTATATGGCCAGGCATTTTTATCTACCGGCAATACAGCGCTTTAGTGCAGACCTCGCCATGGCCGTAAAAACGAAAAAAGAACTCCGGGCGACCTCAGCGGCAGAGGTTGCTATTTTGAAAAAGACGGCCCACGCGCTGGATGTTATAAGTGCAGCTACCGATAGCTTGGATGCCGCAAACAAAAAGGCGGGAGCTATTAAAAATCCGCAGACGCAGGACAATGCCTACAAGAACAAGGTATTACCTGCAATGGCAGCGCTACGCGAGGAAGTTGACGCCATGGAAGAATGCGTGGGGCGCGAGTACTGGCCGTTCCCAAGCTACAACCGTATGCTCCACTATGTCAAAGCCAGTCCCGATAAAATCCAGATCGTAAAAATAGGACGCGACAGCTCTTACTAATAGAAAAGGCCTCCGAAGAGGCCTTTTCTTTGCTCAGCCTTACGCTGAGTTTTGCTCGATTGCGCTATAGACAGCGCTGCTGGGAGTACTGCTACTCCTTCATCATAGCGCCGGCGATTATCTCGGTAATACCGTCAAACACCAGGACGACGCCCGCAAGCCAAATCATGGTAACAGCCCAGATGATGGGATAAGCAAACATGCAAAGGCCAAAGATGAGGGTAATGATACCCAGAGCAAGCCAAAGACCCCAGAGAGAACCCTTCACATCGCGCAGGGAGATGGCATCCATGATGTCAAAGATACCGGTGGCAATAACAACAATGCCTATAAAGATTACGAAGACCCCAGCAAAGAAGAAGGGGAAGATGAGGATGAGGATACCTAAGACAAATTCGCAAACAGCAAGCACGATATCCCATGCCGAGCGCCCTTCGCTCTTAGCAAAATAACCTGCAAACGTTGCAATACCTGCAATGACAAAGCCCCATCCACACATTAGGACGAAGAACTCGGTCGTTCCTCCTGGCCACACCAAAAAAGCCAATCCCAACAAGAGCATCAGCACACCAATAATGATGGTGGTCGACTTAGTGCGGCGCATATATGAATTATTAGACATCCTTCATCCTTTCTCTTTGCCTGCACTTGAGGCGCTTGAGCATCGCTCCGGACGTTTGCGTTGTTGTGTATGCACTGCTAAGTACTGTACGGGCACCGCAGGCACTGTGCAAACACTGCGACCCCGCTCGTCTATCGGCGCAAACGCTACGTTACAAGACTCAAAACGCCAATTCCGATAAGTACTATACCCCCAAACAATTGAGCCTTTTCACCCAAAATCATCCCAGCCCTCTTACCAATGATGATGCCAGCGACGCTCACAACAAACGTAATGAGGGCAATTACGGCGCAGGCAAGAATAGGATTTGTGCTTGTAGCGCGGAGCATAAAGCCTATGGCAAAAGAATCGAGGGAGGTTGCAAGTGCTTCAATAAGTACGGTCACCACAGTAATACGACTAGGCTCTTCGGTGTTGATTTTTCCCCTCAGGCCGCCAAGAGGAGAGAATCTTTTTGAAATGTGAGCTTTAGGTTGCGCGTGAGGCTCAATCCCCTCTCTCCTCTTGGACAGCTCTTTGCGCTGAGCTTTGATGCCGGAATAGATCATCTCGGCACCAAGAATGGCAAGCACCGCAAACGTGATAGGACCCTCAAAAGTCTCAAGAAATGTCCCCACAAAAGATCCGAGAACAAAACCAAGTGCCGCCAGCGTGGACTGCGCAATCGCAAAGATAGCGGGAATCCAGAGGAGGCGCACGGAAGCCGTGCGGTAGAGCGCTATTGAGTTAGAAAGAGAAACCGCAAAGGAATCCATAGAGATTCCCAGCGCTAAGAAAAGTATTGCTAAAAGGTGCATAAATCCTAGCGCACGACCTCTTCGCCTTGCAGTCCTTCTTTAGGCATGAGCAGCATAAAGACTAGACCAAACACGAGCAAAATCATGATAGAAAAAACGCCCACGGAGGGATTTCCTGTGAGGAACGTGAAAAAGCTCACCATGGCGGTGCCCAGTACGCGAGCAAATGCACCAAATACGTTGAAGAAACCGAAGTACTCGTTTGACTTCTTTTTGGATATGATGCGGCCAAAAAATGAACGCGACAGGGCCTGGATGCCACCCTGGAACACGCCCACCAAGAGCGCAAGAATCCAGAAATCAACAGGTCCTTTAAGGAAGAACGTACCAAACGTAACGATCCCCATGTAACCAAAAATCGCGACAATGATGAGTTTTCTTGTGCCGTACTTATCGGCGAGAAGACCATAGAGAATGGTTGAAGGAAAGGCAACGAACTGCGTAGCGAGCAGGGCCAGGATGAGGTGGTTCTCGTCAATACCCAACGCGGCACCGTAGTTAGTGGCCATAGCAATAACGGTGTAGACGGCGTCGATGTAGAAGAAGAAGCCCAGGAGGAAATAGAGAAGACGCTTATCCTGCATCATCGTTTTCATCGTCTTGCCTAGTCCGGTAAATGTCTTTTGAATTTCTTTGCCTATACTTCTGCGCTTTTTGCCGTATTTCTGCTGGTAAGTAAAGAAAAGCGGCAGAGCAAAAACAAGCATCCACAGCCCGGAGATGCCAAAGCCTAAGCGCGTGCAAGCGGCTTTATCCAATCCAAATACCGCAGGACCAAAGAAAATCAAGAGAATGCAGAGAACAAACGGTATGACGCTCGTGAGATAAGCAAGACCAAAGCCCAGGCTTGATACGTTGTTCATTCGCTTGTCGGTAGTGACATCCACCAGCATAGCGTCGTAGAATGTGCGCACTGAGTTCATTCCTATGATCATGAGGACGTAGACCACCAAAAAGGGCACGTAAGAAAGCGGAAGAACCTCAACAAAGGCCGCTCCAATGCAGAGAAGTGAGAAGGCTACGAGGAACTTGATCTTTTGTCCTTTGTAGTCCGCAAGCGATCCCAAAATAGGCATGAGCAAGGCAACGATGAGCGATGCGATGGTTTGCGTAATGCCCCACGTGCCGACAATTTCTGCTGAGGTTATGCCGGCAACCGCAAGCGATGCCGCGTAAATGGGGACGATTGCAGTATTAAACATGCTGACGGCAGCGTGTCCCATATCAAAAGAAACCCAGTTGCGCTCAGCACGGGTGAAGAGCGGCTCCCTCTTTTGCTTTTTTGAATTCTTGAGCCCTGGCTTATGCTTAGATGAAGATTCCTGTTGCTTTTGCTTGAGCGCCGCCGCTGATGCCTTGTGATTCTTCTGTTTAGACGCTGGCGTTGAAGCCTTATGCTTCTTTTTGTTGGGCTGCTCTTCTTTGGTTGGTGCCATGTGTCCTTCTTTCAGACGTTCCTAACTATGGTGCTTTTTGTGCTCTTTTGAGTGGTGCTCTTAAAGCGTTCCGTTATTATTTGGTCGTTTTTGCTTTATCTTTCTGGCCTTCATAGTTGAGATTGTCGACCGCACGGGAAAGCTGCGGGCCTCCCGCAATGAACGCCTTTGCAAGCTGCGGATAATCTTTGAGTGCAGCGTTAAATCTATCCAGGAAAGAGTCTTTTTCCTTCCGGTGACTCCAAGGGTGCATCCAGGGCCTACGGTCAACATTTGCCAATGGCGTATCCTCGTCCCCCACTATTTCGTGTGCAAGTGAAGATAAAAGGGAGTATTGACCGCGCGCTTTTTCCTCGATAAATCCAAGCGCTGTACCAGAGAGCGAGCCTGCGGGTTCAATATGCTTATATACAAACGTCATGTTCTTGACGGCTTGCCCGTACTCATCCGCACCAAGATCTATCCCAAAAACCTCCCACGCAACCTGTGACAACAATGCTCCCGCTACGCGGTTGATGCGATCTGTGGTTTCAAGATCTTTATAGGGCGGACATTCTTTAACCGTTTTATGACGAAAGCGTCTGAGCATCCACGAATCAAGCTGGGACTCTATGACGGCGTGGACCTCAGAAGTTGCATCGCTCATCTCGGCAGCGTTCTTTTGGATAATTTCATTTTGCAAGCCATAGACGTACGGATGGGCAACCCTATCGAGTGCGTAGTGCGAGAGCATCCCTAGGGCAAACGCGCGTCCCAGCGACTGGTCCTCTTGAGGGAGCGCCAAAACAGCGTCACGGAGCGCCTGAAACGCCTCGGCAATGTACTCATCATGCATCCTTGGTCCAAGCGCCTGAGAAGCCGCGATGGATTTAGGGAGCCCAAAAAAACGGAAGAAGAAGGGGTCGGGGCCCTGGTTTCCCAAAAGAAAGGCAAGCTTATGCTCTTTATCGGGAAAAATAGAAACCGGAAGCTCTTTGGCCGATTCCTCGCCAAAGATGTGATGGGTGATTATTGCGGGCATTAGGGACCTTTCTACTCAAGTACCGTCATCTCGCCATGGAGCGATTGCGAGAGGTATTTCTTCACCTCTGCGCCCGATAAGCCGCGGCCAAAGAGGTGCATCATCTTAGTGAGTGCTGCTTCGCAGGTAATATCATAGCCCGAAAGCACGCCCACCTGAGCAAGCATATCGCCTGTTTCGTAGCGTTTCTCCTCCACGCCTCCCGCCGGGCACGCGGTTACGTTGACGAGGATGAGACCGGCATCAACTGCCTTTCTAACCGTGCCGATAAACCAGTCTTCCGTGGGACCGTTTCCAGCGCCAAACGTACGCAAAATGGCGCCTTTTAGCCCCGGAACCGAAAGCTCTGCCTCTAAGATTTTTTGAGACATACCAGGGAAAATAGAAATGATATTTATGGCATCGTCCATCTGGGGATAAAACTGGAGCGAGCCGTCTCCCTTGGGGCGGAGCAGGCGTTTCTTGTTAAAGGTAATGTGGAGGTCCATTTGACCCAGACTGGGATAGTTAAAGGATCTAAACGCACCAAAGTCAGTACTTGAAACTTTGGTTGTGCGATTGCCGCGCCAGAGATAGCGGCCAAAAGCGATAGCGACTTCTTGCACCATAGGCTCTGTCGAATGCGGTTGGCGAGCGGCTGCAATCTGGAGTGCGGTAATGAGGTTCAGCGTGCCGTCTTCTCGAATCTCGCCAATGGGCAGTTGCGAGCCAGTAAGAATGACGGGTTTCTTGAGGTTGGCAAGCATAAAAGAGAGTGCACTTGCCGTATACGCCATGGTATCGGTGCCGTGAAGCACGACAAAGCCGTCAAAGCGCTCATAATTCTTAGCGATGATTGAGGCGATTTCTGCCCAGCGCGCAGGGTTCATATTGGAAGAGTCGATGGGAGGCTCAATAGCGGCAACCTCAATCTCGTAGCCGAGGCGCTTCATCTTGGGGAAGTACAGGCTATATTCGTTTTTGTCGATACCGCCAATGAAATACTTGAAGTCGAAGGGCTTGAGGGTACCCGTAAGTGGGTCCTCAATCATGCCAATGGTTCCGCCGGTGTAGACGATGAGGATACGAGGAGCGGGGGCATCACCCTCTTGCTCTGCGTATGTTTCTGGGATTTTGATCCAGGAGAGCGTGGCGTCAGGGCTCATTTGGCCCTGAATGCGCGGACCAAGCGGTTGTTCTTGAGACTCGTTTTGAGACTGTTCTTGAGACTGGTCTTGAAGCATATGTTTTGGCTGAGTAGGAGCCGCTTCAGGCGCTCGCTCAGTGCTTTTGTCGGATGTCTGAGGCTCGCTAATACTGTTAGTCATTCCACTCCTTCAGTGCTTCACGGATACAGGTTGCCATTAGCTTGGCGGCACGCTTCTCGAAAGTTGGGTAATCCAGAGGCGATTCTTCGTTCGCATTGTCTGATATTGAGCGAAGAACCACAAACGGGATGCGGTTGAGCCATGCAACCTGTGCAAGAGAGGCGCCTTCCATCTCTGTAGCGAGGGCGTCGAAATGCTTCACGATGCGGCGCTTATCGGCAGCTTCTGCCACAAAGCGCTCCCCCGATGCAATGCGACCTTGGTGCACCGTTGTCTGGGGCGATATTGTTTGTGCGACGTCTCCAATGACGCGCATAAAAAACTTTGTGAGCTTTTTGTGGGAAGGAAAGTATACGGGACATCCTGGTACTTCGCCCAGCTCAAAGCCCACCGGAGTTGCATCCAGGTCGTGATGGACGAGCTCTGTGGATACGACGACGTCTTCAATGTTAACGTTTTTGTTGAGCGATCCCGCCACACCGGTATTGATGAGATGCGTGACACCAAAACGGTCGATGAGAATCTGGGCGCAGACGGCCATGTGCACCTTAGCAATGCCGGACTGGACAACGACAACGCGGACGCCCTCAATGCGCCCCTCGTAAAAATCCATCCGGGCAATGCGCGTCTTTTTCTTGTTGGCCATGGCGGAGATGAGGTCTTTTACCTCGACCTTCATGGCGCCAATAATGCCAATTTTGGTTTTGCTTGAAGATTTTGGCACGCTGCGCTCCTTATGTTCAGTGAAAGTAACCCACGGCGAGTAATTGTGGGTAGTGGTCGGCAGCGTTTAGAAGGTTTTTGACCGGTGCTATATTAGCATTTTTCTTGGGAGCCTATCGGCACGTTGTATAGCTGAAGGGATATGGATGTTTTAGGTGCTACTGCAGACCTCAATCAAAGCGATAAAAAAGACCCGAGCTGATGCCCGGGTCTTTATAAAACAAGCTATGTGTTTACTTTACTGCACAATGGAACCAGGAATATCAACATTCCCAGTCTCAGAGTCCCAAAGGAGTGTACGATAATTCAATGGAGAAGAAGGGCATTTGCAAAGAAAAGTATATTCATAGAACTTTCCAGCCTTAACAGGTCCAAGGAAGGGCTGGAACTCTGTTACGGGAGTACCGCAATTTTTGCAATGGCCGCCATGGTTGTGCAGATACAGCTCCATCCACTCAAGACCAGGCGCTTCCTGACCGTTGACACCAGCGCTGACATTATTGAGCTCTTCGTTGTTCAACTTATCCATTGTTACTCCTCTCAAAGAGTTTTTACCTGCTAATAAGTATAGCATTCAGCAAGTTGCTGCCCAAAAGCTTTCGCTTTTATGAAGGTTTTATGAATCACCTTAAATAGCTGCTTGTTATACAGATTCTTGGTTTTATAGAAGCCGACTTTTTCGGGCTCTTAATTGAGGTAGGAAACGAGCTTTTCGGGGTATGTATCGGCAATGATGTTTGATGAAACCCCCGCTTGTGGATTGCCTACAAGCACAAGCGCTCGTGTCCCAAATGCCTCTGCTTCTGCGAGGTCGTGGCTAACAAAGAGAATGGTGAGTTCCAGCTCCTGGGCCTTCTGCAGAAAGAATTGTTGTAAATCAGCCTTAGTGAACGCATCCAATGCCGAGAAAGGCTCGTCCATCAAAACCACCTTGTTGCCCATGAGGCTTGTACGCAGAAGCGCTGCACGCTGGCGCATGCCTCCTGAGAGCTCTTGGGGGTAGCTGTCTGCGACTTCCGCAAGGCCAAAGGTTGCAAGCGATTCTTGGACGCGCTGTTCTGCCTCTTTGCGAGGAGTGCCCTCAATAATGAGTGGCAGCGAGCAGTTTTGAAGCACGGTCTTTTGGTCGAAAAGTAAGTCGCTTTGGAACATATAGGAGATGAAGCCGGCTTCGCCCGTAATATCGCAATAGCCTGCCGAGGTCTCTACGCAGCTTCTCGCGCCACCTGATGAGTGCGCTGAGTTATGAATTTGATGCGCTGCAGCATCGTGCAAGAATTGCAATCTTGCCGGGGAGGGATAGGCACTATGGAGAGATGTGGTGCCATTTTTGTCTTCACAGCCAGCTAATAGGACCCGTCCAGAGCTTGGCTTATTGAGCCCCGCGATGGCGTGAAGGAGCGTAGACTTCCCTACTCCAGATCTGCCAAAAATACAAACGCGCTCGCCTGGATAGACGCTGAACGAGGTATTGCTCAGGACGGGCTCGCCCTCCCAGTCAACCGAGAGATTTTCTACTTTTAAAAGAGGTGTTTTGATGTCCTTTTTCATTATGCTTGTCCGATTGGGCCGCGTTCTCTTTTGCTTGGCCCTTGAACGTGTTATTCCCTCTTGTGTGGACGTCTGCGAGAGTTTGGGCCCACCTCTTTTGGAATTACTCGTTGCTATCAAATCTGCCCCTCCGCTCCTGGAAGAAAGTCGTTAGTACATCCGCCTGGCCATGGAAGCGTACGGTCGGTGAGCGGCTTCTGCAAAAGGCCCTTCTCATCAAGCCAGGTATAGAATGCTGACCAGCGGTTTTGATCGATAGAGCCCCAGCAAGGGGCATCGCTAACGAACTCTGAAGCCAGCACTTCCGCGCTTTTCTCGGCGAGAGCAGAATCGGTTTCCGGAACTGCTTGCACGAGAATCTTGGCTGCCTCCTGAGGATACTCGGCAGCCCACACATATCCCTTGGCCGTTGCGGCAAGGAAGCGCTTTGCGGTGGCGGGATTCTGAGCAAGGAATTCATCGTTGCCGATAAGGACAGGCGTGTAGTAGTCAAAGGCGTCGTTGAAGTCCGCGAGCGGTTGGAAGTTGACGTCCGCATTTTGGAGCGCAGCGTTCTGCAGCCCCCAGCCAGAAAAGGACCAAATTGCGTCAAAAAGGCCTTCGCGCAGGCCGCTTACCTCGTCTGTTGTACCTGCAGGAACGAGCACCACTTTTGAAAAGTCTCCCCCATCTGCTTCCACAAGCTCCTTCAAAATTGCCTCCTCTGTGGCCGACTGCATTGTGGCGTACCTCTTGCCCTCAAGGTCACGCGGTCGGTTGATGTGCGCGGAGACAGCACTCATAATTCCCGAGGTATTGTGCTGCAAAATAGCCGCAACGGCCGTTATGGGGACCGCTTCTTTGGCGAAGAGAAAGTTGGCGAGTGTGTCTTGGTAGCTCACGCCAAACTCTGCTTGACCGGCGCCCACCATGGTTTCAGCTCCGTCCTCCGGCGGTTGCACGATTTGAACGTTGAGTCCTTCTTGGGCGTAGAAGCCCAGCTTCTGTGCAGCATAAATCCCCAGATGGTTGGTGTTGGGTGTGTAGTCCAAGACGAGGGTTATGTTTTGGAGGTCTGCGGGCGCTCCACTCGCGGAGGAGGTAGATTGAGCTTGTTGGGTTGGGTCGCCGGATTTGTTAGCGTTGGAGCCGGAGCGGAGCGCACATGGTGCAAGCGCGCAGATAAGAGCTGCTGAAGCAAGGATGGCGATGGCCGTCGTGGCCGTTTTGATCGTCTTGGTTGCCTTGGTTGCCTTGGTTGCCTTGGTCGACTTGCGCGGGCGGAGCCAGGGAACGAGGTACTTCTCGGCAAGATTGACGAGAGCTACCAACGCCAGCGAAAGAAACGCAATGACAAGAATGCAGGCAAACATGTCGTCATAGGCATAGCTCTTGCGAACGCGCGTCATAAAAACGCCCAGGCCAGCGATGCCACCCATCCACTCGGCAATTACCGCGCCCACAATGGCATAAGCGGCGCCCACCTTAAGACCTGAAAAGAAATAAGAGATAGAAGCAGGTATTTTGAGATGCCAGAAGATTTGCACTTTCGTGGCGCGCATGGTTTGCATGAGGTCGAGCTGATCCGGGTCGAGTGAGGCGAAGCCCTCCAGCAAGGAGATGGCTATCGGGAAAAAACAGGTCAGGGCTACAAGAACGATTTTTGGCAGCATGCCATAGCCCAGCCAGAGGACAAGAAGCGGAGCGATGGCGATCGTGGGAACGCTTTGGGAAAGCGTGATGAGGGGTCGGAGTGCCTTTTTGATTGGCGGGGTCCAGTCCATGATTATGGCTGCGAAGACGCCAACGGCAATACCCGCGATGAGGCCGAGAAGCGCCTCGGCGATGGTGATGACGCTGTGGTGCGTGAGGACTTGTGCGTTTTTGGCGAGCGCTTGCGCGACTGCTATGGGGCTGGGAAGTAGGTAGTTAGGGACGATGTTGCAGGTTATGAGGAGCTGCCATATAAAAATGAGCAGGGCGATGGCGATGGCGGGATAGAGAATGCGCCCGGTGTTGGCGTTGTGCTTGATGTGGGGCGCGTGAGGGCAGTTATTGCTAGCGCTGCCAGTACGGTTGGCATATGGTCTGGGGCGCGGTTTCCAGGAGTTACGGAGGGGATGAGAGGTTTTGTTGGCGCTGGCGGTGCATTTGGCGCGGAGGCTGCGAATATGATCGTAAAGCTTTTGCATTTTTACTCCCTACGCTGGTATTATCCAGATCAGGTTAAGGGTCGAAGCGTTTCTTCCTCTCAGCCAAGATGCTCTCCTGCGTGCTACGGCGCATGGAACGCACTGAGGTCCACGAGTTGCGAACTCTCTAGCACAGCGGCAGCAATCTTTGGCTCCCCTGTATGTATGTTGCGGCTATCTTACTATATCTTTATAACCTAGAACATCCTTGTAGACCATAGACCATAAACCTGTTGGACCGTCCAACTGCCAATGAAATAGTATCTTCGCCACTCAAAAAGTATCTCAACCATTTTTGCCTATTTGGCGAAGATACTCAAATAAGCCAAGGTAGACGGGTTGCAAATTTGTGTATTTCGTCTTGCCTTTCCAGGGACATCAAAAGAGGCACTTTAGCGCTCTTTGACTCTGCCGGAAAGAAGGCGCTCACGCATAACCTCGTTTGCGAGAAGCTCCACTGAATCATCAAGCGGTTCAAGCAGCACCGCGTCGTTGCTCGCTTCGTCATCAATCTTTGAAGCTAGTCCGTACTTGCGTTCTAGAGCTGCGGCAAGAGCCCAGTCGGCGATCCCGGGGTTTTTGGGAAGCAGCGGGCCATGAATGTAAGTCCCTAGTACGTTTTTGTAGCGCACTCCTTCAAAACCAGAGGTGCCGTCATTCCCAAACCCATACACAACGCGCCCAAAAGGTTCTACACCAGAGCCAAGGTGGGTGCGGCCACCGTGATTCTCGTAACCAACAACGGGTGTAGACGTAAGATCGCTCTCAACAATAATATTTCCTATGAGGCGCGGGTTTCCGCGGTCTGTATAGAGGTCGACAAGAGATAGGCCTTCTACCTTCTCTCCGGGTCCCTCCATACTCTCCCCCCGACCAGCTCTCTTCATGTCCCTACCTTTTCCCTTATCCTCCCCTAGCTGATAATAATGGCCCAGCAATTGGTAGCCACCACACACCGCAAGAAGGCACCCCCCGTCCTCAACAAAAGCCTGTAAGTCGCGTTTGTGTGTCTGAAGCTTTCGCGCCACAATCTCCTGTTCGCGATCCGAGCCGCCTCCAATAAAAACGAGGTCTACGTCGGCAAACGAAGGCGTGTCGTCAAGAGCGACTTCTTGAATGGTGCACGCAAGGCCGCGCCATTCAAGGCGGCGTGCAAGCGTGATTATATTGCCGGAGTCCCCGTAAAGGTTGAGAAGCTCGGGGAAGAGGTGAGCAATTTTGAGGAAACGTTTCGCCATAGCTATGCCTCCTCGTGCTGGTGCTGGTGCTCGTGCTCGAGAGGGTGCTCGTACTTGCGCTCGTGCTGCTGCATGCGCTGAGGCTGGTCATGGTGCTCGCACTTGTGTCTGTGTTTCTGCATCTTCTCGAGCTCCGCTTTTATTGGCCAAAGTGCAGAGTAGTTGGTGAGGATGTAGAGAGGTTGTTTTGCAGGTTCGCCGGTATTCTCGGGCGAATCGTCTCCCGTTTCTGTCAGCGCTTCGTCGGACGTGGTGTCTTTCATAGCTGTCAGCGCTTCTGCCGCCGTAAGGTAGATAGGAACGCTTCCAAATCCCGCATACTTCATGCGGACCGCAAGATCATTTGCACGCGTTCCGCCTACAAAAATGGTGAGGTCCTTTTGCGCAGTGAGGCGTTCAAAATCGACGTCCCAAATCCATGAGATGTCCTTCCCGTCATTGAAATTATCATTGACGACAAAAAATACGTGCTTAGGGCGCGGGTCGGCCAGCATAAGCGAAATGTTCTGGTTGAAGCCAGTAGGGTTCTTAGCAAGATTGAGAACAACCTTTTGACCTTGAAGATTAAAGCTCTGCAGCCGACCATTATCCGGATGGAAAGTGCTCACTGCGTGCTGAAAGTCCTTCACGGGGATGCCGATAAGCGCCGTGATAGCGTAGGCGGCAAGCATGTTGTAAACCATGTAGAGACCGCCAAAGGGGACGTGAAGGCTTTGTTGAGGGGCTTTTTTAGTTACTTTAGAGTTCGTTTTAGCATTTGCATGAGCGCTGGTACTGGTGGTGATGGTGCTGCTGACGGTGTCGGCGCTAGTGCTGGTGCTGAAGCTGGTGTCGACGCTAGCGCTAGTGCTGGTGCTGAAGCTGGTGTCGACGCTAGCGCCGGTGCTGAGGCCGGTGTCGGCACTAATGCCAGTGCTTGCGCTCACCTTAAAGTCAACGCCGCCCTTATCGAGAACCACATCCTGCGCTGAAAAATTCAGTGCGGGACGTACGAAATCACCGTTAGGACACTGATAATTGCCAAGTTGCGCATAGTGTCGGTAGATATAGTTGAGCTCGGCGCCGCAAACCTGACAAAAACGCGCCTCTGGAACGCGGTCTGCAGGGACACCCGTTTCCTCGCCAATCCCAAAAGCGACAACACTCGAGGCGAGTTCCTTGCTAGCCGTTTTGACACTCTCGCGCTGATGAGCCGAAAGGCGCTCAACAACCCCCATGCAAAGCGGATCGTCTCCACACACAACAAGCGTAGTATCAGGAGTTTTTTTAAGGGCCGTAGCGATGACTTCTTGAATCTTGTCAATTTCACCCGCGCGATCAAGCTGGTCGCGGAACAAGTTAAGCAAGACAAAGTACCTAGGCTTTATCTGTGGCAACGTATGCGCACAGGAAAGCTCATCGACTTCGAGCACAGCCCAATCAGTAGAGGATCCACTGCGTGCAAGCGGCAACAGCGCACTTACAATGCCAGAAAGCATGTTCGCGCCAGCGTAATTACAAACAACCGAAGCACCGGATTCCTTAAGCGCAGCAGCCAGGACATTGTTGGTTGTGGTTTTTCCATTGGTGCCACACACCATAATGGCACCCTTATTGAGCTGCACGCAAAGATCACTCAAGATTGTGGGGCCGGCAAGAGATAGAGCTACGCGCCCTGGCAGCTGCGAAGCATTCCGATGAAAGATGTGGGTGAGAGTGAAGGCGCAGCAACGCCCGAGAAAGGCCGCAAAGCGAGAGCGTAGCTTCATGAGATTTATAACGTTAGCGTATCGCAGAATCGTCGGTGGCGGGATTGCTGGCGGCTGCGACGGAATCGCCACCAGCCGCTGCGGCAGGTTTATTAGCAGCTGCGGCGGGTTTATCGGCATCGTCAGAAGAAGCTGCAATATCCTCAATACGCAGGTTTACGCTGGCAATTTGCAAGCCCGTCATCTGCGAGATGGCCTGGAGCACGCGGGTCCTGACATCCTCAAAAACATCGGGGGCATAGTAGCCAAAGCGCATGACGATGGAAATGTAGAGAGCAACCGAGCCATCCCCCTCCACCTCTACGGCGACGCCCTTATGAGTCTTGGCGCCAAAGGTCTCCTGCACGCGATTAAAGAAGCCACCTCTAAGGCCTGCAACGCCTTCAGCTTGAGCAGCTGCCTCACCTGCGATTTTTTCGATAACATCATCCGAGAAGGTCAGCGTGTCGGCGCTGTCTGCCTGACCGTTATCTTCAAGGGGCTCAGCGATGAATTGATCTTGAAAAGTGCTCGCGGAGGCAGTGGACTCTGAAGCCGCTGGCTCAAGGCTTTCGGGCCCCCGAGCGGAGAGATCGGAGGTGCCGAGCTTCTGAGCAGTGTTTGCGGAGGGATTGATCTCAGGAGCTGCGTTCTCTGCGTGCGCGTTTTTGTTTTTCATTACAGTCACTCCCTAATTATCATTCGAGCTAAAGAGGCGTTTGATGCCGTCCAGTATGGTGGGTTTGCCATCAATCCATTGGCCAAAAGCGACACCCGCAATCACGAGAACTACGATAATGAGCGTCTGCCAAAAGCCGATGATAAAGAAGAGGAACGCTGCGACCAGACCCACAAGGCCAAAGAATATCTCATTGCCATGACCTGGAGCGATGCCGTCAAAGACATCGGTTGCGTTCTTTTTTGCATCGCGAAAGGCACGGCCAGCAGCCTCACCTGACTGGCGGTAGGATTGATGTTGGGTTCCTTGAGCTGAGTTGGTGCCGGTTGGGTTGGCGCCTGCTGTGTTTGCGCCAGCTGGGTTGGAAGCAGCTGCCTTAGCCTCAGTGGCGCCATTCTGACCAGCGGGAGTTGAGCTGCTCGTGCCCGCTCCCCCGTTCTGGGTAGATTGCTCTACCTCAACCTCGACCTTAATATCGTTGCCGTTCTTACTCACTTGTGTCTTTGGCATCTGTCCCATCCTACTATCTTATTGCTGCATCTTGAAGTTCGATTATCCCGAGCGTTGGCTGTTTGCTTCTCTCTATTCTTCTTACAAGAATCGGCTCTGTTTTGCCGCTCGTCTACTATATCTATCCGCGCTTTATTATTTATCCGTTTCTCTATTTCCTTCTGCGACGCTCTCAACATTGTCTACTGAGGCACCTGTAGGCGCACCTGTGGCCACCGTTGAAAGATCTGTAGGAAGGCGCGGATCGGTGAAGGAAATCTCTAAGCGGTTTAGGCGTCCTGCGCAGAGCGTGTCCAGACTAGAGCGCAGACGTTTTTGCAGCTTCTTGGCCTCTTGCGCAACATCGATAGGCTCGTGCGGCTCAACATAAACCTTCACGTCCACCGAGCGTCCGCCGCGAGCCTTAACAACAACTTTAGCGGCATAGCAGGTTCCATCCTGTTCCACCAGGTAGGAAGCTTGAGAAGCAATTGCAGAGCGCGTGATGCGAACCTCGTCGCCATTCTCGGAAAAAAGAAGAATGTCCTTGCGCTTTTTGGCCGTGACGCCGCGAATAAACAGCACCGCAAAGCCAATAAGGCAAAGAACCACAAGAATCTCGATGCAAAGGAGGTACCAATCGTAGGCGATGAGACCGGTGAAGAGCGTGGTCCACGGGCCCACCCAACAAAGGATGAGGGCCCCTATCAGCACGATGCCGATAATGGCGAAAAGTATGTAGCAAAAGCGCTTGAATCCGTTCATGATAATCTCTTTCTACCTACTCTTCTTCCGCGAGGGCGGCGGCTATTTCATCCGTCATCTTCATGGTGTCGTAAACGTTTTGGACATCGTCCAGGTCGTCCAGCTTTTCCACAAGGCGCATAACCTTTTTGGCATCGTTTACGTCAACGTCGGTTGGCGTGGTGGGCTCCATGGTGAGCTCTGAACCCTTGACCTCAATACCGGCATTTTCCAGGGCTTTTACAACATTGCCCAGCTGGTCGTAGGATGTCCAAACAACCCAGTCGTCGCCAGCGTCTTCGTAATCGTCGCCCTCAGCCTCTGCCACAGCCATCATGAAGTCGTCTTCGTTGGGCATCTTCTCTTTTTCTACAGCGATGCGGCCCTTGCGCTCAAACTGAAATGCAACCGAGCCACTTGTACCCAAGTTGCCGCCACTATGCGAGAAAGCGGAGCGAACGTCTGCAGCGGTGCGGTTTTTATTGTCGGTAAGACACTCAACGTACACGGCGACGCCAGCGGGACCGTAGCCTTCGTAGACGACGTTCTCGTAAACCGCGGCGTTGGAGCCGGAGCCAAAGGCCTTGTCTATGGCCGATTTAATCTTGGCGTTGGGCATTGAGTCCATGCGAGCACGCGCGATGGCAGCGGCGAGGCCTGCGTTGTTATCAGGGTTGGGGTCGCCACCCATTTTGGCTGCTACTGTAATGTTTCTGGAGTGCTTAGAGAAGAGCGACGAGCGCTTAGCGTCGGCCGCGGCTTTTTTGTGCTTGGTAGTTGCCCACTTTGAATGTCCTGACATCTTTGCTCCTTAAGCGATGGTTGTGAGTTGTGTATGCTGGGTTTCTTCTTATATGTCTTAAGTTTATGTAAAGCTGTATCTTATGGGGTAGATTGCTTTATATTCTACAGGTCAATTAGCATTTATTCTAGTAGTGAATTACGGCTACAGCGCTCTCAAATAGAAGATTTTCAGAAATGAATGCGTATTTCTTTGCGTCGTTTAACCGCTATGAGGGTCGTGGGTCTTTGCGTCTTTAAAACTAAGGTAACTAAGATATTGGGTATCGATTGTTGACGTCTATTTATTTTCGAGCCATTTATAGACATCGGCAAGATCTGTATCGACTTTATTCGAGATACGCCCCATAGTATTTTCAAAGTCAAGCTTATCAAGCTTTCCGTCATCGGAGTTAAGTATGTCTTTGTCATCTATGTGCGTTCTGTACTCGTCGCGGACCTTTTGCCAAGCGCTATCTTACGCAGGCTCAGCTCGCCGAAGCAGGAATCTTGCTTTCCACATACAAGTGCTTCGAGCGCAAGGGTTAAATTTCCTTCCTTTCCCTTCTCTGGATAGCCAATGAACTTGGCTACATGGAAGAGTTCAACGATCTCCCTACTAACCCCTATTATGGCAGCCTAGAGGACATTAACCACGCCTCCGCACGAGCCGCAAAAGAAACCCGCAAGCAGCAACGGTCCAGTTGAACAATAAACTGAAAGCATCGCATCCGCATGCTCTAAGCAGCGGATCTTCTAGAAATTTCCCACCGTGATTTCAACCTGACGTACGAGGCACTTTTCCAGGCGCTTACACAGCTAGGAGCAGGCCACACAGGTGAGGAGCTCTATCGACGCATGGCTTTAACGTTGTTATTGGCATCAGGGACAACCATGCCAAGAACTTTTCTTTCCTCTATGATGCCGATAAACGCTGAGGCCTCTCCCCTGCCTACGACCTCACGCAAAATCCCGGATTCATAGGCGAGCGCGCCACAACAATTAACGGATAAGGCAAGGATATCTCGGTCCTGGACATGGTTACCGTTGCCGAGAAAGCCGGTCCTAACACGTCCTGGGCCAAAAGGAGCGCGCGGGAGGTTCTGAGGAAGGCAACGATGGTTTGTGATTAACTATAGAATTATGTGCAGTCATACTGATTTCCGGTCCAGGCATATAACCCCTGCAGTCGACAAATCAGAAGTAAGCCATAGACATTGTCCTACCAATCGTTAGATGTTTTGGGGTGTAAACTAGCGATTATTACTTTCGCTGTTTACCAGTGAGCGCAATGAGTACGATGGGCGACTTCTCCTTGCGTATTGAATACCATAATGCCCGACTGTCTGCAAAGTTGATTGAAAAGAACAGCTAATAGTTTGCTGAAACAAAGGAAATGATTCGTAATGATGCATCCAACTCTCGATTCCTGGCAGCACGCGTGCCGCTCGATGCAGAAGGAAAATAAACGATTCACCACGTACCTGCAATGGTACCCTTTCTCCAATCTCTCGCAGAAAGACTGGGAAACACTTACTGCCGAAAGTTTCTATTCAGCATACATCCAGGATGGATCTTTTATCCTAGCTGAGAGTATGCGCTATGTTACTAATGGCTATCTACAGAAACAGGGAGCAACTTTTAGACCCTCAGTACTTGTAGCCCCCGTTCTTTTTCTCTATCTCATCGCCTTTGGAATCGAGTATGCGCGTGTGCTTAGCGATACTCGAGAGGGTGGCATTTGTCTTTATTCCGGCAATCTTGAAAAAGGACAGATGCATTATCGAGAGAGTTACCAGAAATATATTAGGAAAAGAGATCGACTTGCGGAGAGATATGCTCATTGCATCAAAACAGACATTACTGGCTTTTATCAATCCATCAACGTCGATTTACTTTTATCGGAAATGCAGGCATTATCCAACAATCAATTTTCTTCAACCGATTCCTTATTTATCAGAGGTCTTCTGCTTTACTGTGGCAGAGGAGGATTTCCGACAATCCAAAATCACCCTACACTTAGCTTTCTTGCTACACGAATTTATCTGAATGATATTGATAATGCTCTATGGAAGCTGTTAAAAGAAATCAAGCCAATACGATCATTCGATTTCATCAGATATGTTGATGACTTATATATATTTTTTAATTTAAATGATGAAAGTGACCTTTTCGCCACCAGTAACACCATTATCAACATCTACGCTGATCTTCTGCGAAGAAAAGGGCTTTCTCTCAAGCAGGAGAAGCTCAAGATACTCGCACAAAAAGAAGTGAGCGCTTCTGCTTCGACAATATCTGCTGTTGACATTGCTGCAGAACAAATCGATAAGAGTATTATCATGAAAGACTCCGCAATCTCGGAACTATTTAATTCAATAAGAGAGTCCATAGATGATGGTAGCTACACACAAGATAAATTGCTTTCGTTCATCGAAGAGCAATTCGCTCTGACCGTTCACACCGTGCCTCCCATCGCACTTTTTAGGCGTTACCTATATAAAGAGTCAGAACTATTTCAAAGGGAAGACGTCGTTTCATCAATTGGTGCTCTTCTTGAGAAGGGAAACATTGGATTCACGTTCAATACGAGAGAACTTACGCTTTGCCTTTTGTATACAAGAGACGAAAGACTGATAAAGAAAATGTTGAATGATTTGTTTCTTTCAAAGAGAAGGGGTTTATGGAGCAGTGTGGACTTTGTTATTGCCTTAACGTATTTGCAAGAGAGAAGCATGGTGCATGTAGATTTGATGAAGGCAATCAAACAAAAGGATCCAGGGCTCGCAAGATACTGTTCTTCGTATTGTAAGAATAAGTTTCTTCCTGAAGTCGTTAGTCCTGAAGAAGAAAACTTGATTAATCTACTACAGAACGACATACCGTCTAAGATTCAATACATGAATTACTTGCAAAATGATTGCACAAACAACTCTCTAGAAAAGGGGGCTTATTTTAGGTCTTTCTTTGATCGGGTTGCCCATCACATTAACCGGGTGGAAAAACGTGTCAACACCACGTGGCCGTATAGGGAAGGTCACTTACTGAGCATATTTAAAGAAATTGAGAAAGCTGAGGAAATTCTTCACAAGGCAGCAATGCTCCGTCGTCAGAATCCACTCATCCATGCAACCTCAGAAATAATTAAAGAGCCTACGTATCAGGTCGACATTGATGTGAATGTCAGTGACCTCTATTCTTTATTAAAAAAGAAGCTCTCGAAACTACAACACTAGCACGGTCCTTGAATATGGCGGGATTCGCCGAGAAGCTCGACTACTAAGAGAGATGGGGCCAATATTATATGCATAGTTGCGAGCAGGAAGTTGCAAATCGCCACCAACTGCGATTCTTTTCCATGCTGGCTCTCTCAAGAGGACTGTGAGGGATCTCGTTTTTGCAATATTTTTAGGCTAGCGTGCTGAAAGCTAGCGTATCACCTAAAACCTCCTCCTCAATCCTGCGCATTTTTCCAGGCTGCCTCCCTCTCGATGGATAATTCGATAGCGTTAACTCTATAATGCGTTTAACATGTTCTCGCGGTGTCCTTCCATATGTTGGCCTTGGTATATGTTTTTCTAGATTCTCTGCGTTCGCAATTACTTCTTCAATAAAACACCTTCACAAAGCCCAATCCTCGTCTATAATCCATTCACGATAGTTACAGAATGGAGTCTTAGAAGCTCTTATAAGTTGGCCATCTCACCATCAAATCTGATCATTTCGGGATAAGCGGCTTGTTTATGAGATAAACTGCTCATTGCGGTCATCTTTTCTTTTAGAGCGATTGTTAATCCAAGGTTTTAGCGATGGTCTTTTCTTATAGTTACAACGAAACGACGTTTGCATCAACACTGGATACATAATCATCCGAAACGCGATTGGACATTCAGTGTCATACAACTACTTAATTAATATGGAGCCTATCCTCATAAACAGCGCGAAAACCGCTGCTTCCAAAATGACAAATTCAAACGCTTATCCCGCTTTCCCAGAAAAGCTCGACACCAGAACTTTTAAACATAATTTAGAATTTGGTTTCATTGCTCTTATCATGGCCTGTACTTATGTGGAGACTTGTTTAAATACAATGTGCAGGGCGCTCTTCAACAGCACTTCGGAAGACCTGCGCACAGGAAACGCAAAAGATAAAATTGAAAAGATTTTAAGCCCTAGCTCTATTCGGATAAAGGAATTAAAAGCCTCAAAAACTTGGTCCGACTACATGATATGCCTTGATTTAAGAAATGATTTTGTTCACTACAAGTCAAATTTCTCATACGACCCTAATTCTGTTTATGGTCGAGGCTCTATCAGGAAAGGCAAGGGAGGAAAGGTAGATATAGTTAAGTTCTTTACTAGAAATAACATGGAAGAGCATATTGATAATTTGAGCAGGCTAATTCAGGAACTCGCAGAAATTAAAGACCTGAAGATAAACGAGTCAATAAGCCCGGTTATTCCGGATGTTTCAGATAAAGCGCACGATTATATCTGCAAAACTACATCAAATAGTTAATTTAGCCGCTCGACATTTGCCGTCAGAAACCAGGATAGCTCATTTGCGAGCCCTCCCTCCCGTTGTAATTAGTTCATTTCCGATTCGCCTACGAGAGAATAATGCGCTCAGAGTCTATTACTAAAAAAGGTTCAATTCTATATTCAACAAGACAGAGTTTATTGATGGTCGCGTTTTAAAAAGTGGTGTAAGGACCACTTTTGTATCTTGACAAATGATGGCTTCCCGATCGTCTCTAATGTTTGTGTATCGCTTAAAATCGCATTGTTATTCGTTACAAACTTTCAGGACTACAAACCACGTGCTTGAAGCACTGGTTTGTCATATTAAGTTTTTCCTTAGCATCCAAGAGTTTTTCACCCGCTTCTTTCTTCATATGCTGCAATAAAGCAACTGATTTATCTGGAGGTTCAATAATAAAATGCGCAATATCTCTGTCATGATTCTCTTCTAGCAGAATAATGAAATATGGTAAATCACTAGTGCTAAGAATCTTCTCATGGGATTCTTCAAGAAGTGTCTCTACACGCTCTTTGGATTCCAAGACATATGGATCAAGGCGTGATAGAAAATCCTCATATAGACTGCATACGTTCAGATGTAAGGAACTAAGAAATTGTGCCAAGAATAGGCGAATGGGGCCTTCTTCTATATCCCGTAGAGAATCATAAATATATTCTAACTTCTCCCTGGTATCATCATTTATGCTAACAAGCTCAGCATTCAAAAGCTGAAACATATCTAAGCAGACTCGATTATGCTCGCCATCATCGTTGTGTATCGAGATAATGAGCTGACCATGTTGAGAATAATTGCGCAGAACGTAAGCTAATGCATAATGCAGGTCACCATAAAATTTTGCATGCAAGAACTCTAAAAATTCTGCAGCAAAACTAAAGATTGCCTTTTTGCCTGCCCTCGCCTCGTGTTTGCAGTATTTTTCTACAGATTTCAAAAAATTGACAGCGCTGGAAACGCAGTTCATGACATACCCATTTACACGTATAAGTTGGGATTGATTAGTCCCATTGTCAAGAATCCTATTAATTCTTCCATCTACATTCAAATAAAGACCATTTGCTAATTGCGAGTAATTCCAAAGATATATTTCAAACAACTGATGCAGCTCCACAATGAAGCGAGAGAGCTTCATCCAACGTACCAATTCTGGATTGTTGTTAAAATTAAAATATTTCTTCTTCTCGAGAAAAGGTATAATCCATTCATTTCCTTTTGATAGCTTATAGGCTGTAAAGGTGTCCATAAACAAACGTCTCCTTTGAATGACGAATAAGAACATGTGTTCTAGTATATAGCCCTGTGCCTAATTTTTCAATACTATATTTGATTCCTCGCTTTTGGCGTAGAAGTGCGCGATGAGGTGAGCGATCCAGCGCGGCCAAAGCATTTCAAAAATCTGAAAATCTTCCCTCCGACGAGAGGAGTCGGCGATATTTTTCGTAGTCGCGGATTCTTCGTGAATTCTATGTCCCATCAGTGGCTTATCGATATAAAGAAAGAACCCAGGCATCTTGGCCAGCTCGACAAGTTCAAGATAATCAAGAGAATTTACAAACGTCGTATTAAAGATAGACGGACCCAAAGTGCCTTTATTGTAGGTAATAGACGGGCAGCAAATAGGATTTCCAAAGCGCAGTGTCCACAGCTTGAAAAAACGGCTTGCTTGCAGACCCTTTAAGCGCATCCAAAAAAGAAGAATCCTTTTGATGGCAAGAATCGTGTTCTTATAAACGCGTTTCTCTCCCCTAATTTCAAAGTAATCAGTAAAGGAAATCAGCTGTTTGTCTCTGAGATTAAGATTGGAAGCGGGATTCAAATATATATCAGTCGTGGAAGCGGGATTCAAATTGGTAGTGGGCGTGTACACGGGATTCGAATTGATAGCGTACGCAGAAGAGGGATTCGAATTGACAGCGGGAGCAAAAGCGGAAGACATTGCTTTATCAGAACAGCTTCTCCCATTAAAGACATCAAGAACCGACCCCAGGAATTCGGGTTCGTAATAATCATCTTGATGCGCAAGAGTCACGAGCGGCGTCTTTGCTTGGTCGTAACCAAAGTTCCATTCCTCTCCAAGAGTGCCGTGATGGTCATTAATCTTTAGCGGTATATGGTATTTTTCGGCAAGACTGCAAACGTAATCGTTAGGCGTGGAAGTTGAAATGAGGACGTTGCCAAGAACAGTCTGGCCCAGAATCGACTGAATTGTTTTTTCAAGATACGGGCTCTCTTTATACGCGCAGATAACAAAAGTGTGATCTTTAGCGGTATACATGCATAGCCTATCAAACGTCTATCGACTTAGCTTAGGGCGGAGGAATAGCAGGCCCCAATTAAATTTACTATAAAGATTTAGAAGAAAAATGATGAAACTGTTGTTATAGGCAGCGCTCATCCCTAGCTCCTTCTTAACGCCTCCATAATCAACATCGTTATAGCCCTTAACGCCAATTTCGGCAAACACCGCTGCTCGGGACGCCAATTTTTGGGCTTTCTTATCCGTAAATCCTAAAGATTTGGCAATGTAAAAAGTGTGATGATAGGCATCCCTGATGGAATCATCACAAACTTCTTGCCGAAGCGATACGTTATCCCCAACTGTCCTGACCGACATTTTATTAGGATAGAATGCGGTGCTCGCAATGGTGTTCATCTTTGACGAGAAAACAAAATCAGACGAAGGATAATAATCCTCATTAAGGCCACCGGCCTCAAAATACTTTTCGCGGTTTATAAACAAGCAGCAAGAAAAGGTAAAGATGTGCTTTATGTTGTCACGCAGCGTTAGAGGTATTAGCTTATCCTTGGAAAGGTTTAAGGCGGTATCAATCGCCACATCAAGAAGGCGTCTTTTAGGTGCAACATCTTCGCGCTCTTCTTTAACAACAAAGTATGTGCCTATAAGACCGATATTTGGATCTTCGAGCTCTGTCATCGTGGAGAGGTAATCTGGCATCAAATAGTCATCGTTATGCAGAAGGCAGAACCATTTTGTCCTACAAAGCTCGGCAGCCCTATTCCAATTTGCATATTGCCCCAAGTTCTTTTCATTGCGATAGTAAAGAAGGTTGCTATGTTCGGAGCAAAGGCGCCTCATAAGCACATCAGTCGCTTCGTCATACGGACAATCGTCAACAACAATAATTTCATACTTTCCTCGAAAGTCTTGGCTAAGGGCGCTATTTAGCGCACGCTCAAGTTTTTCAGCTCGGCGATACGTCAAAACCATTATTGAGACTTCAGGAATTTCCTTTGAAAGTGTTCCATATACTAAATATGAAGGTATCCCCTCATGCCGAGAAAAATTCTCTGCTGTGGAATCCCATTCTTTCCAATTTGCTCTAGGCATTATTCTCTCCTGCCAATGATGAGGCTGCAAGAAGATCCTTATTAGCGGCCTTAAGGTATCGCTTTACAGCGTACTTATGAAGAAATGCATACAGATATTTAGGGAGGATTCTATAAAGCGCTTTTTGGATTCGAAATATAAGTGATCTCTTTACCAAAACCAGGGGAACATCTTTCCAAGGTGACAAGCTTCTATAATGCTCGTACGATTCGTTCATGGGATGAAAGCTGTGCTGCTCCCAAGGACGGCCACTCATTGCACCCATGCAATGATCGATAATCGGAGCAGCCATTGCATCCATAATTTCTTGTTGGGAATAGTAATAAGGTTCAGCCAGATTGTATATGTAAAAGGAATTTTTAACGCCATAGAGATAGAAACCAGAATTAAAATTGAAGCGAGGACTCATCGCCTTAATGTGCGATCCAAAAAGCGTGTTAATAATATCCTGGTCAACTGTGAAGTACGCGTTTCTAACATTTCCAAGATGATGGATAACCTGCTGCTCGCAACGAAATTTATTCCAGTTCTTCTGATTGATCCATAGCACTCCACAGTTGTAGTAACTATCCTCTAGCGAGATTCCAATGAGCTCTTTATATGAATTAGCAACACAGTCATAGCAGGCTGCGATAATGGTATCTTCATCAAATTCCAGGTCGAAGAGACCTCTCAGCGAACTGTTGATAATAGTATCTCCATCAATCTGCAGCAAAAAACCGTTCTTTGTTGGGATTTCAGAAATGCCAAACAATTTGTAGTAAGTTGTGTAACTTCCTTTATATGGATTGACCCCAAGCTCAATGAGTCGTTCTCTTATGGAAGCGGTATCAACAAATGTGAGAGAACGCTCATGTTCTCGGACAACCTCCGTCATGCGTGCTTTGTTCTCCTCTGAAATGTCATCATCAAGAACGAAAAAATTAATCTCTGACAGTTCCTTATTATTTATGCAAAGCGACGTCATTGACACGCCAGTTTGTGGTGCGTAATTATCGTCACTTTGATATAAAACATTCAGAATTTCATTCATGAAAGAATCTTTTCTCTCTTATCCCTCTCAGCGAAGAGGTAGATAACAGCTCCAGAAAGAATGACCACCGCGTACGAAACGATTACGGTGTAGCTAATTCCATTGGCCCCTTGTTCATTTAAAAAGAAATAGACTGAGCCAAACATTACGAGCAATCCAGCAATGTTTACGATGAATACTTGTTTGAATTTCTTGGCAATTATCAACAAATCCGAGAAAAAGGATGAAAGAGCAGCGCAACCTGTCGCGATAATTAAGGGATTCATAAGATAGAGGTAGCTTCGAACGTCCTTTTTGAACGCAAAACTAAAAAGAGGATCTCCGAAGAGTGCAAAAAAGAGAGAGAGCAGAACAACGATCACGGCGGCACCTGCAATAACCCTCAAAATAATCCTGCGCATATAGGGGAAATCTCCTGATTCCCAATGATCAGATAGTGGTTTGATGAGTGGCGCATAAAGATAAGAAACAAGAGCCTGAATGATGACCGTAGGAGAAGCGAGAGCTGCATAAACACCTAGAGCTTCATTTCCAAATAAGAGAGCATAGAGTTGACGTGGAAAACTAACAATGAAAGTAGCAAAGAGAGTTGCGAAAAAACCAGCACTGCTCAATATGATAATGCGTCTAAGAATTGAAACATCAAAAAGAGGTTTAACGGCATCAAGTTTTCCGGATTGTACTGCATCAAAAAGAAGAGTGAAGGTAAGTGTGGTCATTAGCATTAAAAGTACTGACCACGTTAGGCTCTTAAAGACGAGCAATCCAATACAGAAGCTAATCACAACGAGGAAGCCTCTGACCATCAGCGAGATGCCTATTAGGTCAAAGCGATTATTCTTTTGGTCTACTCCGTGAAATACGTCAACAAAAGACTCCACGGCCTTGAAACCCAAGAATAGTAATACAACGAGCAAATCATTCACCACAACTGTGCAGAAAGAATATACAGTACAAAAAATGGAGGCAAGCAAAAAGGTCAGGACCCTCTGCATCACATAGTGTCCGCTCCTTGTCTTTTCAGAGGCGTCTGTGACCTGAAGAATTCGCGCACGGAAGAGCATGATAGTAGCAAAAATATTCCCAACCGCCATGGCAACCGCCAGCGTACCCGCAGCCGAATAGCTTGGAGAAAAGGTTATGACGAGAATTGTCGTAACCCAATTACAAAGGAGGTAAAAGAGAGAGGCACCAGTGTTAATTAGCATGTTCTGTTTAGTAGACATGCTTCTCATGCTATTGCCTCCCTTAATACTCATACTGTTTGATTTGCTCATTGCTTAAAGAACTCTCACGCGAAGCCTGCGGATAATTAATACGAATATGCAAACTAAACTTCTTCAAAATAGGTATCAGGATTCTCTGGATCAAAGGTTTCATTGCACCATATTGCACAAACAGCAGGATCCTCATTAGAGGGGTTATGAAGGCTATGAGTATACCCAGGTGGTGTCTCAACCACCTGATAACGCTCGTCAGAAAGGTGGTACTCCTTGATGGGATATTGCTCGCCATTTTCGTCTAAACCAATTTTTCGTTGCTTTATGATGGCTTTCCCCGAAAGGACAACAAACTTTTCCCATTTTGATTGATGCCAGTGGTTACCCTTAGTGTTGTGCGGTTTTACAACATTGAGGGAAACTTGACCTCTATCGGGAGTCTTGATAAACTCAGCAAAATTGCCGCGCTCATCCTTGTTTTCTTTCAAGTCATAAATAAAATCATCTGGCGCAAGATAGCCTTCAAAGGTAGACAGAAGTTTTTTTTCAAATGAATTATCTTTGATCCTCGGTATCTGCAGGGTTTTTCTTGAGGCGTGAAATTCATTCAAAAGATGGACTATTTCGCCAAGGGTGGCTTTATAGACAGGTTTAACTTCACGGTATCCAGAATCTAGAGTTCCTTTCTGTGCGAACGACCTTAACAACTCTAAAATATCCAAAACTATATCGTCAATATATACAAGGTTCATCTCATGATTTTCATCAGAAATGGTTACGGGCAAACCGTGTGAAATGTTATGACAGAATGTTGCTACTGCGGAATTATAGTTAGGGCGACACCACTTACCAAAGACATTCGGAAAACGATAAATGACAACGGGACGACCAGACTGTTTACCTTCTTCCAATAGGAACAATTCACTCTGGAGCTTACTATTACCATAAAGACTGTTCTGGTAGGGACCTTCAAGCGTTGCTTGAATTGAAGACGACAACAGAACAGGTGCTATATTATTATGGGCCTCAAGCAACTCTAATAAGTGCTTTGTGAAATCGCGATTTCCTTTGAGAAATTCTTCATCATTCTTTGGACGATTGATTCCAGCTAAATGCACAACCAAATCTGCTTTAGAAGTGAACTGATCCAGTTCTTCGTCGGTTGTGTCTATATCACAGGCGAAAATCGTTAAAGGGCGCAGACAAGAAAATTCTTCGCGACGGTCCTTATTATCGCGAATATTCTCCAACGCTTTAACAAGATTTTTACCGATAAACCCCTTTGCTCCAGTAATAAGAATATTCATTAAGAAATCCCGTGTTCTTTCATTTTATCTTGGACATACTCAGCTGTTTTAATCTTATCAACGGTCTCCCTGACATTGAGTATGCGGGTATTGTCACTGGTGTAAGCTTCATCTGCCATGGTCTCAACAACGCCATCAACAGAGAATTTGTCATAGTTGAGGTCTCGCGTGTCGGGGTGTACGCGATAATACTCGCCCATATCTTCTGCACGGAGACGCTCTTCTCGGGTCATTAGTGTTTCGAAGAGCTTTTCACCATGGCGAGTGCCGATAATTTTAACTTCCTCTTTGCCAAAAATTTCCTGAACAGCCTCAGCGAGATCGCCAACGGATGAAGCTGGTGCCTTCTGAATAAAGAGGTCACCAGGATTCGCATGTGTAAATGCAAATTCAACTAGACTTACTGCTTCATCAAGATTCATTAAAAAACGAGTCATCTTGGGGTCTGTGATCGTAATAGAGTGGTTTGATTCAATTTGTTCGATAAAAAGCGGGATTACGCTACCACGAGAACACATAACATTACCGTAGCGAGTACAGCAAATAGTAGTTCTACCTGCTCCATTGCGCGCATTAGCATATATAATTTTTTCCATCATGGCCTTAGATGTTCCCATTGCGTTAATTGGATAGGCAGCTTTATCAGTTGAAAGACATACTACTTTTTCAACGCCCTCTTCAATGGCTGCATGCAGAACATTGTCCGTACCAATCACATTGGTTTTCACTGCCTCCATGGGAAAGAACTCGCAGGAAGGCACCTGTTTAAGAGCGGCAGCATGAAAAATATAATCAACGCCCGCGATGGCATCCTTAACAGCTGTCCGATCACGTACGTCACCAATTATGAAACGGACTTTAGAGGCAATATTTACTGATTTAGCCTGAAGTTCATGGCGCATGTCGTCTTGCTTTTTTTCATCTCGAGAGAATATGCGAATTTCGCCTATGTCGGAATTCTGAAAATGCTTCAAGACCATTGAGCCAAAGCTCCCGGTTCCACCTGTAATCATAAGGGTCTTGTCTTTGAATTTGCTCATGCATGCTCCTTCGTTAAACAGTTTTATTATAACAAGGATCAATGCCCTAGGGTATATTACGTCGCTCTTATGAGCTAAAATAATAGCGATTGCGTAAAGAGGTATTAATGTCTATAAAAACAACAAAGAGCGTTAAGCAAGAAATACGGCTATCTCCCCGTCTCTTTGTACTCATCACTGTTTTTGGGCTCTTAGGAATTTGGGGGGCTGCCATTCTCGCCTACAAGGCGAATCACTTTTCTTTGGTTTATCCATTGGTATTTGCTGCCCTCGGATCTGTAGCGTTTATAATTCTCATAGTCCATTTAAGGACAAGGCATCTTGCTAGATCTACGAAAAAAAAGCTTTCAGTATTATCCCTAAT
Source organism: uncultured Atopobiaceae bacterium (assembly GCA_910579165.1). Classification (GTDB taxonomy): domain Bacteria; phylum Actinomycetota; class Coriobacteriia; order Coriobacteriales; family Atopobiaceae; genus MGBC105563. Next base: position 161,881 of record CAJTTF010000002.1, read on the forward strand.
TGCCACTTTAGGCCTGGGCAGCATCTCGATGCTTCTATTTCCTCCGGGTTCAGTACCTGATGAAACCTATCATTATTACAATTCATACCATTACGCCAATGTGATTCTGGGTATTCATGACGATTCTTCCAGATCCCTCATAATGCGCTCATGCGATGCCAATTTCGTGCGTGATAAGTTCTCTTCGTATTACAAATCCGATTCTGGCCTGGGATTGGGAGTTGATGCGAAGGGTATGGACTATTTACGCAGCCACATATTCCAAAAGGAAGATACTTATACTATAACTACGTTGCATAGCAATAACCAAGTTGCATTCACTAATGCCGGGGGAGTAATCCAATCAAGAATTGCCACAACTGCGGGCATCCTAATTGGTCGAGCACTCTCTCTGAACAGTCTTTTAACGTTCTATCTGGGAAGAATATTCAACCTCATTTTGTTTTCATTCTTGGCTTTTCTGGCGATTCGGATTATTCCTTTCGGTTCTAAGATCATAGCTGCAATCTCTTTATTACCGATGAGTATAAGCCTAGCAGCAAGCTATTCTTATGATTCCGCAATTATGGGACTTGCCTTCCTCTTAATTGCTTTGCTTTTGCGGGCGATTAGCATGCAGGGACAAATCAAGGTAAGGGAAGTAATTCCAATATTATTAGTCAGCTTTCTTTTGGCACCCCTTAAGTTAGTCTATGCACCTTTGGTAATTATTGGATTATTCATTCCACGAAAGCGATTTGGCTCTGTTTATTGGGAATTTCTTTTTAAGATCTCGTTAATTCTCGTGTGTCTAATTAGCATAATTATTTGGCAAATTCCGAATCTAGGAGGCTTCCTTGGCGCGGAAAACAATGCCGCTACAGCTCCAACACATGCTGATTTAGCAGAATCAGAAGCATCTTCCCCAACGCTTCTTTTCCTGTTTATGCATCCATTTCGCACATTGATGGTATTTGCAAAAACGCTCTATAAAACCGGTGGTTGGTTAATTGACACCACAATCGGCAGTAGCCTTGGTTGGTTCCAGCCTTCAATTATTGCCCCGTGGTTTATTGCCCCAGCATATATTGTTCTACTGTTTGCCGCTTCACAAAGATATTCTGCAAACAGCAAAATAATAAGCTTAAATCGTAAAGTTCTTTTCGGTATTGTGTTCCTGATATGCGCAACGTTATTATTCTCAGTCTTCTATTTAACGACTATCGCAGACACACATGATTCAGCCTCAGTGATACTAGGAATGCAGGGGCGATATTTCATCCCAATACTACCTCTATTGCTTTTACTTTTTAGAGTTAACCGTTTTTACTATAAATATGACTGGACGACGCTTCTCCCGTTGGCTTTCTTTATTTTAACGTACGCGTATTTCTTAGAGGTATATGTAGCGGCGCTAGGGTAATTATCCACAGTAATTGTTTTGCAAAAGCTTGATTTGGAATGAATTGATCTCTTTCTATATTGAATATTACTCTTCAGGCTTCACCACTGCATCGCATAGGCTTTTTATATAATTAACAATAGCTGAACAAGTAACTATCATGAACAATGCTTCTTCCTCCGTAATGTCCGAGGGTTTTGATCCACCGTGGCGCACATTATCTGAATCTGATGCATATCCGTATAGTTTTTTACATGCACTTTGAAGAGATGGGTGCACTCTGATGTTCTTTATGCTTAGCTTTTTAAACAGTTCTGAAAGGGACGCTTTATCGTCATTTTTGATAAGATTTTTACAGAGCGACTCAACTGCAGATACAGATTCCTTTACCGCATTGGCATAATCTGGATTTTTTCTGTCGCTAAACAAAAGGATTGCCTTATTGATGTTTTCATCAACGGCGGGAATGTTAGTATTTGCAGCCCGTTTGACCTCAGAATACTCTGCATCGTTAACAATTGAAGTAAATATAAAGCTTTTTTCTTCTCCTAGAGTAATCGGAAATAAACGATAGGCAACTTTCTCCTCCTCTAAGATTTCGTTTATATGTTCGTTATAAAATGGAATTTCGTGACGCAAGGCATACGCAATTATATCCTCCAATAAATCAAAGATCTTATACCATTCTTCGTCTTTTACGATTTGAAGTATATGGCTACGATTTCTGTGATCTCCTTGGTTGAGTTGACCTCTTTTATCAACGAGGAAGTATAGGAGGTTCGAAGAATTGTCTTCATCTTCGTGATAATCGATATTCTTTAATGCATCAAAATATCTATTGAGGTAGTTTAATATGCGATTTCTTGTAGCCTCATCAAGTTCATCTCTTTGAAGCAATTTGGGTGACACAAATCCTTCTCGTTCAGAAAAAATCACATGGCCTCCAATGTAAATAGCGATTCATATTGCCATTTATTCCAATTAGTGCAACTTTGCAACTTCTATTCGTTTTGAGCGAGAGCATATATTGAGCCTATTCTTAACACCTATTAGAGCAAGCATACATTTGAAACCTATCTAAGTTGATGATAGGTACACGCAGTAGCCTCGTTGGGATTCATAAACGGGTCGCCGTCGATAAGATAGCGAGGCCATCTGCGCATCAACTCTATCTTGGCGTCTAAGAAGCCTTTCTGATTCTTTGCTTTCTCTCCCGGAAGGCGGGTTGCAGACTCCTTGTGAAGCAAAACGGCCTGGGCAGCATATACGTTATAGAGGCCCTTCTGGACGAGCTTTAAGCAAAAGTCCACATCGTTGTAATCCACGGGAAGCGTCTCATCCATACCTCCCACAGCTTCAAAATGGCTTTTACGAACTAAAAGGCACGCACCGGTAACAGCCAGAAGATTCTGATTGGAATTGAGGAGATTGTAGTACTTATCACTGTCTCGGGGAATGAGGTAGTAAAGGTGTCCGGGAAGAGAATAATTGAGACAGATGCCTGCATGCTGAATGAGCCCGTTTGGAAACAAGAGTTTTGCACCTACCGCTCCAACGTCTTCGCGCTGAGCAAAACCCAAAAGCTGTTCGATCCAGTTCTTCTCCAAAACCTCTACGTCATTATTGAGAAGGAGGAGATAGTCCCCCTTGGCCGCACATGCTCCCTCGTTAATAACCTTAGAGTAATTGAATACACCGTTCATCTCTACATTAACAATTCCTACATTAGCATTCTTCTTCAGGCCCTCATAAAAGGAGAAAGTAGCCTCTTCTTTGGAATTATTCTCAACGATAATGATTTCGTAATTTGAGTAGGTAGTCTTCTCAAAAATAGAATCGATGCATGCTTTAAGCTCTTCAACATGGTCACAATTGGGGATGATTATGGAGACAAGCGGCTCATGCTCAAATGAATAATCAAGCTGATACATATTGGCAATCTTGGAATGAACTGGTTTAGCGTCTATCCCAAGCTGCTTTAGATGATGTGCAATAACGCGTTTACCAGCTTCGTTTGTATATGGCTTAGCTTCTGAGTTTTTTGCAGTGGACCCTGCATGCAGACGCCAATGATAAAGCACCTTGCGCGCATGATATATATTGCGAGCCTTCTCTGCTGCTTGCCACGTCAGGTGGTAATCTTGTGCGCCTTCATATTCTTTCGAAAGGGGTTCAAAGGACTGAAGCAGCTTGCGTCTGATGCAGAGCATGTGAGTTACATAGTTAAATGACAGGAGGAGATCGGGGCTCCAATCCGGTTTGAAGAAAGGACCAAAATAGTGGCCTCGTTCAAACTTGTCTTCATCGCAATAGAGCAAGTCTGTGTTTGGATATTTGTTGATGCCTTTAACGTATTCGTAAAGCGCATCGGGTTCAAGAAAATCGTCATGATCAGCGAAGGCTACAAAGTCACCTTTTGCTGCATTGATGCCTTTTTGCGTGTTTAGCGCAATTCCCAGGTTTTCCTCGAGATTGATAATCTTGATACGCTCATCTTCTGGAATGAAATAAGGTTCACCAAATCGATCCCGCTGCAAATACACATCTTGCGGTGAAGCGTTTACCAAAAGAAGTTCCCAATTTTCATACGTTTGAGATAGTACAGAGTTAAGCATATCCGTAAAATACGCAGACGGAGTTTTATAGAGCGGGACAATGATGGAAATCAGTGGATCATCTTCAAACCTTGCAGCGGATTGGCTCTTACGTTCAAGCAAGCTTACGCGCGAGTGATTGAAGAACCAGTCTTCATAGGAGGGGTCCTCCCCTGCTGACATAGTTTGAGTATGCCAGGACCTTATGCTCTTACTAATTTGCCGCGACGGGATACTGAGAAAGGCGCAGTGGGTTTTTGAAGAGTATGCTTCTTGACTTGAATTCTCTTCCGACAACTCGCCCCTATCAGTGGTCTCCCCCTTCTCGTTGCAGATGACGGTATAGGTACCAATACACGGGAGCGTGAGAGCTATTGATGCAAAAGCTTCGCTAGTATCTCTTCGGAACGCACTTCCCTTGATTGTCTTCGTCAGGACGGACTCGCCATGTGAATTTATGACCTTCAATTCAGTATCCAGTACTCGAGACTTAGCCGTATCGCTGCTTTGCTCGTTTAGTGACTTCTTGTTCATTAGCCTCTTATGAATGCTTCCAAGAACAACCACCTTCTCATCGTTGGGCAGAATATTCTCAACGTCAATAGATGTTGTTTGGGCACCATATATCTTCTCGGAGCCCCTTAATGCAACGGCATCTTCTTTATTGAAATAAGAATGTGCCTTGGCTAGATAAGTGGTCTTTAGGGGAGAAAGACGAAACTTTTTTGTGGAGTGTTTTGTTGATGATGGCGAATAGGATGAGGTTGCATTTTTGCCGGATCCATCACGGTATGTCTCCTCAAAGGTGAGCGTAAGAATGCATGTTTTTTTGAAGAGAGGAAAGCTTATTATCCACTCGCTGCTTAATGGTTTTTGATACATCTCACAAGGGAGGGACGCATCTCGATTAGAGGCAAGTGTTAATTGCGCCTTTACTGAACTTACTGTGGCAGGAAGAATCAAGGAACAGTATCCCTTTCCAGCCGCCCTGATGAAGTTCTTTAAATGGACCATCGGATACCTATGCTCTGCTCATTGCGGAACGTTCTTCTATCGAATGCTATCAAGAAAGCGATTAAGCGAGACGTCCCACGAAGGCATCTTGTCGCCAATGGTGTCGCGCAGATGCTTATTATCTAGAATGGACCATGCGGGACGCGGTGCGGGAGCCGCCCACTCTGCAGAAGAGCATCCTTGAACATCACAGGAAAGGCCCGCGCGATTCATTATCTCCTGAGCAAAGACGTTCCATGTGGTCGCACCGTTACCCGTGCAGTGATACGTTCCATAGTTTTCCGTACCAATGAGTGAGAGAATCTCATAAGCAAGATCTGCAGCGTTGGTGGGGCTTCCGTGTTGATCATCAACAACCTTAATAGAATCCTTCTCTTTTCCAAGGTTGAGCACGGTGTACACAAAGTTTTTGCCATACTTTCCATAAAGCCACGCAGTGCGCACAATGAAGTGCTGAGGGCAAAGTTCGCGCACAGCGTTCTCCCCCGCAAGTTTTGTCTTTCCATACACGGTATTGGGGTCACAAATTGCATCTTCTGTTTGTGGCATGGGGTTGTCGCCAGAGAAGACATAGTCAGTTGAGACGTGGCAGAGGACGGCTCCGTTATTACTGCAGGACTTTGCAAGGTTTTTTGGTCCCTTTTCGTTGAGAAGCTGGGCAAAGTCTGGATCGGTCTCGCATCCATCTACATTAGTAGCAGCGGCACAGTTAATAACGACGTTGATGGCGTTATCACGTATTAAACTTTCAACTTCCGTGCTGTTGGTTATGTCTAGTGGGACAACGTCGTCTCCAGTAACATCGGTAGCGAGAATATTGGCCGAAAGCAATTCGGGAGAAATGTCTCCTAATGGAGAATCGTTTTCAGCGATAAGATGACGAATCTCTTGCCCGAGCTGTCCGTTTGCACCTGTAATTAAAATATTCACAAAGACTTCCTATACTTCCTTCGTATCAGTACTTGTGCGCCCTTAATGCGAAAACGTTTTTCTAAGTTCATTAAATGACGGATGAACCTTGTCTTTATCGGACAAAAGAACAGGGGCTCCTTCTACGAGTGGCCAGGTAATCCCAATTTCAGGATCGTCCCAGGCAAGTCCTCCCTCATCACCCGGGTGGTAGACGTCATCGCATTTATAGCAAAACGTTGCATGCTCGCTCATGACATAAAAGCCATGCGCGAAGCCGCGAGGAATGAAGAATTGGCGCTTATTCTGGGCTGAAAGGACAACCCCCTCCCACTTGCCCAAGGTAGGTGAACTTGGGCGCAAATCAACGGCGACATCAAAGACTTCTCCCTCAACTACTCTTACAAGCTTAGATTGCGGATGATCAATTTGAAAATGAAGGCCGCGCAAAACTCCCTGTGAGGAAGCAGATTGATTGTCTTGAATAAACGTTGCTTTGATGCCACCTTTTTCAAAGTCTTCCTGCTTGTAGGTCTCCATAAAATAGCCGCGCTCATCGCCGTAGCTTTTTACGTCAACGATTATGACGCCATCGATGCTAGTTTGCTTGAAGGTAAAGTTCCCCGAAGTTACTGTTTCAACCATTTTTTATCCTTTGGCGATTACTCGTGCTTAATGCTACTCGTGTATGGTCTTAATGATGTAGCTGCCCTCTGCAACGGCCAAAAGATGTTTACCGTAATCTGATTTGTCGTAGCGTTTAGCTGCCTCTATCAACTTCGTCTTGTCTATCCAGCCGTTTTCATAGGCAATCTCTTCCAGAATGGAAACGGGCATACCTTGTGAATCTTCAATAGCGCGCACAAAATTGGAAGCCTCAAAGAGACTCTCCATGGTTCCTGTATCAAGCCAAGCAAAGCCGCGACCCAATGTGACAACGTTAAGAGCATCATCATCAAGATACATGCGATTAAGGTCTGTGATTTCGAGCTCACCGCGCGCGGACGGTTTTACTTGTTTAGCTAGCTCACAAACGCGTCCATCATAGAAGTAGAGACCGGTAACGGCATAGGAGCTCTTGGGGTGCTCTGGCTTCTCCTCAATGGAGATTGCATTGAAGTCCTTATCAAACTCAACGATACCAAAGCGCTCGGGATCATCGACGTGATATCCAAAGACGGTAGCCCCTCGTCCTTTCTCAGCATTTTCTGCTGCAGTTTTAAGATGTTTCTTAAGACCGTTGCCAAAGAAGATATTGTCTCCTAGAACAAGAGCGCAAGGTTCGCCCGCAATAAACTCTTCGCCAATGAGAAACGCCTGCGCAAGACCCTCTGGTTTAGGCTGTTCTGCATAGCTCAGCATGATGCCAAAACGCGACCCGTCGCCCAAAAGCTTTTTGAAGTTGGGCAAATCATGCGGCGTAGAAATGATAAGAATATCTTTTATGCCCGCCATCATAAGAACCGAGAGCGGATAATAAATCATTGGCTTGTCATAAACAGGGAGTAGCTGTTTGGAGGTGACCTCGGTTAAGGGATAGAGGCGCGTGCCTGATCCTCCAGCTAATACAATGCCTTTCATATGTATCCTTTTAACGAAGTTGTCCGTTACGCCTTTTTACGGGCACCGTACATGGTTTGATAGTAGTTGCGATAAGCGCCGCTTGTAACGTTTTCCATCCATTCCTTGTTCTCAAGGTACCACTGGATGGTGAGCTTAATGCCATCTTCAAATTTTGTCTCTGGGAACCAACCCAGATCTTCCTTAATCTTGTCAGGAGCGATACCGTAGCGCCTATCGTGGCCCTTGCGGTCTTCCACGTGCACAATAAGGTCTTCATTAATAGAAGCATCATCTACAGCTTTGGATACCTCATCAATGACGGTCTTAACGATGTAGAGATTGTTGCGCTCGTTGTGCCCGCCCACGTTATAGATCTCACCAAGCTTACCTTCCGAGCAAACCATATCAATAGCCTTGCAGTGGTCTTCAACATAGAGCCAATCACGAATGTTGAGACCATCTCCATACACAGGAAGCTCTTTATGATCAAGCGCATTGTTGATCATAAGAGGGATAAGTTTTTCGGGGAATTGGAAGGGACCGTAGTTATTGGAGCAGCGCGTAATATTTACCGGCAGACCAAACGTATCAGCGTAGGCCATGACAAACATATCAGCACTTGCCTTGGAGGCAGAATATGGGCTGTGTGGTGACAGGGGCGTGGTTTCGTAAAAGAAGGAATCTAGTTCGTCGAGCGACAACGTACCGTATACTTCATCGGTTGAAACCTGGAGGTATTTTCTCCCTTCATAGCCGCCGTTCGCTTCCCAGCAAGCCATGGTGCAGTTAAGCATGTTGACCGTGCCCATTACATTGGTGGAAGCAAAGGCACCAGGATCAGAAATAGAACGATCAACGTGAGATTCTGCAGCAAAGTTGATGACATAATCGGGCTTCTCGGCGTCCATAAGGCGCGAGATTTCATCTTTGTCACGAATATCAATCTGCTTAAACACGTAACGGGGATCATCCTGAACAGAGATGAGATTTTCAAGATTGCCTGCATATGTGAGGCTATCCACGTTAATGATGCGAATATCTTGATGTTTCTTGAGCATATAGAGGACAAAGTTAGATCCAATAAATCCAGCGCCTCCAGTTACAAGATAGGTCTTTGTAAAAGCCATATTACTCCTCACTGCTATGTATAGCTTTTTTTAAATCCGCTATTTCTTTATCTTGAATGGCGGAATGTTGGCAAAGATCAATGATGTTGCGCTTGCTTCTGCTCACAATGACTGTAAACGAAAGGCAAAGCGCCACAAGACAAAAGATGGCAAGCACAAGTATAAAATTTGCTGGTATTACGAAACCTAGCGCATACGAAAGCGTGAATAATGGTTGCGGCCAAATAGCACAAAAAAGCGCCAGAAATGCGAGAGCGAACCACAAGAGAGCATATTTAAGGATAACGCGACCTTTTGCAATCATATTGAAGACCGCAATAATAAAACAGATGCTAAAAACGCATATGAAAAGTTGCAAAACAAGGTTCATGTACAATCCTCCTCTCGCTTACCATCTCTCTTTGCGCTTGAAAATGGCAATAATAGCAATCTCAAGGGATACTTTCATCATATAGTAGATGCTTCCCAAACCTCCTATAGAAGAGGTTCCTTCCTTGCGCTCCTTCATTTGCACCGGAACCTCAGAAATCTTCAGGCTCTTTTTTGAAGCGTCAACAATAGATTCTGGCTCCGGATAGTCTGAGGGATAGTCTTCAGCAAAGAGCCGTATGGCCTTTTTCCCGGCTGCTCTAAACCCTGACGTTGGATCATATACACGTTGTTTAGAAAAGAGCTTAATCCAGAAGGAAAGCCATCTTATGCCAACGCGTCTGAGTTTAGTGGAGCGAAAATTTTGTGCTTGGGCTTGTACTCCTTTTGTTTTTTCTTCAACAAAACGTGAACCAATTACAAGGTCGCTTCCCTCTTGAATTGCTTCAATGAGGGCAGGTATGTATGTCTCATCGTGTTGACCGTCTCCATCAAATTGGATATCTATATCGTAGTCTTTTAGATAGGCATACTTGTGGCCTGTTTGGACAGCGCCGCCAATGCCAAGGTTATAAGGAAGATTTAAAATAGGGATATTGTGTTCTTCACACAAAGAGCGTGTGGAATCATGAGAACCGTCATTAACAACAACGAGATCGTAGCCAAGCTTTGTGACAGAAGTGGCTACCGGGACGATGGTCCTTTCCTCATTATAAGCAGGTATGATGACGAGGACTTTAGGGGTGGTTGTGCGTTGCTCTTTAGACATATAATTAGTCATCTCTTTTGTTTGCGAAGACGCTTTACTCCAAGACATCCCTAAATTGCACGCACCGAAGTGACGCCGGGGACGTTCTCCTTCAATATGCGCTCCACGCCCTGTGAGAGAGTAACTCCAGATAAGGCGCAACCTGCACAAGCTCCTGTAAGCTCAACCGAGACAACCCCATCTTCGTCAACGCCAATGAGCTCAATATCTCCCCCATCAGACTGCAAGCTTGGTCGGACTGCCTCAATAACATCTTCTAATAGTTTTTCGTCTATAGCCATAATTTACATTTCCTTTGTTGACACTACAACGGGAGGATTACACGGTTCTCTTCTATTGGGTTGCTAGCTGAACTGCTCTTCTCTTGCCTGCCTGAACGAAAGCATTCTCCAAATCATCTTTAGAAAGCTCGTACCGCTTGGGGGCGACGGGATTATCGTTTATCTTTATACCGCCTCCGTCAATAAGGCGACGTGCATCACCCGCAGAATTTGCAAGTCCCACTTCCTTGAGAAGTGCGGGAAGATAAATAGCGCCATTTTCATTAACCGTGAGCTCAAGTTGCACTGTTTTTGCTTCGGGACGTTGATGCTCCTTAAAAAGCGCATCAAAAGAAGCCTGCGCTTCATCGCCCGCACCTTTCCCGTGGTAAAGATCAACGATGTTGATGGCGAGCTTCCGTTTTAATGCGTAGGGATCAGCTGCTCCAGCAGCAATATCCTTCTCAATAGCATCCACTTCTGCAACAGGCAATGTAGAAGCCAGGCGATAGTATTTAGCAATAAGGCTATCAGGGATAGACATGACTTTTCCAAACATATCGGAGGCTTCATCGTTCAGACCAATATAGTTTCCGTATGATTTACTCATTTTTTTCTCGCCATCAGTTCCTTCTAGAAGAGGAAGCGTGAGGGCAATTTGCGGCTCCAGACCTTCTTTTTCCATAAGGGTTCTGCCAGCGAGAAGATTGAATATCTGATCCGTTCCACCAAGTTCGACGTCGGCTTTGATTTCCACCGAATCCAGCGCTTGTAAAACGGGATACATAAACTCATGAAGCGAGATGGATTTGTTTTCGTGAAAACGCTTGGAAAAATCATCACGCTCAAGGATCCGCGCCACTGTAAAACTACTCATGAGCGAGAGCATGTTCTTAAGCGTAAGCGGTTTAATCCAGTCTCCATTAAAAACAACCTTAGTTTTATGGGGATCAAGAATCTTTTCAGCCTGGGCTACGTAGGTTTTTGCGTTCTCTTTGATCTCGTCTTCTGTGAGTGTTGGTCTTGTGGAATCGCGGCCAGAAGGGTCTCCTATAAGCGCCGTTCCATCGCCAATAATAAGAACAACGTTGTGGTCCAAGTCCTGAAATTGACGGAGCTTGCGAAGCGGAACCGCATGGCCCAAATGGAGATCTGGACTTGTGGGGTCCACGCCCAGTTTAATCGTAAGTGGTTTTCCTCTTTCAAGCTTTGTGCGCAGCTCTTTTTGAGGGACGACTTCTGAGGCCCCCGATAGAATTATCTTCATTTGCTCGTCTACTGTGAGCATAAAAATTCCTCGTAATACTTATTAGTTTCCAATTACCAATCGATTCATTATAAAGAAGAGGGCGCCAAGTGAGCGCCCTCCCTTTCTTCTTATCCTGCAAGTATTGTGTTCATAATTCGCAAGAGGTCAATGTTGTAGGTAGGATTGCTTGCCCACATACCCCAGCCATAATCCTCAATATAGGGCGCAATACCGCGCGTTACTAGGTGGAAGCGAGGATCAACGCAAGGATTATTGAGCGCGGCTGTTGAAGAGTAAGCCTTTATGTGCTGTGCCTGTGCTAAAAGACCAGTTTGAATGTTTGGAAAGACTGCATAGCTCTGAGGACTAGAATCAACCGCACCTATGCCGCCAAAGTTGCAGGCACTAGCTGGAACGGCTCCACCAAACTTAAGCCAACCAGTTTCATCAGCAACTTGGGCTGCGAGAAATTCAGGGCGAACACCTTCGGATATAGCTGCGTTCCATACGCGTTGCGCAAATACCAAAGGACTCGTTGCGCCGTAGTCTGAATTCTGAACATACAGAGATGGATAATTTGCAGCAATCTTTGCAGAAAACGAATTGACGAAATCGTCACCACTCATAGCAGACGAACTCATGGCCGAAGTATTAGTGGTTCTCGTCCAAGAAAGAACGCCATTTGCATCATACCAATGAACTTTAGTGCTTGGCTCGGTTTGTACGGAAGGATTGCCGTTGGAATCAGTCCAGGTATTAATAAATGTGGACAAATGATGGGTGACAGGATCGAAGTAGTAGCTCTGACCATCAATGGTCACCCAACCGGATGCAACCTCGCCCGTTACAGCATCGAAGTAGTAGCGGTAATTGTCCCAAGATGTCCACCATCCTTTAACAAGGCGATACCAATCATTCTTATTGAAGAAATAGGTCTTTCCATCAATGGTTGCCCAGTCTGAAGCAACCACCCCTGTATCCTTATCGAAGTAGTAGTCATAATTGTCCCAAGACTTAAACCAACCTTTAACAAGTTTATTACCATTAGCTGGATCGAAGAAATATGTCTTCCCATCAATTACGGCCCAGCTAGAAGCGTTGGTGCCATTCGTGTAAGTGTAGTAAGTGTTTCCTTGGGAATCTTGATACCAACCCGTAGAGAGTTGATGGGTGACAGGATCGAAGTAGTAGCTCTGACCATCAATGGTCACCCAACCGGATGC
>CAJTTF010000002.1:174431-204127 GCA_910579165.1 uncultured Atopobiaceae bacterium
AGTCTGAAGCAACCACCCCTGTATCCTTATCGAAGTAGTAGTCATAATTGTCCCAAGAATGCCACCACCCCTGCACGCGATAACCATTTGACTCAATGAAATATGTCTTTCCATTCACATTCAGCCAGCAATTTACCGCATAAGTTCCGTCTGCATAGCGCCACTTCCAATGTTGTCCATCAAAAATCCATTCACCAGCTATTCCTGGCCAAGCCGCGGCGATAGCATTCGCATCAATATTTCCTAACTGAACGAGGGTATCTTCGTTCTTAAATATATTGGCATCATGATCATTGGTAATAAAGCCGTGCTCAATGATGTTTCCAGTCATATTGAAGCGTCGAGCGTAACGAACGATGCCGTAATAATCAGCCATTGAGCCATCAGGGTAGTAAGACTCAGCATCGCCCCCGCCGTAATCGCGCTGAAGAATTCCCCTGTTGCCAATTCCCACAGAAGCAAAGTTTGGTAATAGGTAATTTGCGAAGGACTTGCCTTCCTGTGTTGTCCAGTAATTGTAGGGAGACTCGTTTCCTACGAGAAGTTCTGCGCCATTTGCACTGGCTCCGCCCGAATTGAAATGAAACGAAATAAGGCAGCGTGCTCCCGCGTTATATGCTCGCAAGCAGCGTTCGTATATAGAGGGATTCTCGTCTGGCGAAGTTCTCACCATTACGGTACTAATCCCCAGGGCCTCTAGGCGTTGCTTACAGTAGTTCGCAACTTTCCAATTGAGTTCCTTCTCTACGAGACCGTTGGCAACAGCACCAGAGTCAGCGCCTCCATGGCCGGCATCTATCGCAACAGGCCCGGGTAGAGTTGAAGCATATGATTTTTGAGGAGCAAGAAAGCACGCAGAAAGAACAATTGAGATTAAAGCTACTGCAGTTAAGCGACATTTCTTTAAAGTCATGTTACCTCCGTCTATCGATAACTCTATCTTGTATGGCTATCTTGTATAACTAATGCTTTTCGTATCGTGAGTTTTGCATTTCCATAGGACATGCGTTTTGCCATGCCCCATGTCTTGTGCCATGTGCACAAAGGTTCACTAATTGTAGTATCTTTTCCAAGAAAAAGGAAGAGTTTGGCAACACGAATCCAATTCGGCAAGATGCAACAAAAACCGTGTCCCTAACCGTTATAATTATGCGATGCCGCACGCCACGGGGTTCCGTATTAACATCCTGCGAGCCGCACGAGCGATGCCCCGCAAGCACGCGAACACCAGCACCACCCCGCAAGCATGCAAGCAGCAGCAACTCCCTGCAAGCTGCACGCTTACAACATCAAAACCAAACAAGGAGCATTAACATCCATGGGAATCAGAAACCGAAGAGCGCGCGATAAGCACAAAACCCACATTGTGGGCTTCATCGCCGCTGGTATTTTTGGCTTCATAGCTCTTCTCGGCATCGCCTTTGCCCTCTCAGTCAACTCGCTCGTTGAGAAGTGGCTCCAAGACATCCCCGATCTCACTGATTCCAGTTCCTACATAGTCTCCAAGCCCACCGTTATTTACGACTCAAAGAAACAGGTCATCGCCCAGCTTCAGACCGAGAATCGCGTTGTTGTAGATAGCTCTGCTATCTCCCCCTACGTGCTTTCGGGCACGGTAGACACCGAGGACATCCGCTTCTATCAGCACAACGGCATTGATTCCATGGGCATTCTTCGCGCACTGTTGGTGCAAGCCGCCGGCGGTCAAGAAGGCGCCTCCACTATCACACAGCAGCTGGTGCGCAACACCATCCTTTCTGACGAGCAATTTGAAATCTCACTAAAGCGCAAGGTACGCGAGGCATATCTGGCCATTGAGCTTGAGAAACGCTACACCAAGGACCAGATTCTCAACATGTATCTCAATACCATTTACTACGGAAACAACTCCTACGGAATTGAGGCGGCCGCCAACACGTACTTCTCCAAGTCGGCTAAGGACCTCACCCTTTCTGAGGCGGCGCTTCTCGTAGGCATTCCCAACTCACCTTCACTTTATGACCCCATAAACAATCCTGACGCTTCCGTAAAGCGCCGCAACCTCGTTCTTCTGCGCATGAAAAATGCCGGGGCACTCTCGCAAGAAGACTACGATGCTGCTTGTGCCGCTCCCCTTGAGCTCAACATCACCCCTGCTCCCACGCTCAACAATACAGGCCTCTTCCCCTACTGGACCAACTACATCAAAAACATCATCTCCGAGGATTTCTCCGAAGACCTCATTATGAAGGGCGGCCTCCAGATTTACACCACGCTGGATTCTGATGGCCAGGCTGCCGCCGAGAAAGCCGTTAAAGAGCGCATAAAAGCCATTGGACGCAGCGGGCTTCAAAGTGCGCTTGTGGCCATTGAGCCTACTACCGGCTACATTAAAGCGCTTGTAGGTGGCGACGATTTCAACAATATGCAGCTGAACCTTGCAACGCAGACTGCACGTCAGCCGGGATCTACCTTCAAGATTTTCACGCTTGCAACCGCCATTGGCCAAGGCATGAATCCGTCCATTACCCTTAACTGCAATTCGCCACTGAAAGTCTCCCCCACTTGGACCGTACAGAATTACGGCAATGTCAGCTACGGGAACATTAGTCTCTCGCAGGCTACGGCCGTCTCATCTAACACGGGATATGTGCAGGTAGCAAAGGCGGTAGGTGCCGAGAATATCGTGAAGACCGCCAAGAGCATGGGCATTAAGGTAGACATCCCCGCCTACGACTCTATCACCCTAGGTACTATTGGCGTTCCCGTTATTCAAATGGCAGAGGCAACCGCTACGCTTGCCGCGGGAGGCGTGCATCGTGATGCTATTGGCATCACCAAAATTGAGGACCGCAACGGCAACGTTATCTATGAACATAAGGACAATCCCTCGCAGGTGATCGATCCCAAGGTGGCCTACGCTGCCACACAAGTTTTGGAAACCGTCGTTTCTGAGGCGCGCGAAGGTACGGGTTCAGTCATTAAGAACTATCAAATTAACCAGCCCATTGCTGGCAAAACCGGAACCACGGAATACAGCGATAATCTCTGGTTTTGCGGCTACACACCACAGATTTGTTGTGCCGTTTGGACGGGATATCCAGATTCAAACAAAGAGGTCATTGTGGGCGGCTCTTCAGCGCTTCCTGCTTCTACTGCATGTCCAATCTGGGGCGCCTTTGTAAAAGCCTATACCGCAAACATGGCACGCGCCGAATTCACTCCACAGTCCGCTCCTGCTTATAAGGACAATAGCTCCTGGGGATTCTAATGGGCGCGAGGCGGGAACATCCACAAACACCGCGTCGAACACGTCAGAGGAGCGGTTCTAGAAGTGGTTCCATTAGTAGTTCCAGTAGTGGCTCTAAAAGCGGCCTTAGAAGAGGTTCTGGTAACAGCTCTAGAAGCGATTCCCGTACGGCATTAGTGAGAACCAAGTCCTCATCCTCTCGGCAGCCCCGCAGAAGGCAGGTTCGCGGAAGACAAATTAGCGGAAGCCAAACACAGGGTCACCAAAAGGAGCTAAAGAGCCCAGCAATTCATGGACGTGGATGGCGGCTCCCCATCAAAAAGGCGCGATCAAGCGAAGGCTATATGCTGGAGCGACACTCCATCAATTTCTCTGGTACAAAAGGCGTGCTTCGAGCGCTTGATCCACGTCTTGTAGTCGGTGTAGCGGCACTCATCGTGCTCGCCCTCATCGGTCTCATAATTCTTATAGTACTGAGCTAATCAGCAACGAGAAGGGTATTTTGTGATGCGAGGGCAAGGTTGTCCTGGATCTCCTCAGCCTTTTCCTTCGTGGGGGCAACGCTAAAGAGGTACGCCTTTATTTTTGGCTCCGTACCAGAAGGACGCACGATGACCTTATTGCCGCCCTGTAGCTGGTATTCCAAAACGTTAGCAACCGGCAGTGTTTGTTCCGGATCCCCTACAACGCGATTCATCTGCGGCATAGGGGCTGCTTTTTGATAATCCACAATCTTCTCTACATCAAGACCCGCAATGCTCGTGGGAGGCTCTTCTCGCAAACGCGCCATAATGTCAGCAATCTTTTGCGCTCCTGAAGCTCCCTCGGCCGTCACGTTCACAACGCCGTTGAGGTAAAACCCGTGCTCATGATACAAATCTTGCATGGCCTGATAAAGATCGATATTGCGCTTTGCGTACCAAGCAGCCATCTCGCAAATAAGCATGCTTGATACAACCGCGTCCTTATCGCGCGCATGCGTACCCGCAAGATACCCATACGATTCTTCAAAGCCAAGAAGGAAGCGATCTCCTTCATCCTTTTGCGTGAGGAGATCAATTTGGCCGCCGATATACTTAAAGCCGGTTAGGACACGGCGGAGCTCAAAGCCCCAGTGCGCAGCCAGAGCATCAGGCATAGCGGAAGAGACGATTGTGGTAATAACAACCTTTTGTGCGATGTCCTCGCCCGCTTCTTTCTTAAGTCGGCAAAGCCAGTCAATCAGCAAACAACCCACCTCATTGCCCGAGAGAAGCTCGTAGCGTCCTTCATGCGGCACAGCAATTCCTACGCGATCAGCATCCGGGTCGGTAGCGAGAAGCAGGTCTGGATGGACTTTTTCCGCAAGCTCAAGGCCCTTTTTAAGCGCCTCGCGAATCTCTGGATTGGGATAAGGACACGTTGGGAAGTTCCCGTCCGGATCTTTTTGCTCTGGGACGACGTCGATGTTTTTAACGCCAATACGCTGGAGAATCTTTGTGACGCATTCCAAACCAGAGCCGTTAAGCGGCGTATAAACCACGCGGAAAGAATCATCCTCTGGAATGCAACCAGGAACAGAAACCTGCTGGATGGCGTCTAGATAGGCATCTATTACTGCGTCATCTATCCAGGTTACGAGACCTTTTTTCAGGGCCTCTGCAAAATCCATATGCTTAACATCGCGGAAGATATCCGTGCGATTGATGGACGCTTGAATCTCCTCTGCTGCCTCGTTGGCAATTTGACAGCCATCTGGACCGTATGCCTTGTAGCCGTTGTAGGGCGCAGGATTATGAGAAGCTGTGATCACGACGCCGGCCGATGCTTTGAGGTAACGGGTAGCAAACGAGAGAACAGGCACGGGTTCAATGCGCGGAGCAACGTAACTTTTGATGCCATTAGCAGCAAGGACGCTTGCTGTAGCCTCAACAAACTCCTTGCCCTTGTTGCGCGAATCGCGCATGATGCAGACGTTAGGCACTTCAAAATGCTTGTTAAGATAATCAGCCAGACCTTGCGTTGCTTGAGACACCGTATAGACATTCATCCGATTAGCACCGGGACCCAAAACGCCACGGAGACCAGCTGTTCCAAACTCTAAGTCGCGATAGAAGGCGTCAGTAATGGTCTCGTCTTGCTTGGATGCTAAAAGATCTGCAAGTTCCTCTGCAAGCTGGGGTTCATCAAGTTGTTCTTGCCAGAGCTGAACCTTCTTTGCAATGTGTTCGTCCATGTAGTCTCCTCTTTGTATGTAAGAGCGCGCTTGTGGCGTGCTTGCGAGTATGTTTGAAAGAGCGCTTACGAGCGTGCCTAAAGGCTTGATTGAAAGCATGCTTGAAACGTGCACTCCTAGATATCATACGGCTAAACCGCTCTTTCACGCCGATAAGATCTACGAGAAATTATGATTTGTTTGTCTTGTAGGCATCGGTAACAATTGAGGTCAGCTTCGGGAGTGCGCTTTTATCCATACTTGGCACCCCATTGAGCCTGTAGGGAATCTTGAGCGCCTCGTATTTTTTAGTCCCCATTGTATGATACGGAAGCAGTTCAAAACCCACGATGTTCGTGTAGTTTGCCATAAGCTTTCCAATTTCAGCGAGCTCATCTTCGGCATCCGTAATACCTGGGACCACAACGTGTCGAATGAGCGTGGGAACTCTCATCTCTTGGAGAAGCGAGAGAAAGCACAGCGTTGATGTTTGCTCCTTCCCCGTGAGATCCTTAAATTCCTCACTTTTAGAATGCTTGATGTCGAGAAGGACCAAATCCGTATTTTTAAGAAGCCTACTCAATGCGGAATTATCGGGGAGTTGAAGCTTCTTTTCCGTTCCAGTTTGTCTTGAATTTGCTAAGTCTGCACTGTAGCCGGAAGTGTCAAGGCAAGTATGAATACGTCCGTCTGGATCAGTGTGCGCGGCCTCAAAAAGATCTGCTACAAAGGGTGCCTGCATGAGGGGCTCTCCCCCAGAAACGGTAATGCCACCGTTCCGATAAAAGGTGCGCTTGTGATTGAATTCTTCGAGAATATCAGCCACTTTCATCTCTTTGCCCCCGGACGCGGACCAGGTATCTGGATTGTGGCAAAACGCACAGCGAAGGGGGCAACCCTGCATGAATACAACGAAGCGAACGCCGGGTCCGTCAGCAGCTCCCAGCGTTTCAATTGAATGCACCTGCCCAACAGAATCGAGAAGATTTGAACTCGCGCTACCTATCATATTTGGTCTTTGGGTATGTGTGCTTTACTCGTGCGTACTTACTGAGACAGGATTCTTGAGGGTTCTAAAATTGAGGGTTTTCATCCTCAGGGTTCTAAAATTGAGGGTTTCCTTTGATACGCAAAGACACCTAGTACTCACCGCCACTCTCTAAAGCGACTCGTGGATGGTGCGTTTAATAACCTCGTCTTGCTGCTCCTTGGTGAGCTTATTGAAATTCACGGCATACCCGGAGACGCGTATGGTGAGCTGCGGGTATTTCTCGGGGTGTTTTTGGGCATCGAGGAGCGTCTCGCGGTTGAAGACGTTCATATTAAGGTGATGACCGCCCTTTTCCATATAAGCGTCCAGAATGTTCACCACATTTTCAACTTGAGCTTTGGAAACGCGTGTTTCTTCCATTTTATACTCCTTTAAACTGGTACGACATCCATCGCATCTTCTGCGCCAACGCCGGGGTCAGCCTCGCAGGCACCACATGCAACATCTTTTTCAAGCACGATATCGTCAAATGACACCTCTCCAAAAAGGACCTGGTCACCCTTACCAAGAGCGGTGGGTACAATGGAGAACGTGTTAGAAATGCCATCTTGCGCATCACGAAACGGCAGCTTTGCAACGCTCGCGAGCGATGCAACGGCGCCTTGCTTGTCGTGGCCGTGCGTGGGGTTGGCGCCCGGTGCAAATGGTTCACCAGCCTTGCGACCATCCGGGGTAGCACCCGTATTCTTCCCGTAGACAACATTAGAAGTGATAGTCAAAACCGAGGTAGTAGGCTCAGACCCGCGATACGGAGCAAAACGGCGCACATGAGACATGAACGTTTCTATCACGTGCTTCGCAAGGGAATCCACGGCATCAATGTCGTTGCCATACGTAGGGAACTCTCCTGATATCTCAAAGTCTGTGATGACACCGCGCTCATCGCGCACGGGCACCACTGATGCATACTTAATAGCGCTTAAGGAATCCGCAACAACGGAAAGACCTGCAATACCGGTAGCAAACCACCGGTGCACGTTCTCATCGTGAAGAGCCATTTGGAGGCGCTCGTAGCTGTATTTGTCATGCATGTAATGGATAACGTTGAGGGCATTAACATAGACGCCTGCCAGCCATTCCATCATGTCGTCAAACTTAGCCCAAACATCTTCAAAATTGAGGGGTCCCTCGCCTACCGCACGATACTTGGGTCCAACTTGTTCACCAGAAATCTCATCAACGCCACCGTTGAGCGCGTAGAGCAGGCACTTAGCAAGGTTTGCTCTCGCCCCAAAGAACTGCATCTCCTTTCCTACCTTCATAGATGAAACGCAGCAGGCGATAGCATAATCATCGCCGTGGACCTCACGCATGAGATCATCGTTTTCATACTGAATGGAGCTTGTAAGAATAGAGAGCTTGGCGCAATACTTCTTGAAAGCAGCTGGCAAGTTCACCGACCAGAGCACCGTAAGATTGGGTTCAGGACTTGTGCCAATATTCTCAAGAGTATGCAGGTAGCGGAAGCTGTTTTTGGTAACGAGCGGACGCCCATCTACGCTCATGCCACCAATGGATTCTGTAACCCATTGCGGATCGCCGGAAAAAAGCTGGTTGTACTCAGGCGTGCGCGCAAACTTAACCATGCGGAGCTTCATAATGAAGTGGTCGATAATCTCCTGAACCTCTTCCTCTGTAATGAGGCCTGCCGCAAGGTCGCGCTCAGCGTAAATGTCGAGGAACGTGGAGGTGCGGCCCAGGCTCATGGCGGCGCCGTTTTGCTCTTTAATGGCTGCAAGGTAGGCAAAATAGGTCCATTGAACCGCTTCTTTAAACGTTGCAGCAGGCCGGCTGAGGTCAAATCCATACGCTGCGGCCATTTCCTTGAGTTCTTGCAAGGCGCGAATTTGCTCCGATAATTCCTCTCGATGGCGAATAACCTCTTCAGACATCGTAGAGCTCGTGGATGCCTTTTGGCGCTGCTTATTAGCAATGAGGAAGTCCAGGCCGTAAAGAGCAACACGTCTGTAGTCGCCAATAATGCGACCACGACCATAGGCATCGGGCAGACCGGTGATGATGTGGGCGTGACGACAAGCGCGCATCTCTGGGGTGTAGACGTCAAAGACGCCGGCGTTGTGAGTTTTTCGCTTGTGCTCATAGAAATCGATGATTTCAGGATCCACCTCATATCCATGAGATCTGCAAGCCGCCTGCGCCATCTTGATGCCACCGTTTGGCTGCAGAGCGCGCTTGAGAGGCTTCTCCGTTTGGAGTCCTACAATGCGCTCTTTACTCTTGTCGATGTAACCGGGGGCGTGGCTTGTAATGGTAGAGACAACTTTGGTGTCCATATCGAGAACGCCATTATTCTTGCGCTCCTCTTCGAATAGGCCAAGCACGCTATTCCAGAGGTCTTTGGTAGTTTGAGTTGGCTTTGCAAGAAACGACTCATCGCCTGTGTAGAGTGTCACATTGTGCTGGATAAAATCGCGTACGTTGACGTCGTGCGTCCATGCTCCTTGCGTGAAGCCTGCCCAAGCCTCTTCTGTGGCGGGGGCAGCTGAGGTACCAGAAGCAGCTGAGGCAGCAGGAGTAGCTGGGGAAGCTTCAACTGCTGATGCAGCTGGAGCTACTGGGGCAACGGAAGCGACTGACGTAACAGGAGTAGCTGAGGTAGCTGCAACTGCTGACGTCTCTTGAGTTTTTGATGCTTGCGCAGCGGGCGCGTTTGGAGTGCTATCAGGGAGTTTTTCCATATCTTCGCCTTAAATTCCTTACGTTTCTTACTAGGTTTTGTGGTTGGGAAGTGTTAGTCTACTACATTTTGTGCCTCGTGCTACCACATTTGAAAAATCCACACAGAATTCGCAATTGCTGTACTACAATCTCTCTCTGCAAAAACAGACCTATAGAAACCGCTTAAGGAGCAGGTATGGCATCACTGGTTCCCCAAAAATCGGGGGTCATCAAGGGAGGCACCATCCCCTTTTCACTGGGCATGGCCCTCGTCACGCTTGGTGTTGTGTATGGCGACATTGGAACAAGTCCGCTCTATGTTATGAAGGCGGTGGTTTCGGGTAACGGTGGCCTCGCCTCTATGACGCCCGACACCGTCATAGGTGCGGTCTCTCTTGTTCTCTGGACCGTCATGCTCATCACCACGGTAAAGTACGTGCTCATAGCTCTTCGTGCCGATAACCACAACGAAGGCGGCATCTTCGCACTCTTTTCACTTGTAAAGAAATGCGGAAAATGGCTCATCCTACCTGCAATGATAGGAGGAGCGGCACTATTGGCAGACGGGATCCTCACCCCAGCGGTCACCGTCACCACAGCCATTGAAGGTCTCAGAACCATCAACTTTGGTCACGCTTTCTTGGGCGATACACCGTTTGTCGTAGTCCTTATTACAGTTGTTATTCTCTGTGCCCTCTTTTTGCTCCAGCGAGCAGGAACCGCCTCCATTGGTCATCTCTTTGGACCCATCATGCTCTGCTGGTTTTTGTTCTTGGGTATTGCGGGTATCCTCAACCTTCCCGCACATTGGGAAATGCTTCTGGCCTTAAATCCCCTGCGTGGCCTTGCTTTCCTCTTTGGCCCGCTCAATAAATCTGGCTTTGCTGTCCTTGGCTTTGTCTTTCTCGCAACCACCGGCGCCGAGGCCCTCTATTCGGACATGGGCCACGTTGGCCGTGCAAACATTTACGCTACCTGGCCCTTCGTTATGATCTGCCTCTTCTTTAACTACCTTGGTCAAGGCTCCTGGATCATCTCTAACGCACACAATACAGCCATAGCAGCGCAGGAGGGTCTCAATCCCTTCTTCGAGATGCTTGCGCTTAATATCCGCCCCTTTGCCGTGGTGCTCTCCGCCATTGCCGGCCTTATTGCCTCCCAGTCTCTTATTACAGGTTCATACACGCTTGTCTCGGAAGCAACGCGTCTCAATTTGATGCCTCACCTGCGCATTACTTACCCCTCTCAGACCAAAGGACAGCTCTATATTCCCATGGTCAACAACATCATGTGGATCGGTACCATTACGGTTGTGCTTCTCTTCCAAACGTCATACAACATGGAAGCGGCCTACGGTTTGGCTATCACCATTACCATGCTTATGACTACGCTCTTGCTCCACATCTATCTCGATAAAATCTGTCATAGGCCTGCGTTCTCATGGATTTTTGTTGCCATCTTTGGCGTGCTAGAATCGTGCTTTTTCCTCTCCAGTCTCTCCAAATTTGTCCACGGCGGTTACTTCACCATCATCATTGCCGCCATTCTCTTTATCATCATGTACATATGGCGCCGCGGCTCTGCTGTTGAGCGTTCGCAGTCCGTCTTTTTGCCGGTTAAACGCTATATTGCGCAACTGCGCCGCCTTTCCAAGGACGAGCGTGTTCCTGTCGTTGCCGATAACCTCATCTATCTCACCAACGACCCCTCACCAAAACTCGTGGACCGTGACATCCTATTCTCAATCCTGCAACGCCGTCCCAAGCGCGCCAAATGCTATTTCTTTGTGAACGTTCGCGTCACCGAAGAGCCCTATACACACACCTACTCTATCAACAGCTATGGGACTGATTTTATCTTCAAAATCACACTACACTTGGGCTTTAAAGTGAACCAGCGCGTCAATGCCTTCTTGCACCAAATCATCCAACAGCTGGTGGATGATAAAGAGATGAAGCCGCAGATTTATCACTACTCAATCTTTAAAGATCCCGGCAACGTGGGAGATTTTAAGTACGTACTCCTCCGTAAGCTCCTTACACCGGAGACCAATCTCTCCGGTTTGGATCGCGCTGTCATGAGCGCAAAGTATGCTATCCGTCGTATTTGCGGCTCACCTTCCCAGTGGTATGGCCTTGCAACTTCCTCAATCATGGTTGAGTTCTTGCCACTCTTCAATAAGTCCAGAAAAGCCCTGCATCTAGACCGTGTTTCGCACAAGACCGACGTTATTGTGATGCCAGAAGGTGACGAGGAAGACATTCTTTCGCAAGACCTCAACGACGACATGAGTGAAGTTGTGGCAGAAACTGAGGGCAACGTAATTGGTGGTAAGGAATTCCGCGACAGGACGGGCATCCATCCAAAGCTCGTGCTGGACGAGGAAGGACGCGCTATTGGTGTTGACTTGGCCGACGATTCAGAAGCCGGCAAGGATGTGGAAGTACTCACGTTTAGCGACGTTGTTCATACCGATAAGTCCGGCCGCGTAACGTCCACTGAGCATTCATCTGAGCCCGTGGAGCTTAATAAGGAACGTACTAATGAAAGTGTGTCCTCTAGCAATGCGGAAGATTCTCACAACGACAGGGCGAGCGAAACAGTAAAGAACAGCGAGCCTGTTGAACAAGGTAGGCTGCGCGCGCCTGATGAGGTCAAAAAACAGGCTGGTGAGGGATCCACCGTAGACAAGGCAGACGATGAGTAACAGGCCCTCAATTCTCTTAACGAACCTCTTCGAGCTCACGAGAACTGGTTCTGAGCTGCATGTTCTATCCCTTGCAGAGGCTTTTAAGCAACGCGGATGGGATGTCGATGTATTCTGTCTCGTTAAGGGACTTCCTCTGCAACAAGCATTTCTCGAAAAAGGCATAGCTCTTTTTGACTATGCTCAGATTGACGAATTAAAACCTCATTACGACGTATTTTTCGCGCAACACCAACTTGCCGCGGAGAGCGTATGGCGCAAAGGGATAACGTTTGACAAGATTGTTGTCTCCTCCCTTTCTCCCTACAGCGAGCACGAAGAGCTGCCTTCTTTTGCGGGGCTCGCAGACCTGCTTGTCGTCAACAGCGAAGAGACTTTAGAAGTACGTGAAGCAGAACTACATCGCTTAGCAAATAACGCAAAGATCATTAGCAAGCAGTCTCTAAATCCTCAAGCGATGGTCTTTTTGAACTACGCAAGCGAGTCTGCTTTTGAGTTTGGAAAGCGCCAAGCTAACACGGACGATAGTGAACAAAAATATCCCACTCAAGCCACGAACGCTGAAAATGTTGGAATCTTTCCTGAACAACAATCAAGAAATCGCCAACCGAACGATTCGGCTTTATCGCGAATAGCGGTCATCTCTAACCACGTTCCCCCAGAGGTACATCAGGCCGTCCCTCTCTTTGAAGCAGCGGGCATTTCTTGTGATCTTTTTGGTTATGAGAGTATCTCTGTGGACATTACTCCGGCCTTTCTTGGCTCGTATGACCTTGTCGTGTCTATTGGACAAACCGCGCAGATGTGCTTTGCAACAAAGACACCACTGTATTGCTATGACAACTTTGGCGGTCCAGGCTATTTGGAAGTGGAATCCTTGGATACCGCCGAGCACTTCAATTATTCGGGTCGTCATGCTCCCGTCAAACGAACGGCTGAAGAGCTTGTTGACGATATTGTTGCTGGCTATGCTTCCAATGTAAAGAATCTTGATGTGCTTTATGAGAGGGCGCTCGATCGCTATGCCTTCGATAAGCTTTTTGATGCTTTCTATCAGAAGCTGGAGGAAATTCAGCCGAAAGAACGCAGCTGCCCTCAATCCCCGTCTGAAGAAGGCCCCATGCCAAATGCAACGCTTTTGAAACTGAGCATCGATGGCTTTCTGGCCTCAATTAATCCTCTCATGGGCTCCATGCAATTGTTTTACGATGATTCTTTTGAGGGTGGCG
Organism: uncultured Atopobiaceae bacterium; assembly: GCA_910579165.1. Lineage (GTDB taxonomy): Bacteria > Actinomycetota > Coriobacteriia > Coriobacteriales > Atopobiaceae > MGBC105563. The sequence goes on from CAJTTF010000002.1 coordinate 187,521, forward strand.
TTCCAACTGAGGAGAAGTCATTGCTGCTGCGCTACCGCTATAACACAAGCTTTGACTTGCACCCAAAGCTCTTCCTTCCTGCAGATAGCGCCTCGTGTTTATTGAGGCTTGACCCCGATTTTAAGCCGGTGGTCTGCAAGGTGGATAAGAAGCTGAAGCCCATTCGTCCTTTTGATCGCAAGGGTAACGAAGAATACTTCGTGTCCAACGATCCAATTCTTCTTGCCAAGGACAGAACCGCCACGGAGTCGCTTCGTTTTTGGGCGAGAGACCTTACAAACGACGCCTTGATTTCCTATCTCGAAAAAAGCGCTGAAATACTCGGCAATTACAGTGGGAACTATTCGGCGACGCTCGAACGTATTGAAGAGTTTAAAAAGAGCTCCTTGTCAAGGAAGGTTTGCCTCCTCTTTAACCGCTTCATTAAGCGCAGATAGCACAGGCAGCGTTGCCGTGCAAAAATCAAGCGGCTGGCTGGCGTAGAGACTCAAAACTCAGTGCCTTTTTCGGGTTGTGCAGAAAGCAGTAATTAATGCTCTACAGATAGCGCTGACCTAATGCGACTTCGTGGCGTCATTCCATCTGTTCTCTACAATCGTCTACGAGACGCAGAGCAGCTTGTTTGCAGATGTCGTAGCTGAAGCCTTTAGATGCTAAGAATCGAACAGACTTTTCAAAAGGGTTCTTGCGTAGGACAGACCGGTGCTTAATAAGGGCGTATGCACGTTCCACTTCTTGGTCATGCGCAATAAACTCTTCTGGCCAGCCCTTCACCTCATCAAGGGCGATCCCCCTCTTAGCAAGCGCTTGCTGGATCTTACGAGGTCCCCATCCGTCCATTATCTTTGAGCGTATAAATACTTCCGAGAAACGCTCGTCGTTGATGAGGTTTCCATCCTGGGCCTTTTGGGCAATCTCCTGAACGACGTCCTTATCATATCCTGCAGAAAGAAGCTTATCTTCCACTTCTGCCTTCGCGTAGTCGCGCATATTGAAGAGCGTGTTAACGTAGGACGCAGCGTGTATCCTTGTAGTGGCAGTAATAATTTCATCAAGCTTTGTTTGGCTTAGGTCGCCCTCATACGACTGGATGGCCTTTTTAATTGAGCGTGCAACCCGCACGGGACCTTTCCAATAGAGCTGATCTTCTTGCGTCCTACCGGCATCACTACCAGTGCCAATAGCATCGGCACCAGTGGCACCCGCGGCAACATTCTCATCGCCAGCAGGAGTGGGAACGATAGCAACACCACTCCCCTCTTTATTTGTCGTTTGTCTTAGATAAAGAAGTGCGGGGGGCTTGCGCTTGCTAAAGGAAGATGCAACTTTAGAAGGGAGGACCAGCGTAAAGACGAGGCCAGCATCATGCTCAAATTGGATGCTGGTCTCATTATCGTTCTGCGGGATTTCATCTGGGTCGTAGGAAGGCACAGGTACCTTTCTTTTCTTTATTCTGGTCTGTATAAGGAAACAGAAGCGTACTTAGGTACAGCAGCGTGCTTTGTTTTTACAGCTTCTCTGCTGTTAGCGCGACGCGTCCGTTATCAAGAGCGTTCTCCCTACTTCGCTGCTACCACCGTTTTATTGCTAACGGGCTTAGCAGAAATGGTTTCTGCCTCTCCCAGTGGTTGCGCAGTGTCTGTCGCGATTTTAGAGTCCTTTGTGCCTGTTGATGCAGCAGATACTCTTGATGCGGATGCGGAAGCTTCATTAGAAGCCGTACTGGACGCTGCATCAGAGGTTTTTGAAGTGATTTCAGCCACCGCACCGGGGGCGTTAGTCTCCTCGTCCTCAAACTCTAGGCCACAGACAATACGCACCTGATGCTCTATTTCCTCAAGCAAGTCAGGGTTTTTTTGCAAAAACTCTTTAGCAGCTTCACGGCCCTGTCCAAGGCGCTCCCCTTGGTAGGTGTACCAAGCGCCGGACTTATCGACGATGTTGGCATCCACGGCCATATCTAGAGCGGAGCCTTCCTTAGAGATTCCCGTTCCGTACATAATGTCAAACTCAGCTTGCTGGAAAGGAGGCGCAACCTTATTCTTAACTACCTTAACACGAACGCGATTACCCACAACGTTACCCTCGTTTTTAAGCGTATCAACGCGGCGAATATCCAGTCTCACAGAAGAGAAGAATTTAAGCGCCCGTCCTCCGGGCGTTGTTTCAGGAGAACCAAACATAACGCCAATCTTCTCGCGGAGCTGATTAATAAAGATGCAGGTAGTATTAGATTTTGAAAGAGATCCGGCCAATTTGCGAAGCGCTTGACTCATAAGACGTGCCTGAAGTCCTACGGTGGTCTCACCAATCTCGCCCTCAATCTCTGCGCGTGGCGTGAGCGCCGCTACAGAGTCAATTACGATGACATCGATAGCGCCGGAGCGTACCAGCATGTCACAAATCTCAAGCGCTTGCTCGCCGGTGTCTGGCTGCGAGATAAGGACGTCATCAATATCCACGCCAATGCGTGCGGCGTAGCCGGGGTCTAAGGCATGCTCGGCATCGATAAAGGCAACAACACCGCCCATGGCTTGCGCTTCTGCCAGAATCTCTAACGAAAGCGTAGTTTTACCTGACGACTCGGGTCCATATATCTCCACAATACGTCCACGCGGCACGCCTCCAATACCAAGGGCGGCATCAAGTGCGATGGAGCCAGTAGGAATAGCCTCAATCTCTAGCGATGGTCCTTCATCGCCAAAGCGCATGATGGAGCCCTGCCCAAAACGCTTGGTAATCTCGGCTGTTGCAGAATTAATGCGCTCGTCACGCTCCTTGCCTGTGGATGGACCGTGCACTTCTCGGGTTACTGTTTTTGCGCGTGCCATAGACGACCTCTCTTCTCGATTTGCACTAGATTATACCGAACACGTGTTCTATGTCAACGGTTTTAAAAAGTATTTTGCCTAAGCCTTCTTACCGAGAAAATACTACAAACACACCGGATTCTTACCACCCTCTTACAAAGCGATTTTAATGTGATTTGAAATGTAGGCGCGGAAGAATAGGAATACTTGAAGAATGAGCAACGGGCACTACCCTGCGTCCCATACCAGCACCTTACAAAGAACGACCAAGCAGCCTACCAAAAGATTACAAGGAGTGCATTGCCTCACCTAGCAGATCCAGAGCTTGCAACACAGAATTGGTACGCACCATTTCGCGCGAACCATTAAAAGTACAGAGCTTGGCGGAAACCTTGTGAGGCGTTGCGATGCCAAACCACACCGTCCCCACCGGCTTTCCGGGAACACCTCCGTCAGGGCCAGCAATGCCCGTGATAGATATGGCTACCTGAGTTTTAAGAACACGAGAAGCACCCTGTGCCATGGCGCGCGCGCACTCCTCAGAAACAGCGCCGTACGTGTCCAGAATTCTTTGGTCGACGCCTAGGATGCGGTGCTTCACGTCGTTGGAATAGCTAATGATGCCGCCCTGGAATACTTCAGAAGAACCCGCAACCGAGGTAATTGCAGCGCCCACGAGCCCTCCCGTACACGACTCGGCACAGCTGAGCGAAATCTTCCGCTCGCGGGCTAAAGCTACAACGCCCTCAGCCTTTTGTACGACCGCATCAAGCAAGAGCATAGCTGCAACATTCCTGGTTTAGACGAGGTATTTCTTGTTCTCTGCAAAGTATTCAAGGCCAGACCAGATTGTAAAGAAGATAGCAAACAAAAGGAGGATCTGGCTGACCCAGAACACGATGGTAGACACCAGCAAGAGAGGTGGCAGACCCATATAGATAAAGAAACCAACTACCGCTGCCATCGTAAGAGCGGTCTTGGTTTTACCAATGCCGCTGGCTGCGACGACCACGCCTTTCTCGGCAACGGACATGCGCATACCAGAGACAAGAAACTCACGTGCAACAATGATAAGGACAGCCCAAATGTTGATATAGCCATACTGCATTAGGAAGAGAAGGCCACAGAGGATAAGAATTTTGTCGGCGATAGGATCAAGAAAAATGCCCAAGTTGGAAATGGCATCGTTCTTACGCGCGAAGTAGCCGTCGAGAAAATCCGTAAGGGCGATAACAAAAAAGACGCCGGCCAGAATGAGAGGTTCAACCGAAATTGCAGCAAAGCGCACGGTTAAGATGTTAAGGGTGGCTGGTAAATCGATGAAAAGTTCGCATGCGGCAAGCCATATGAATGCGAGAACAATGCGGACGAGCGTGATTGTATTAGGAGAGATTTTGTGGCTTTTAGCTGCAGAAGTCTTATTCTTGGCCATCTTGTGCGCAGATACTGCCGTGGTTCTCTTTTTGGAAGCACGGGCGATTTTAGAGGGAGTCTTAGCCTTGACTTCCTTTGAGGCTTTAGAAGCAGCTTTTGCCGTTGTCCTTGCTTTGGAAGCAGCCTTTGGTGCTGCCTTGGCCTTAGGCGCGGCCTTAGTCTTGGCTGTTGCTGTAGCCTTAGGTGCTGCTTTGCGTTGCGCCTTCACCGCGGTCTTAGTCGTTGTCCTGGTGCTCTTTTTACTCGTTTTTGCAGGCATTCTTTCTTTCCTTTGCTAGCTAACCTGTACAAGCGCGGCGCGCTTTAGTTCCTCGTTTTGTAAGCATTTATACTCTTAAATTGCGTAGCCGCGTAACCCCTCAAGCAAGATTCCACTCTCACGACAAGCGATTCTCGTCTTCTTGGCACGTAGCGCCATTCCCGTGACTCTTCTTAATCGTCCACTATACTGCCGATAAGATCGAAACCACAGCTCTCATGGATACTCACGGAGACGCTCGTACCAGGTGCAATTGTAGCACCCTCGATGATAACGACGCCGTCGGAATCGGGTGCCTGAAACCATGCGCGACCCACGGTCTCACCATCCTCTTCTCCACACACCAAAACGCGCGCCGTATCGCCTACGTGCTCTGCCGCCTTCTTTTCACCTGTAGCCTGAACGCAATCGAGCAGCCTCTGAAGGCGCTCAAGCTTGACTTCTTCTTGAATCTGCTGCGGAAGATATGCTGCGCGCGCGGGCTCCTCCTGCGAGTAAGAAAAACTCGACACGTAATCAAAGCCCACCTCCTCCACAAAAGAAAGCAGCTCCACCACGTCTTCTTCTGTCTCGCCAGGAAATCCCACCATGAGCGTGGTCCTGAGAATTAAATCAGGTACCCTGGTGCGAAGCGTTTTAAACAGTTCCCTAAACTCCGCCGCCGAGCCTTTTCTCTTCATAGCCTTAAGCAGCCGTGCGCTTGTGTGCTGCACGGGGATATCGATGTATTTCAGCAGCTCATCGCAATCCGCGTAGGCTTCGATAAGTTCTTCGTCCATGCCGTCCGGCTGGACATACAAAAGGCGCATCTTGGCGCTGTGCTCCTTAAAGAGCGGTGCTAGCTTCCACACAAGTTGTGCCAGGCTCTGCGGTTCGTTCTTGTCGGAGATATCTTGACCATATACGCCGGTATCTTGACCGACAAAATCAATCTCTTGAACACCCTCTTCTAGGAGCGCACGGACCTCCTGCTCAATGTCTGCGTAAGAGCGAGACTGATAGCGGCCTCTAATGAAGGGAATGGTGCAAAAGGAGCAGAAGCGGTTGCAGCCATCGGAAATCTTCACATACGCCCACCCCTGCAAGGCAGTGCTTGTGCTTGCTGGGAGAGGCGTCGCGTGAGAAGGGGTCGCCGTTTTTGTTTCATTTGTATCCGACTGATGGCGCTGAACCTGCTGATTCTGTTGCTGTTGCTGCTGTTGTTCCAGGTGCGATTGTTGCTGCTGGTTCTGCTGGTTTTGTTGTTTCAGGTGCGGTTGTTGCTGCTGCTTCTGTTGCAGTTTTTCCTCCCAAAGATCCCTCAAGATGGATGCGATGTTTTTCTCGGAAACAACGTCTATGAAGGCGTCAACTTCAGGAAGATCCGCGGGAAGGCTTCCTTTGAGCTCCTTGTGATAGCGTGCTGGGACGCATCCGACCATAATGAGCAGCTTATCGCCCTTGTCCTCAGCGAGTTCGAGAACGGCCTCAAGCGACTCACGGGTGGCCGCTTCGAGAAAACCGCAGGTATTTACCACGAGAATATTGGCATCTTGGGGTGAGTCGACAACCGAAAATCCCTCGTCTGTGAGGCGCTGAGCCATGTGGCGCGTATCCACCTCGTTCTTTGCACATCCATGCGTTTGGAAATAGACGGCAGGCAACGCAGTTCTCATGAGCTCATTACCTCAGTGGGAGAAGAAGCCTTATCGGTAGTTCACAAATTGCAGGGCAAAGTCATAATCGGCATCGCGAAGATTCTGGATGACCTCCTGCAGAGCGTCTTTTGAAGGGCTCGTGACGCGGACTTTTTGATCTTCGATTGCAGGCTTAACCTTGAGGTTCATAGCCTTAATGTCCTTGGAAACCTTCTTGGCATCGTCTGAAGAAAGACCCGTCACAATGGTGGCAGTAGTAGTGAGGTTCTGCCCCGACGCCGGCTTTGGATCTGACCACTTGAGCGCCTTAATGTCTACGCCGCGGCGTATCAGCTTTGAATTGAGAATGTCCTTCACCTGGCCAATAACAAAATCGGCAGGGGCAAGAATGGTAATAGTTTTCTCGCCTTTATTAAAAGTGAGTTCAGCATTGGAGTTCTTAAGGTCGTAGCGCTGAGAAATCTCCTTGGTGGCCTGCTGGTAGGCGTTGTCAACCTCTTGTAGGTCAACTTCGGACACCACATCAAATGAAGAATCTTTAGCCATTGTTACTCCTTTATCAGGTCTTGCATGTACTTAGTTACTTGGCGCGTAGAGCCATCACCGCTTTTCATTAATGCTAGGGGAACCACTCGATGAAGCCGTATTTCCAGAGTTTGTAGCATTACTTGTAGTACTGCCGCCACCGGACGTGTTGGCGTTACTGCTGCCACCAGCGGACGTGTTAGCGTTATTGCTGCCACCAGTGGACGTGTTGGCGTTATTGCTGCCACTTCCGGATGTACTAGAGCTATTGCCGGCAGCAGGCCCATTTGTGGTTGCCTGGGCAGTCACCCCGTAATCTTTGGCATTAATAGTAGCAACACTCAGGCCTGCCGATGCCTTATCAAAACTCACCGTCTTGCCATTTGCCGTAATGGTCACAGCCGTTGCCTCGGCTGCACGCACCTGCATTGTGCCTGTTACTTGATACGTCTTAGACCAGGGACCTGTTATGGTTTGAGCAACGTCGGTCACCGTGTCGTTTTTAATCTCCAACCACGTTACGTCCCCCTGCAAAACTTCAACTTTCACCTCAACATAGGTGTTGTTTGTATTGCCCGCGTTGCTCTGATTGTCCGAAGCGTTTTGCGTTTGCGCCTGAGGATTAGCAATCTCATCGGGCTGATTGTTGCTTGCCATCCTAGAAACGCAACCTCTAATGCCGAGCGTAATAAGAAGGAGCAAAATGGCCGCCACCACGAGAAAAGCTATCATGATGGTGCGACGCGTGTTAGAGAAAAATGGCTGCTTCTGGCCATCACCGGCCACCGAGGATCCCCCAGGGGCGCCTCCACCAGGTGCGCCTGCAGAACTTGATCTGCGCTGCACGTTGGGTCGTGTGGGTTTAGCAATATTCTTGGAAGCCCTGCGCCCGGCCGCCGTAGAAGCCTGTTCGTAAGGCCGAGCCGGATCATAGTGAAGATCATCGGAGAACATCTGCGCTTGGACCTCGCGCGTTCTAATCTCTCCCGTCTGGAATCGCACATCTGACTCCTGCGCCTGCGCATAGGAAAACTCATCGCGTATGGGTTCTTGCGAGACACGTCCTCGTCTGCGCACCGTATGTGACGTGGATTTGGTGTACAAATTGCGATGCGTATAGGTAGTGTCCTCGGGGCGCGCAGATGATGCGTTGAGATATTTTTGGCTGTAGCCGTATTTTGCAGATCCCGAGAGAGGCGTCGCACGTGTAGCAGCGCTTTCTCCATAGACACGGGCATCTTCAATAGAGCCGGAAAGCATCGATCCTGCCGGTCCTTGCGAACCATAGAGATCTCCCCTGCTGGCGCGACCGCGTCCACGCACGCGGCCCGTACTCTCGTCTGAGCCTCCTCGTGCATCGTCACTCACAGGAAGGCCGCCAGCGGAGTAGGTTTCAAAGTCTTCTTGAAAGAGATAGATCACCTCAGAGGGATTAAGTCCAAGGTAGCGCGCGTAGCTTGAAAGCATCCCCTGCGCGTATCCAGAACGCGGAATGCGTGACCAATCTCCTGCTTCAAAGGCCAGAAGCACTTCTTCCTTTAGGCGCAAGTTACGCGAAGCCTGGTTGGTTGTAAGGCGGAGTTCTTGTCGGCGTCCACGCAAAACCTGACTAAAACGAGGAAGCGGCGTACTCATGAGAACATCTCCTCAAACTCTTCCTGACCAGCGCCTGTTGAGGAGCGCATTTCCACAAGCTCTTCTTGCGTAACGAGAACTTCTCGCGGCTTGGCACCGTCAGGTGGACCCACGATGCCTTTGGCTTCTAGCATGTCCATGATGCGACCGGCGCGTGCATAACCCACGCGGAGGGATCGCTGAAGTCCAGAAGTTGATCCAAGACGCGACTTCACCACGATTTCTGCAGCGTCCCAGACGAGCGGATCATCGTCCTGAGGTCCCTCTGCGGCTCCCATGGAAGCATTACCTGGACCGGTTGGCACAACAGCCGTGAGAATCTCGTCATGATACTCAGCCTCAGTCTGTTCGCTAATAAAGCTCACAGTCTTTTGAATCTCAGGGTCAGAAACGTAGCAACCCTGAATACGCTGGGGCGTGGTGCGGCCGCGCAGTTTGATGAGCATGTCGCCGTTACCCAGGAGTTTCTCGGCACCGTTTTGATCGATAATGATACGCGAGTTAGTGCCGTTATCAACGGAAAGCGCCACACGGTTGTCAATATTGGCTTTAATGAGGCCAGTCACGACATCGGCGGACGGGCGCTGCGTGGCTACAATGAGGTGAATACCGGCGGCGCGTCCCAGCTGAGCAATGCGCACAATGGAAGACTCAACTTCCTTGCCGGCGACCATCATGAGGTCAGCCAACTCATCGATGACGATAACAAAGTAGGGCATGGGCTCTGTCTCTTCGCCCAGCTTGCCGCGTTTGACGAGGTTGTTATAGGTACCAATATCGCGCGCGGCAGCTTTTTCAAAAATGCGCAAGCGTCTCTCCATTTCCGAGACAGACCATTGAAGCGCACTCGCCGCTTGTTTGGGCTCGTTAACCACCGGCACGTAGAGATGTGGAAGGCCAGCGTAACAAGTAAATTCAACGCGCTTGGGATCCACCATGATGAGGCGAACCTGATCTGGTGTGGCGCGCATGAGAATGGACATGATAGCAGCGTTCAGCATGACAGATTTACCGGAACCCGTGGTACCTGCAACAAGCAGGTGCGGAAGTTTAGCAAGGTCAATGATGTGAGGATGGCCCTCGCTGTCGCGGCCAACGGCAAGCTCGAGCGGTCCTCCCTGTGCATAGGTGAGCACATCTCCCAGGCACACATTGGTGCGTTTTGCGTTGGGGATTTCAATGCCCACAAGCGACGTACCAGGGATAGGAGCAAAGATTCGCACAGATGCAGCTGCAAGAGCAAGTGCAATATCGTCTTCAAGATTTGTGATTTTATTGACGCGCTCTCCCTCTCCCATTTCAATCTTAAAGGTGGTAACGAGAGGTCCGGATACCCATCCCTTAACGCGTGCCTTGAGGCCAAATTCTTCAAGCGTTGCTTGCAGGCGCTCAGCTGTTTTTTGCAGGTCTTTTTCGTTGGCTGCCGAAATTCCCGATTGCGGGTTTGATTGGAGGAGACTCATGGGCGGGAGCGCAACTTCCGTGGACGAGTGAGCTGCGTCTTCTTTCTTTTCTTCTTTCTTTTTGCCCGCATCTGATTTTGTGAAGCCGTCTCCTGCTGTGGCCGCGGGTGTGGCCGCGGTTCCAGCTGCGGCTCCAGCTCCGGCTGCGGCGCCTGCTCCAGTTGCGGCTCCAGCTCCGGCAGCGGCGCCTGCTTCAGCTGCGGCTCCAGCTCCGGCTCCTGCTGCTGCGGTTGCAGCTTCTGCTGCGGCTGCTTCCCCTATTATCCCGGTATCTCCGGCTGAGCTATTACCAGCGAATCCTTCTTGTGCGATTTCATCAGCAGAGGCGCCCGTGCTATCTTGACGCTTGGTACCACGACGTGGCAAAGAGGTTTTACCGTATTCATCTGCTCCTGTGCTATCTTGAGCAGCTCCATCAGTCATTGCATTGACGCCAATGGCATCTGCACCTTCGACTTCCTCGTCATACTCATAAGCGATAGCGCCCGTAGGCTCAACAAAGGACGTAAGTTGAGGGTGGAAGGTCTTTTCTTCATGCGCTGCTCCCGCACCTAAATCAGCTCCCACAATCTCGTCAACCTCAGAGCCCATAGGATTGCGCTTTAAGACGGATGTCTTGCGCCCACCAATAAAAGATGTCTTTTGGCCTGCCATTTTGCGGGTTTTTGCAGCGCCGTTAAGACGTGCGGTTGGAACACCACCAGGACCAGCGGAACCTCCAAGGCCGCCCGCACCAACGAGTCCGCCAGCTGCGCCCGCTGCTGCCAACTCGTCATCAGCGTAGACAGCTGCATGGACACCAGGACGTCTTTTTCCAACACCAAAGCGCGTTAAGAGATGAGCGCCTGGCTCCTCGCGGTCTTCTCGGCGAATTGCATGACGCTCGCGCAAACGTGCAATCAATCCAGAGATGGAAAATCCGCAGATAACGGCTCCTACCACAACCAGTCCGCAGAGAACGACAAGAGAAATGGCTGCACCTACACTCGAAAGCAGTGCCCATGCTATAAGTCCGCCCCAGGCACCGCCATGCGACGCGGCAAAGGTCCCAAGCGTGAGATAGGTAAGAGAAGGACCAGTGAGTCCCACAGGCGCACTCAATAATGTGATAAGCGAAAGCAGTGCGCTTACGATGCAAAAGAGGCCAAGCGCAAAGCGGCCAGAAACGGAGGCAGATCCCTGAAAGAGGAGTGAAAGTGCCCACACCAAGATTGCAAGAGGCAAAAGAATTGCTCCCACACCAAAAGCCCAGGTGAGCGCAAAGTTAATCCAATAAGCAACGGGGGCTTCTGTAGGAATGAAAATAAGAACCGCAAGGGCGATAGCGGCAATAATGAGAAGGACAGCCACGATGTCGAGAGCGCTTGAGCGACCCGCACCAGCACCTGCTCCCATTGAGGAATAGTGCGCACCATGTCCCGCGCCTACATTCCCCCCGCGCGCCAGATTCTTAGCACCTGCCTGTGCTTTTCCCGGAGCCTTTCCCTGTACCTTAACTTGGCCCTTGCCTTTTCCTTTTGAGCCACCCGCTCCAGCGCCGCCTTGTGCGGAGCGTTTTAAGACGGGAGCAGCCTTGGCCGGGGCCTTTCTTGTCTTGGTTGTACTGCGTTTTTGTGCCACGTTAAACCTCCAGTACCACGGGCACAATCATAGGTCTTGTATGCGTCTTCGTCCAGATGAAATTGGAAAGCTCAATGCGGATTGCTTTTTTGAGCGTCTCGGGCGATACGCCTTTTTGAGTTGCCTGCCGCTCAATGGTTTGGCGCACGATTTTCTCGGCACCACTCATCACCTCAACATCATCTGCAAAAGAGGTTCCGCGTGTGGCAATCTCTACGTCAGAGGCCGCGTGCAGTCGGTGCGAGAAGCTTGCAACACAGGTAATCAAGCCGTCATTTGAGAGCTTTTGGCGATCGCGCAAAACAAAGGAATCAGCATCAGAAATGCGCATGCCATCTACAAAGAATACGCCTGTATCAATCGTTTTACCTATGTTTACCTGGTGGTTCTTCATTACAAGGGTATCGCCGTTGTCGAGAACAAAAATATGGTCCGCAGGCACTCCCATAATACGTGCCAACGCAGAATGGGCGCGCAGATGCACCGCTTCCCCATGAACCGGCGCGAAGTAATGGGGCTTCACCATGCCCAAGACAAGCTTCAGCTCCTCTTGGCTGGCGTGGCCAGAAACATGGACATGAGCGTTGGTTTTGTCGAAAATAGCGCAACCAATTTTGGAAAGCGAGTTAATGATGGACTGAACGGACTTTTCATTGCCCGGAACAGGCGTTGCCGAGATAATCACCGTGTCGTCCTTGTTGATAGAAAGCGTCTTATGCTCGCCAGTGGCCATCCGTGCGAGAGCGCTCAGGGGCTCGCCTTGGGAGCCGGTACAAAGGACAATGATTTTGTCGGACTTGATTTTATCGGTATCAAAAGCATCGATGATAAGATCGCCGGGAACCTTAAGATATCCCAGTTCTTTGGCTACTTTAATGTTTGTTACCATAGATCGGCCCGTTACCACAACCTTGCGCTTGGTCTTTACTGCGGCATTGCAAATCTGCTGCAGACGATGGATGTGGGACGAGAACGAAGCAACAAAAACGCGACCAGGAGCATTCTTTATGATGTCAAAGAGCGACTTGCCCACGCTTGCCTCTGAGCCGGTAAAACCAGGTACGTTTGAGTTGGTGGAGTCACTGAGAAGCAAATCAACACCTGCTTCGCCAAACTTAGCGAGTGCCTGATAGTCTGGGGTCACTCCGTCAATGGGGGTTTGGTCAAGCTTGAAGTCGCCCGTATGCATAACGGCTCCCGCAGGCGTTTTGATATAGAGGCCGAAAGCACCCGGAATGGAATGGGTCATACTAAAGAAATCAACATCAAAGGCACCAAGGCGAACGTGCTCACGCGGCCCTACATCAATGAGCTTTTGCTTGTTGAGGCGGTGTTCTGCCAGCTTGCCCTTGATAAGGCCGTTAGTAAGCTTGGAAGCGTAAATGGGCACCCTATTGTTGAGGTCCATCAAAAGGTATGGAAGGGCACCTGTATGGTCTTCGTGACCATGAGTGATGAGGATGGCCTTAAGCTTGTCCTCGTTTTCTAAGACGTAGCTGTAATCCGGCAGAATAAGATCGATGCCGGGCTGATTGTCGTCGGGAAACATGAGGCCGGCGTCCACAAGAATCATGTCGCGGCCATACTCCAGGACGGTCATGTTCTTGCCAATGCCATCAAGACCACCCAGGGGGATGATTTTCAGTGCGTGACCTTTACCGCTACGGCCTTGGCTGCGATTGCGCTGTCCTAGGAAAGAACGGTTACTGGCAGGGGCCTCTCCTCGCTGTGTTTGAGAGCGATTATCGCTTTGCGAGGATGCATTTGAACGCGTACCACGATGGCGGCGATTCTTTTGATTATTGTTTGCACGCGCATTGCTGTGCGTGCGTTCTGCTTGATCTACCATTTGTTTTGTGCTCCGTTTTAACTGAGAATGGTTGGGAGCGTACGCAAATAACGGATTCGCTCCCGGGAATATGCGAGAAAGAACTTAATGACGACGACGGAAGCGTCTCTTCTCTCCAGCGGGTTCTTGGCCTTCATCGTCATGCGCCTCAGCGCTAAAACGATTACTGCCATCTCTGCTGCCTCTGCTGTCTCCGTTTTCTCTACTATCTCTTGTATCATCGCCGTCTGCGAAATCCCTGCTGTCACCGGCGTTTGTTCCGCCTACGGCAGATTTGTTGACGCGATCAAGGCTCATTTTGCCACTCTTAGGATCCACTTCAAGAACTTCAACCTCAACCTCATCACCAATGTTGAGGTAGTCCTCAACAGCATTCACGCGGCCTTGCGCAATATGCGAGATATGCAAGAGGCCATCTTTACCAGGGAGAATCTCGACAAAAGCGCCAAAAGGCTGAATGTTCACCACGCGACCAGTGTAAATCTCGCCAGCCTCGGGCTCCTTTACAATGGCTTCAATGCGCTCCTGAGCTGCAGGGCCTGCATTGCCCGTACCAGAAATGTAGACCGTACCGTCCTCTTCCACCTCAATAGTGGCACCTGTCTCCTCCTGGAGACCGCGAATAACCTTGCCACCCTGGCCAATAATGTCGCGGATCTTCTCTTTGTCTACGTGGATGGTAATAATCTTAGGTGTTGTTTCCTTCATCACTTTGCGCGACTCAGGAACGGCTTCAAGCATGGTATCCAAAATGAAGGCACGCCCTTCTTTTGCCTGCTTTAAGGCCTGCTCCAAAATTTCAGGTGTGAGGCCTGTGGCTTTGTTGTCCATCTGCATGGCGGTGATGCCGCGCTCGGTGCCGGTCACCTTAAAGTCCATGTCTCCCAAGAAGTCTTCCAATCCCTGAATATCTGAGAGCACAACGGTCTTACCGTTTTCTTGAATGAGACCCATAGCAATACCAGAAACGGGGCGCTTTAGAGGCACGCCAGCATCCATAAGGGAGAGCGTTGAGCCACAGGTAGAAGCCATAGAAGACGAACCGTTTGACTCCATAACCTCCGAGACAACGCGAATGGTATAAGGGAACTCCTCCGTGCTAGGGATAACAGGCAAGAGCGCGCGCTCAGCAAGGTTACCATGTCCTATTTCGCGGCGCTTAGGACTACCCATGCGACCCGTTTCGCCTGTACAGAACGGCGGAAAATTGTAGTGGTGGATGTAATACTTACCGTCAACCGGTTCAATGGTATCCAGGCGCTGCCATTCGTTCAACATGCCCAGGGTACAAACGGAAAGGACCTGCGTTTGTCCGCGCTGGAAAAGACCGGAACCGTGTACGCGAGGAAGGTAGTCGCCCTTCACCATGAGGGGGCGAATCTGCGTGTTGGTGCGCCCATCTACGCGCTCGCCGGTCTCCACGACCATGGTGCGCATAGCGTGCTTCTCAAGATCTTTCAGCTCGGCGGCAATCGCGGTTGCGTGCTCCTCAAGCGTCTCTTCCCCAAACTGCGCCTTAATCTCGTCCATGAGGGTGTTTACGTTGTTAATGCGGCTTGCCTTATCGGGGTCTTTAAGCGCTGCCTCCATCTGATCAAAGTAGGCAAAAATCTTGTCATGGATTTCTGGAATGGGCTTATCAAGCTCATACTCTTTCTGCTCAATGGGACCATTCGTCCCCTGCCATTTGTCGATAAAGGCCTGCTGCTCTTGGCAAAACGCAGCAATTGCTTCCTGGCCAAATGCCATGGCATCAAGCATGTCTTCTTCAGATACCTCATCGCCCGATGCTTCCAGCATGGAAATGAAGGTGGCAGAGCCCGCAAGCTCAAGATCCAGATCTGACTTGGCACGCTCGTCGTAAGTGGGGTTCACAATGTATTCGCCCGACTCTTTATTACGAGCAATTCTCACGCAGGCAAGAGGCCCTTCAAAAGGAACTCCGCCCAGAGAAAGCGCGGAGCTAGCTGCCATAACGCAGATGACATCTGCGGGGTTGACCTGGTCGGCCACAAGCGGCATGGCAACAACCTGGACCTCGTTTCTAAAGCCAGAAGGAAAGGAGGGACGCAGCGGACGGTCAATCATGCGCGCCGTGAGCGTGGCCTTCTCAGAAGGACGGGCTTCGCGCTTGAGATAGCCACCGGGAATCTTCCCCACGGAGTACATCTTCTCGATGAAATCAACGGTGAGGGGGAAGAAATCAAAATCCTTGCGCTCTTTGGAAACAACAACGGTGACGAGCGCCTCCGTGTCGCCTTGGCGCACTACCACAGCTCCTGTTGCCTGCTTGGCAAGCTCGCCAGACTCCAGGGCGTAATGTTTGCCGTATAAATCAAATTCATGCGTAACTTTTGTCATCTTTTCGTTCCTCTTTCTTACTTCTTTTCCTGCTTCTTTTTACTTCTTTACTTATTGCTATTTTTTGCTTATCTAGCAGCTCTTCTTAGGCCTTTGAGCTGCTTTCGTGCTGCTCTTTATCCACCTTTACTTTTTGCACCTTTACGGCAAAAAAGCTGGGATCTTCCCAGCTTTTGCCTCAATTCATCTCTTTGTGCGTGACCTCATCATTAAGAGGAGCAGCGTTCAGGCAAGCCCGAAAAACACGCAATTTCCTCGCAAGGACCACGCTGTCCTACTAGATGTTGTCGCGAATCTTGAGCGTCTCAATGAGCTTACGATACGCTTCAATGTCGCGATTCTTAATATACGAAAGCAAGCGACGACGCTTACCAACGAGCATCAAGAGACCACGACGGGTGTGGAAGTCCTTGGGGTGCGTCTTCATGTGCTCGGTGAGCTCTGAGATGCGATCCGACATAATGGCAACCTGGACAGGTGCTGATCCCGAATCGTTCTCGCTCTTACCAAACTTCTTAATCAGCTCTTGCTTGCGTTCCTTGGTGATGGTCATAAATCATTACCTTTCTTATCTATCTTCCCCTCCAACTGAGGTTGCGTTGGTAAGACGCGTGCTAAGTAGGAGGCACAACAGCGAATATATTACCATGAACAGCCGTTATTTCCAACAGCTTTAGCATACGATGCCGAGAAGAACCAGGATGAGAAAGCTGGCGATAAGGAACTTGCAGCCGGGATAGAGATAAAGGGTAAAGCGCGGACTTCAAACAGTTTGGACTACGTCCAAAAACTCGACCAATTGCCTTACCCTTTTTCTCTTACTAACTAGAAGTATCTTCTGGTCTTACTGGCAAGAATCTTATTATCTTTTGTTCTCAACCTGCCTGTTAAACGAAGAGCGGCGAGGGTGATCCTCGCCGCTCTTGTGATAGCAGGTTCTATCAAGCGTGATAGCTGCTTTTTCCGTCCCCTCCTCTACAGTGAGCGCTTACGACGGAGGATGTGTGCTGCAGT